>JAPKDA010000051.1 GCA_028822695.1 Akkermansiaceae bacterium
GCTACTTCGGCCTATTTTCAGGGGGAATCGTCATCAACTGACGAACCCAGCTTGCCTCTCACCGGTGCGAGCGCTGGCTAGCGGAGGCGCTGGAGGGGGAGGATGCGGACATCGAATCCGGAGGCGACAGCTTGATGGGTGGGTGGTCCCTCGGGTGCGGGGAGGCCGCATTCGGTGATGGGGTTTGTGCTCCACTCTTTTGCGGAAGTGAGGGAGAAGCGGTAGGGGGCGTGGATGACCTGGCCGCGGTAAAGGCGGTCGCGTTTCGGGTTGTGGGCGAAGAGGAAGTATCGCTCGAGGAGGAAGAATTCGAGGGTGTCGGGTGCGGCTTCGATGCCGTTGGTGGGGCGGGGGTAGACGTAGTTTGATTTGCGTCCGTTGCAGGGGTGGGATTCGTAGTTGATTTTGTCGCGGCCGGTGGCGGACATGCAGGAAAAGCGGTAGGGGAGGTGGAAGAAGGTTCTGGCGAGGGCGACGGCGATGGGGTTGGCGGCGTCGAGGGTGAGGAACCAGACGCCGGGGGTTCCTTCGTCGTCGTAGACGTAGGTGCGGAGGTTGAGTTCCTGAAATTTTGAAAGCCAGGGGACGGCCGGGAGGAAGCGTGGCCGGATGTCGGACATGAAGAAGGGGACGATGCCGAGGTAGGCTTTGCCTTCGTGGGTGTCGAGGTGGAGGCCGGTGGGGAGGAGATCCCGGAGGGTTTCGGCGGGGTATTCCCAGTGGAGGAAGAGGAGGTCCGTCCAGTGTTGGAACATGACGGGTTTTGCCGCGGGGTCGGGGAGGCGGGCGGCGAGGCGTTGCTGGGTGGTGGGGGTCATCTGTCGATCTTTGCTGGTGGCCACTTCTCGTCTTCGCCCAAGCCAAGTGATCCCCGGGCGATGTTCAAATTGTGGCGGGCTCCTTCATCTCCGGGTTCGCGTTCCAGAACCCGATGGTAGTAGCCGATCGCGTCCTGATAGCGTCCCGCTTTTATTGCCCGGAAACCTTCATTCCAATTCCACCGGATGGACCAAGGCATATAGAAGAGTGGAACGAGGAGTGCGATGGTGAGGAGGACCAGGGCGGCAAGGGTGAGGGTCCGCTTGTAGTGGAGGACGAAGGCGGCGCCGGCCAGGATGCCGATGATGATGCCGGAATTGTGGGCGGCGTTTCCGATGGGCATGATGCCGAGTTTACTGATGAAGGGGGCAATGACCAACCAGGCCAGGAGGAATTTGACGACGCCGGCAGTAATGACCATCTCGAGGCCGGGGGTGGTGCGTCTCGCCATCCAGAGGAATCCGAAGAGGGCGTAGTTGACGCCGGAGAATCCGATGCCGGCGTTGTCAGAGAAGGCGAGTTGACAGGTGGAGGTGAGGTAGGCGGAAACGGCGACGAGAATGAGGAAGGCGACGGTGCCGAAGTGTTTTTCCATGCCGCGACCGAACAACCAGAGCCAGGAGAGGTTGAAGAAGAAGTGCAGAAAATCGAAGTGGACGAAGGCAGAGGTGAGGGGCCCCCAATAGGCGCCGTCCCAGATTTCAATGGCCCCGGGATAGAGTGCGTATTCGAGGACGTGTTCGGCGTTTCCTCCCTCGGTGGCCAGAATGAGGATGAAGTTTCCAGCGCAGAGGATGCAGCAGATGAGAGTGCCCCATGGCGTCCCATCGCTGGAGGGACGGGCTTGTTGGGGACGCTTCTTACGCAGCCAGATGTTGTCTTCGTCGGGGATGGGTTGGAAGTCACTCATGTGCTGCTGCTCTCCAAGAAACGGTGTGAGGGGCGGGCTGGCAATCTGGAAAAGTGGTTGGAGGGCGGGGTTTTCTTGACGCTGGGGTGGGAGAGGAGTGATAGGTGGAGGCAGGATCTATGATGAAAGCAGCGTGGTACGATGAATGTGGAGCGGCAGCAGATGTGTTGCAGCTGGGACATGTGGAAATTCCGGAGCCTGGTTCGGGAGAGTTGCGGGTGCGGATGGGAGCGTCGGGCATTAATCCGGTGGATTTCAAGATGCGGATGGGTGGACGAGGCAAGCCGCCGGCCTCGCGGGTCATTCCGCACCACGATGGGGCAGGGGTGATCGATGCCGTGGGCGAGGGAGTTTCGGAGGAGAGGGTTGGTGAGCGGGTTTGGCTGTATGAGGCGGCGTGGCAGCGGAGTTCTGGGACGGCGGCAGAGGCCGTTGTGGTGCCGGCGCATTTGGCGGTGCCTTTACCGGACGGGACGAGTTTTGAGGAGGGGGCTTGTTTGGGGATTCCGGCCATGACTGCGCATCGTTCGGTGCACGCGAGCGGGGAGGTGCACGGGAAGGTCTTGTTAGTGACCGGCGGGGCCGGTGCGGTGGGACATTATGCGATCCAGTTTGCGAAGATGGCGGGAGCGCATGTCATCACGACGGTGAGTAATGAGGAGAAGGCGGCCTTAGCGAAGGCGGCGGGAGCGGATCTTGTTTTGAACTACAAGACGGAGGATGTCGCGGCGCGGGTGAAGGAGTTTACGAAGGGCGAGGGGGTGGACAGTATTTCGGAGGTTGAGTTTGGAGGGAATCTCGAAACGAGTCTGCGGGTGTTGAAGGTGGGAGGGTCGATCAATACCTACGCCTCGGAGGCCGATCCGGAACCGAAGATTCCGTTTTACCGGATGCTCTACAAGGGCATCACCTTGAATCACGTGATCGTTTTTGCGATGCCGGAGGAGGCGAAGCGCAGGGCGATTGAGGACATCACGTCCGGACTTGTTGCGGGGACGTTGGCGCATCAGGTGGGGATGGCGTTTTCGCTGGACGATATTGCCGCGGCACATGAGGCGGCGGAGGCAGGAGTGCAGGGGAAAGTGGTGATTAATCGGTTTTAGGGTGCTTGCCAAAACTCCTTGCGGAAGCGGGAGTCGCTGATTGACCATCGCTCCACCGGGCCAATCGCCCTAGCGGGAGAGGGGCAGTTTATAGAGTTGTTGGGCCGCTGATTTCTGACATAAGCGGTTGCCGTGGCACGTTACACATCGTATCCGTGCTTTTATGGGCTGAGAAGAGAGCTCAGCGATCGTTATTATTGTTCGAATTCGTCATGCGTTGTTCCTTTATTATCATTGCTTCAGTTTCCGTTCTTGGCGCGAGTGCCGAGCCGCTTTCCTATAACCGTGATATCCGGCCGATCCTCGCGGAGAACTGCTTTGCGTGTCACGGTCCGGATAAGGCGGCGCGGGAAGCGAAGTTGCGGCTCGACTTGAGGGAGGTGGCGATCAAGAAGGAGGCGATTGTGCCGGGCGATGCGGAGGAGTCGGAGTTGGTTTTTCTGATCAACACGGATGATGAGGACGACATCATGCCGCCGCTGGATTCGCACAAGTCACTCACGGCGGAGGAGAAGAAGTTGTTGGCGAAGTGGATCGAGCAGGGGGCGGATTACGAACCGCATTGGGCCTACACCAAGCCGGAGCGGCCGAAGGTGCCGGCGATGGGGGAAGAGCATCCGATCGACAATTTTGTTCTGGCGGGACTGAAGGTGGGAGGGCAGGAGCTGTCTGCGGAGGCGGAGCGGAGTGTTCTGGCACGCCGTCTGTCGTTTGATCTCACCGGTCTTCCTCCCCATGTGACCGGGGTGGCCGATCCGTCGGCTGATCTCGAGGGTTTGTTGGCCTCGCCGCATTTTGGAGAACGGATGGCGATCTACTGGCTGGATCTGGCGCGGTATGCGGACACGGCGGGGTATCACAGCGACAAAGAGCGGGATGTGACGCCCTACCGGGACTACGTCATCAAGGCCTTCAATGAGAACAAGCCCTACGATCAGTTCATCGTGGAGCAGTTGGCCGGGGACCTGATGGAGAACCCGACGACCGAGCAGTATGTGGCGACAACCTTCAACCGGGTGAACCAAGTTTCGGAAGAGGGAGGGATCCAGGACAAGGAGTATATTGCGAAGTATTATGCGGAGCGGGTGCGGACGACTTCGGTGGCCTTTCTTGGGGCGACGATGGGTTGCGCGGAGTGTCACGATCACAAGTTCGACCCGTTCACGACGAAGGATTTCTATGCGATGGAGGCGTTCTTCGCGGATATCTACGAGAAGGGGGCTTACAACGGTGACGGACGTTACAACGAGGGGGCGGACATCAAGAAATATCCGGGGTTTAGTCTGTCGAAGTTGGGGCCGACGCTGAATATTCCGGAGCCAGATGCGGAGAAGAAACTTGCTCGAATCGCGACGGCCCGTGCCGCGTTGCAGGCGCGCTTGAATGAGACGCCGGCTGGCTTCGACGAGGAGCTCAAGCAGTGGACTGCGAAGGTTCGGAAGAATTTGGAAGCTGCTGGTCCGGTGGATGTGACGATGTTGGAAGACGACGAACTGCCCCTGGGCGGAGTGCAAACCGAGGCCAAGAACGTCCACTCCGGGAAACTGGCCCGGAGACAGAAGAGTGGGGAACTCATCCAGCACATCGTGGATGCGACGAGCAAGCCGGCCGATATCGCGGCGGGGGACCAATTGTTCGCGTGGGTCTGGCTCGATCCGAAAGATCCGCCGAAGCAGGTCATGCTGCAGTTCAATGTGGATGGACAGTGGGGGCATCGGGCCTGGTGGGGTGAAGATCTCATTCCCTACGGGAAGGGAAGCAAGAAGGGCGATCACTATCGTGTTGGGAATCTCCCGGAGCTTGGGAAGTGGGTGCGGCTTGAAGTTGATGCGGACCGGTTGGCTTTGCCGGTGGGCAAGAAGATGGGCAGTTTTGCCTACACGCAGTTCGGGGGAACCGTGCTTTGGGACTCGGCCGGGCGGCAAACGAATGCGGCCGGGGCCGTGTTGGCAGGATTCCCCGACGGGGTCAGGCAAGTTTTCAAGAAGGGCATGAAGGGGGCCTTGAGCGAGGAAGACCGGAAGGTGGCATCAGAGCACTTCCGAACGATTGCGCCGGTCTTCAAGTCGGAGCATGAGCAGTTGGCGAAGCTTGATGGCGAAGAGAAGGCGGCGAAAGGGTCGATGCGGAGCACCTTGGTGACGCTTTCGGCCACGCCCCGGGAAATTCGCTTGCTGCCGCGGGGGGATTGGACGGACCGCTCCGGGGAGGTTCTGCAGCCTGCGGTGCCGGAGTTCCTGGCGCATATCGGGGCTGTTGAGGGGGAAGAAAATTCGCAGCGCTTGAATCGGATGGATTTGGCGAAGTGGATTACCTCGACGGACAATCCGCTCACGGCGCGAGCCTTCACGAATCGTGTCTGGGCCTTGTTCTTCGGGTCCGGACTCTCCCGTGATTTGCAGGACCTCGGAAACCAAGGGCAGTGGCCGACGCATCTGGCGCTGTTGGATTGGTTGTCGGTGGAGTTCATGGAATCAGGGTGGGATGTGAAGCATCTGGTGAAGCTCATCGTGACCTCGAAGGCGTATCGGCAGTCGTCGAACGTGTCCGGATCGTTATTGGATGAGGATCCCTACAACGTTCTCTATGCCCGGCAGAACCCGCGGCGTTTGCCCGCCGAGTTCATCCGGGACAACGCGCTTGCGGTTTCGGGGCTTCTTAATACGAAGTTGGGAGGAGGCAATGCGCGGCCCTACCAGCCCGGTGGCTACTATGCGCAGCTCAATTTTCCGAAGCGCAAGTATCAGCAGCACAATGACGAGAACCAGTATCGGCGCGGGCTCTACATGCATTGGCAGCGATCGTTCCTGCATCCGATGTTGGTGGCCTTTGATGCGCCGGCACGGGAGGAGTGCACGGCAAGCCGGGCGAACAGCAATACACCGCTGCAGGCCTTGAATCTCTTGAATGATCCGAGTTTTGTGGAGGCAGCACGGGTTCTGGCGCAGGACTTGGTGGCGGGCGAAGCAGGAATCGACTCCCGGCTGACGATGGCTTTTGAACGTCTTCTGGGACGGAGCCCGACGTCGGGAGAGGTTGCCGTGCTGACGGCGCTCTACGAAAAACAACTGGCCCGCTACAAGGCGAGTCCGGATGAGGCGAAGATGCTTTTAGGCGTGGGTCTTGCTCCTGTGCCAGCGGAACTGGATGTGGCGGACCTCGCCGCGACGACGACGGTGGCCCGGGCGCTGCTGAATCTCCACGAAACAATTACCCGGTATTGATTGGCCGAACTTCCACCACTTTTATTGAGATGACTCCTGAACAAACACTAGCCAGTTCCATCAACCGCCGGGCTTTCCTGCGTAATTCCAGCTACTCGGTGGGGAGTGCGGCGCTGGCCTCGATTCTGATGCGCGATCTGGGGGCTGCGCCCGAATGGAACGGGGTGCTGGGCGACAAGTTGCACGTGCCGCCGAAGGCGAAGCGGGTGATTCATCTTTGCATGGCGGGTGGGCCGTCGCATCTCGAGACACTCGACTACAAGTCGGAGTTGGCACGGTTGAATGGTCAGGCGATGCCTGAGTCGTTCACGAAGGGCCAGCAGTTGGCGCAGTTGCAGGGGAAGAAGCTCAATTGCCTGGGACCCCAATTTGAGTTCAAGCCGTATGGAGAATGTGGGCGGATGATGTCGTCGGCGTTTCCGCAGATTGGATCGATTGCGGATGAAATTGCGGTGATCAACTCGATGCATACCGAGCAGATCAACCATGATCCGGCGCACACGTTCATGAATACGGGATCGATCATTCCCGGGCGGCCGTCGATGGGTTCGTGGTTGCTCTACGGATTGGGTGCGGAGACCGATGAGCTTCCCGGATTCGTGGTGATGACGTCTTCGGGTGGCGGGCAGGATCAACCGATCGCCTCGCGCCAGTGGCACAGTGGATTTTTGCCGTCGAAGTTTCAGGGGGTGCAGTTCAATTCGAAAGGTGACCCGGTGCATTACGTGAAGAATCCGCCCGGTGTGTCGGCAGGGGACCAGGGGGATTTGCTGGAGGCGGTGAACGACATGAACAGGCTCTTGGGTGGTCGGCAGAATGATCCGGAAATCGCGACACGGATTGCGCAGTATGAGATGGCTTTCAAGATGCAGACTTCGGTGCCTGGCTTGATGGATGTCTCCGAAGAGCCTCAGCATGTTCTGGATAGCTATGGCGCGAAGCCGGGGGACGGATCGTTTGCGTCGAATTGTCTACTGGCCCGACGGCTTGCGGAGCGGGGGGTGCGGTTCATTCAACTTTATCACCGGGGGTGGGATCACCACGGAGGGGTGAAGAAGGGGATTCAGACCGTGTCCGGTCATGTTGATCAGGCGACGGCGGCCTTGGTGAAGGATCTCAAGGCTCGGGGGATGTTGGAGGATACCTTGATCGTTTGGGGCGGAGAATTTGGCCGGACGCCGATGGCGCAGGGTAGTGGGCGAGATCACCACATTCAGGCCTTTTCGTTGTGGATGGCGGGAGCGGGGATCAAGGGCGGGACGACGTATGGTTCGACGGATGAGTTGGGCTACGCGGTCGCGAAGGACGGGGTGTCGGTGCATGATTTACATGCGACCATTTTGAATCAGTTGGGGATCGATCACGAGCGATTGACTTACAAGTTCCAGGGCTTGGATTTCAAGCTGACGGGAGTGGAGTCGGCGAAGGTGGTGAAGGCGGTGTTGGGTTAGGGGGCTGGTCCCGGAGGGACCCTTTATCGTAGCCGCCCGGCTAAGATGAGTTATCTCTTCGGGACAGGGGAGGAAGCTAGCGGCTGGCGCCGGAGGTTTTGATCATGACCGGGATCGGTCATGCCACGCTCTAGGACTTGGCCAAATCGAGTTGTTCGGCGGCGCTGTGGAAGGCGGCGGAAACGGGGGACTGGGAGGGGCGGAGGAGAGCGACGGGGTTGCCGTTGTCGCAGGACTCGCGGGTGAAGGGGTCGAGGGGGATTTGGGCGAGGAGGGGAACTTGGAGGCGTTCCGCTTCGCGTTTGCCGCCGTCTTTACCGAAGAGGTGGTATTTGGTGCCGTGCTCGCATTCGAACCAAGCCATATTTTCGATGATGCCGAGGAGGGGGACGTTGACCTTGGCAAACATGGTGACGGCTTTTCGGGCGTCGATGAGGGCCATCTCCTGGGGGGTGGTGACGATGACGGTGCCGTCGAGGGCGACGGTTTGGACGATGGTGAGCTGGATGTCGCCGGTGCCGGGGGGGAGGTCGAGGATGAGGACGTCGAGTTCGCCCCAGGCGACTTGTTTGAGGAACTGTTGGGTGTAGCGGTTGGCGAGGGGGCCGCGGACGATGACGGGGGAGCCGTCGCCGAGGAGGAAGCCCATCGACATGAGTTTGATGCCGTGCGCTTCGATGGGGATGATGTTCTCTTTTTCGTCGGCGTTTGGTTGTTGGTCACCGGCGCCGAAGAGGAGGGCGACGGAGGGGCCGTAGAGGTCGCAATCGCAGAGGCCGACTTTGAGGCCTTGTTGGGAGAGGGCCACGGCGAGGTTTGCCGCAACGGTGGATTTGCCGACGCCGCCTTTGCCGGAGGCGACGGCGATGATCTTTTTGACGCCGGGGAGGGACTGTTTTCCGGCGACCCCTCCGGGGGTATTGGCGGCACCTGGAGGGTCCTGGATGTCGATGTCGATTTTGACGTTGGAAGCGCCGCCGGCGAGATCGTCGAGGGCGGCGTGGCAGTCTTTGAAGATCTGTTCGGGGATTTTGGGATCCCGGGTTTGGACACGGAGGGAGACGGTGAGGACGGAGCCCTCGACGTTGACACCTTGGACGAGGCCGAAGGAGATGATGTCCCGAGAGAAACCTGGGTATTTCACGGAGGCGAGGGCGGAGCGGATGGCGTCTTCAGTCATCGGGGGGAGGATTGTCTGGGAGACGGGGAGAACCAAGAATTAAGAGAGAACCCGGAACCCGGAGGTCGGAGAGGAACGCCCAATATCGAACAAGGAATGTCCAATGACCAAGGTCGGAGATCGGAGGGGAGGGTGGAAGGAGGGGTGGGGGTTGAGAGTGGAGCGGGGGAGGTGAATGGTTGGCCTTGGCTTCTGTGGCCCCTCCCGGGGTTTGGGAGGGCCGGGGGAAGTGCGGCTGCGCCGAGGGGTTTAGAGGTGACCGGGACAGTGACCTTACTGTTGCGGCGGGACGCCGCGGGAACGGCCTGCTGCAGGATGCCACAGCCACAGGGGACCCCTGACTACTGACTACTGGTACGACTTCCGAAGGTGGGAGGGGAGGATGTCGAGTTGTTCGCGGTATTTGGCGACGGTGCGGCGGGCGACTTTGATGCCTTGGGTCTTGAGGGCCTTCTCGATGGCGGCGTCGGAGAGGGGTTTGTGGCTGCCTTCCTTGTCGACGATGTCCTGAATCGCTTCGCGGACACCGGAGTTGGAGATTTCTTCGCCTTTCGCGGTGGTGTAGCCGGTGGTGAAGAAACTGCGCATATCGGTGACGCCGTGGGGAGTGCGGACGTATTTCCCAGCTACGGCGCGGGAGACGGTGGTGGGGTGTACGCCGATGACGTCGGCGATTTCGTTCATGGTGAGCGGTTTGAGGTGCCGCGGACCGAGTTCGAGGAACTCGGTTTGGCGGAGAAGGATTTGATCGGTGATGGCAAGGATGGTGCCCTGTCGTTGGTCGAGAGCCTTGATCAGGGTGCGGCCATCGCGGAGTTGGTTGCGGAGATAGGTGCGCAGTTTGCGATCTGGGCTGGTGCTCAGGAGATCCTTGTAGTGGTCGCTGAGTTTGAGGCGGGGGAGGTATTCGTTGGTGAGGACTGCGGCCCAAGCGCCGCTCTCGTCGCGTTCAATGGCAACATCGGGAGTGATGTAGGGATTGCCGGAGGCATCGAAGGTGCTGCCGGGAGAGGGATCGAGGTTGGCGATGTGCTCGGCGGCTTCGGAGACTTGGTCTACGCTGCAGCTCAGGGCCCGGGCGATTTGGGGGAAGTGTTTGCGGGCCAGTTCATCGAGGTGGGTCTCGACGATGCGGTATTCGAGGGAGTTGGCGCGGCCGAGTCGTTCGAGTTGGAGGAGGAGGGACTCGCGGAGATCGTTGGCGGCGATGCCCGGGGGGTCGAAGCTTTGGAAGAGGAGTTTGGCGCGCTCGAGGGCGTTGTAGGGGATGCCCATGCGTCCGGAGAGCTCGTCGAGTGGCTCGTCGAAAAAGCCTCGGTCGTCGAGGTTGCCGAGGAGGGCGAGGGCAGCCTCGCGGATCTTGTCGTCGGCGAGGGCAAGATTGAGTTGGGCGAGGAGGTGTTGCTGGAGTGATTCGGGGCCGACGATGGAGTTGTAGAGATACTCGCGCCGTGCCTCGTCGTCGGGGGAGGAAGAGAGGGACCGGCTTTCCATGAGGGCGAGGTCCCGGAGGTCGTCATCGGGGGCATCGATCATTTCATCGGGATCGGGCGTATCGTGCTCGAGTTCTTCGATGGAAATCGACTCGGTGTCGTCCTCGAGGACGGGATTGACCTCCATGGCTTGTTGGAGGAGTTTCTGCAACTCGAGCGTGTTGGCTTGGAGGATCTCCAAGCTTTGACGCATTTGCGGTGCCAGGGTTTGCTGCTGGCCCAGCGACTGCTGTAGGGAGGCGTTCGCCATGTTGCTCACCCGGATTGGCTGCGGGGGGATGATGGCACAGAACAGGGTGTAAGCGAATAAAATGAAGCAGTTTTTGTGCCATGTTTTAATCATGGTGGGTGGAGGTGCTGAGGATGAGGGGGTTGGGGAGGGATTGCGGTTGCGCCGGGGTGGTTGGAGGGGGGCGGGATAGGCCCATACTGTTGGGAGGCCTGTGACCGAGAGAGACGGTCACGCCACGGAGGAGGGAAGTGCGGCTATTGCCGGAGAGGTTTTGGTCATGACCGGGACGGGACATGCCACTGTGGATTGGGCTTTAAAGTTGGAAATTGGGCTGGTAGGTGAGGGGGATGGGTGGATTTGAGGCATTTCGGGACAAGATGACCGGGGCAAAGGTGCGGGAGGCGGCCATTTTGGCCTTTGAGCGGAGCTATGGGAAGCTGGTGGGTCAGGAGACGGGGATGTTGCCGGAGGGGAGCCTGAATCCGGCGGAGGAGCTGCCGCAGGTAGGAGGAGCGGGAGGGGTCTTTGATCCCGAGTTGTTGAAGCAGACCGTGCTCATCAAGCTCAACGGTGGGCTGGGCACGAGCATGGGCTTGCAGAAGGCGAAGAGTCTCTTGCCGGTGAAGGATGGGGCGACGTTTTTGGACATCATCGTGAAGCAGATTCTTGCTTTGCGGGAGGACACGGGGGCGCAGGTGCGGTGTTTGTTGATGAATAGCTTCAGCACCAGTGAGGATACCTTGAGCTATTTACAAAAGTATGCGGCGCAGGGGTTGGCGGGGAAGGAGGAGGTGGAGTTGTTGCAGAACATGGTGCCGAAGGTGGATGCAGGAACGCTGGCTCCGGCAAGTTGGCCGGCAAATCCGGATCTGGAGTGGTGCCCGCCGGGGCATGGTGATTTGTATCCGGCGCTGTCCGGAAGCGGGTGGTTGGACAAGCTGTTGGCAGACGGGGTGAAATACGCCTTTGTGTCGAACAGTGACAATTTGGGTGCGGTTTTGGATGCGGGTCTGCTGAGTTATTTTGCGGAGAGCGGAGTTCCGTTTCTGATGGAGGTCACGCGCCGTACGGAGAGCGACAAGAAGGGCGGTCACCTGGCGGTGAGGGATGAGGACGGGCAGTTGGTGTTGCGTGAGGTTGCGCAATGTCCGGAAGAGGATCTGGGAGAGTTTCAGAACATCGACAAGCATCGCTTCTTCAATACCAACAACCTTTGGTTGCGGCTGGATGCGCTAAAGTTGGCGCTGGAGGCGGGGAACGGGGTGTTGCCGCTGCCGATGATTTGCAATCGGAAGACTGTCGATCCCCGGGACAAGGCGAGTAAGGAGGTGTTCCAATTGGAAGCGGCGATGGGATCGGCGATCGAGTGTTTTGGGGGAGCGGCTGCGGTGGAGGTGCTGCGGACGAGATTTGCGCCGGTGAAGACGACCGGGGATTTGTTGGCGCTGCGCTCAGATGCCTACGAATTGAGGCAGGACGGCTGTATGGCGCTTGTTCCGGAGCGGAATGGGGTGCCGCCGGTGGTGGAGTTGGGGGGTGAGTATAAGTTGGTTGATCGCTTGGATGGATTGGGGGTGCCGTCGCTGGTGGAGGCCAAAAGCTTGCGGATCAAGGGGGCGTGGTTGATCGAGGAGGGTGCTGTGATTCGGGGAGATGTGCAGCTGGTGAATGAAGGCTCGAATCGAGAGGTTTTGGCTGCCGGGGAGTATGACAACGTGGAGGTGGTGAGGGGGAGTTAGGGGCTCGATTCGGAGCGTTGATCTTTTTTGACAAAATTGTTCATCACGGAAATCGTTTATTCGCTTGCCTTCTTGGCTCTTCAATTTACCCCCATGGAGTAATGCCTATTGACGACCCGATCGATTTTCCAGCCGCTGATTTTGATGGACTAATTTTTGATTTGGACGGGACGCTGGTCGACTCGATGCCTGCGCATTTTAAGGCTTGGTGTGAGGCGCTGGCGACTTTCAAGGCGGCGGGTGTTTTCCAGGAAGATGTGTTTTATGCGATGGGAGGACGTCCCACGAAGGACATCGTGATCGACCTTAATGACCAGTATGGTCTGCATCTTGATCCGGTGGCGGTGGCTGCTGCAAAGCGGGCGGCGTTCATGAAGAACATCGGGAAAGTGGAGATTCACGAGGAAGTAGTGGAGTTTGCCCGTTCGCAGCGGGGGAAGGTGCCGATGGCGGTGGCGACTGGTGGGACGCGGATTGTGGCGGAAAAGACGCTGCAGGTGGTGGGATTGAGTGACCTTTTTGATGAAGTGGTGACCTCGGATGATGTGACAAACGGGAAGCCTGACCCGGAGATTTTCCTGGAGGCGGCCAAGCGGATCGACGTGGCGCCTGAGCGCTGTGTGGCCTTTGAGGATGCACAACCGGGGGTTTTGGCGGCGCAGGCGGCTGGAATGCGGGTCGTGGTGGTGCCGACTCCGGTGCATTTGGTTTAGGCAGACATCGGGCTTGCAATCGTGGGGTGACTTCATTTGACTCGCTCATGGCGGAATTAACTCTTGGACTGTCTTTTGACGACGTCCTTCTTGTGCCCGGTAAAAGTGCTCTTTTGCCGACTGAGGCAAACTTGGGAACCGGCTTGGCGGATGGGCTTCCGCTGAACATTCCGATCATTTCGGCGGCGATGGACACCGTATCGGAGTCTGAGTTGGCGATTGCCTTGGCCCGGGAGGGTGGCATGGGGGTGATTCACCGTGCTTGTCCGATCGAGGAGCAGGCCGAGATGGTGGCCAGGGTGAAGCGGTCGGAGAATGCGGTGATTCACAATCCGCTGACGGTGCGCAAGGAGCAGACCGTGACGGAAGTGAAGGGGATCATGTTGCGGGTGGGCTTTTCAGGTTTTCCGGTGATCGATGGGGATGGAGTTTTGGAGGGAATGGTGACGGGGCGGGATGTGCGACGTGATTGTGGTGATGAGGTTTTGGTGAAGGATGTGATGACTCCTCGGGAGAGATTGCAGACGGCCGCGGCAGACATCAGTTGGGAAGATGCCAGGCAGATGCTTTACGATCGCCGGATTGAGAAACTTCCCTTGGTGGATGCCATGGGGAAGTTGGTTGGTTTGATCACGGGTGCGGACATTGAGAAGCGGATTACATTTACTAACGCGGCGAAGGACCCCAACGGACAGCTGCGCTGTGGTGCAGCGGTGGGAGTGGGGGCGGAGTGGAAGGAGAGGGCCGCGGCTTTGGTCGAGGCCGGAGCGGATGCGTTGTTCATCGATGCGGCGACGGGGCATACGACCCGGGTGCTGGATGTGGTGTCGGAGTTGCGATCCTTTGGTTTGCCGGTGGTGGCAGGGAACGTGGTGACCGAGCAGGGGGCGAAGGATTTGGTGTCGGCGGGAGCGAGTGCGGTGAAGGTGGGCGTTGGGCCTGGTTCAATTTGCACGACGCGGGTGATTTCCGGAGTGGGGATGCCTCAGTTCACGGCGATTCAGAATGTGGCGGAGCACTGTCGGGCGAATGGCGTGAAGGTCATTGCGGACGGCGGGATTCGCTACTCGGGTGATATTTGCAAAGCGCTGGCGGCTGGCGCGGACATGGTGATGTTGGGTTCGATCTTGGCGGGCACACGGGAGAGTCCCGGGCAGACGGTTCATTTCCAGGGGCGGAGGTTCAAGACTTACCGTGGGATGGGGTCGCTTGGCGCGATGAAGAAGGGGGCTGGAGACCGTTATGGTCAGGGCGCGACCGGAAAGTTGGTGGCGGAGGGTGTGGAAGGACGGGTGCCTTACAAGGGGCCGTTGGAGGATGTCGTTTTCCAGTTGATGGGTGGTCTACGGTCCGGGATGGGCTATGTGGGTGCGGAGAATCTGGAGGCCTTGCGGAACCGGGCGGACTTTGTGCGAATCACGCCTGGCGGATTGCGCGAGAGTCATGCGCACGATGTGGTGATCACCGAAGAACCGACCAACTACCAACCGATCAGCTGAGATCGCGGAGCAAACAATTTACGGAACGATGGAAGAGATTAAACATGTGGCGGTGGTGGACTTCGGTTCACAGTATACGCAACTGATCGTGCGGCGGGTGCGGGAGTTGGGTTTTTTTGCAACGCTTTATGCCTTGGAGGATTTTGAGGCAATGGGTGAGCCGGGGGCGATCGTTCTTTCCGGAGGACCGAAGAGTACGAGTGAAGCGGATGCGCCGGACATCAATTTTGAGAAGTTGCAGGCCTACGGCTGTCCCGTGCTCGGGGTGTGTTACGGGATGCAGTTGCTGAACATTAAGTTTGGCGGAACGGTGGAGGCGAGTGATCGACGTGAGTATGGTCAGGCCGCCTTGAGGCCGGATTCCTGCAGTGGGCTCTACGAGGGGGTGTCGGCGGAGTCGCAGGTGTGGATGAGTCATTCGGACACCGTGAAGACGCTTGGTTCCGACGCGAAGGTGTTGGCCTCGAATCAGCACGGGACGCCAGTGAGTTTGTCGTGGGGTGAGCGCTTTTTTGGAATTCAGTTTCACCCGGAGGTGACGCACAGCCACGAGGGCTTGCGGATCCTACACAATTTTCTGCTGACGGCGGAGAGCTTGCAGGAGTTTCACATCGATGACTTCAAGCGCGAGATGCTGGAAGGTATTCGCGAGACGGTGGGAGACAAGGTGGTGGTTTGTGGGGTGAGTGGTGGGGTCGACAGCACTGTTTTGGCGGTGTTGCTGAAGGAGGCGGGGGTGAATATGAGGGCGATCTTTGTGGATCACGGGCTTCTCCGGAAGAATGAGGGCGAGGAAGTGCGGAGCAATTTCCATCGCATGGGTGTGGAAATCGAAACGGTGGAGTGCGCCGATCGTTTTCTTGGTGAATTGGCCGGGGTGAGTGAGCCGGAGAAGAAGCGGGAGATTATTGGAAACCTCTTCATTGATGTCTTTTGGGATTCGGTGGGGAACGCGGACATGCTGGCGCAGGGGACGCTTTATCCTGATGTGATCGAGAGTGCCTCGAATTCGAAGTCGAAGGCTTCGAAGATCAAGACGCACCACAACCGGGTGGATCGGATTCTTGAATTGCAGGCGCAGGGGAAGGTGCTCGAACCCTTGGCGGAGTTGTTCAAGGACGAGGTGCGGGAGTTGGGGATTTCACTGGGGATTGCTCCCGACATCGTGGGCCGTCATCCGTTCCCCGGACCGGGGCTGGCGGTGAGGTGTCCGGGTGCGATCGAGCAGAAGAAGTTGGATATCATTCGGGAGTGCGACGCGATCTTCATCGGCAAGCTTCACGAGCACGGGTGGTATGACAAAGTTTGGCAGGCCTATGCCGCGTTGATTCCCGTGAAGACGGTGGGCGTGAAGGGTGATGAGCGGAGTTACGAGTGGGCGATCAGTTTGCGGGCCGTGATCAGTGAAGATGCGATGACTGCGGACTGGGTGGAGCTGCCGTATGAGATTTTACGGGAGACGAGCGCTCGGATTCTGAATGAGGTATCGGGGATCAACCGAGTGCTTTACGATGTGTCGACGAAGCCGCCGGCGAGTATCGAGTGGGAGTGAATTGAGTTCGGATGTGGGAATTCGGAAGGCGGAATGGAAGCAACCGGAAGGCTGGGGAGAAATCCGGGCGCGACTCATCATAGATCACCCCGAACCAGCCTTCTCCGCAGTCGATTTGATAGCCGCTGAGAGTTTTTCCGTCGAAGAGAGAAGTTGATTGGTCCT
>JAPKDA010000169.1 GCA_028822695.1 Akkermansiaceae bacterium
ACGTTCTCCCAATAAGTCTAGCGCATGTTTAAAATCCGGAGCCACATCCTCTTTCTCCTTTTTCCTCTTTTACTGACCTGCATCGCTGCGGAAGACTTCGATGTGGTTGTGCTATCTGGCTCCGAGGCTGGCTTCTCCGCCGCGATTCAGGCCGCTCGAATGGGCAAGTCTGTCGCGCTGATTGAGCCAACTGGGCATCCGGGAGGAATGGCCGTTGAGGGAATTCACAAAGACATTCGTGAAAAGAACCAGCACTCCATTGGAGGGATTGCCGCTGAGTTTTACCGGGACATCGCCAAGAGTTATGGGAAGTCAGACCCGTTTTCTCGGATGGACCGGTTTGTTACGGACTACGAGCCACACGTCGGGTCCGAGGTGATCGAAAAGATGCTGGCGCGATATCCCGACCAGATCACCATTTTCCGAAAAAGACGACTTCGTGAAGGACCAGGAGGAGTCAGCAAGAATGGAACCCGGATCTCTGCTGTTTTTCTGGAGGATGGCACCCGCATCCCGGGGCGCGTCTTTGTTGACGCGTCTATCGAGGGACACCTGCTGCACTTTGGCGGGGTCACCACAGCCACCGGACGTGAGAGCAACGCGGAATATGGAGAGACACTCAATGGGATTCGCGGTGAGAGCAAACATCGACAGTTCGAGAGGCAGGTAGATCCTTACATTGAGCCGGGCAATCCCGAGAGTGGCCTGATAGCCACCATCCAGGATGGACCGCTTGGTTCACCAGGCGCCGCAGACAAGCACGTGATGGGATTCTGCTACCGGCTCGTCCTGACGAAGGAAAATGATAATATCGTCATCGTGGAAAAGCCGACGGACTACGACCCGGCCATCTACGAAATTTACAGGCGATACTTCGCCGCTGGTGGAACTTTGTTTACGCCGAATCCACGTCTCCCGAACAAAAAAGCGGACCTCGGCAGCTGGCATGATCTATCCGCCAACCTCTACGGCGAAAATGTGGACTACCCGGCAGGAGGTTACGCCACGCAGGATCGTATCGTCCAGTACCACGAAGATATTACACGTGGTCTGATTTGGTTCCTGCAGAATGACCCGGACATCCCGGATAGGCAGCGTAAGAAGTGGTCTGGCTGGGGCCTGTGCAAAGATGAGTTTACAGACAATGGGCACTGGCCCCGCCGTCTCTACATTCGTAGTGCCCGCCGCATGGTTTCAGATTTCGTGCATACTGGGCACCACCTTCGCTGGCCCGATCCCCTTCCTGTCAAAGACCCGGTTTGTCTCGCCTGGTGGCCGCCGGATTTTCACCACGCGCGTCGGATTGTTCGCGATGGAGCAGCCTACAACGAAGGCTTTGTTTTTGGAGATGGGGGCTGGAGCCCGTTCGGGATTAGCTATCGAGCAATGACGCCAAAACGTGAGGAAGCAACAAACCTGCTTACGCCAACGTGCCCGAGTTCAAGCTATGTCGCCTATGGGGCGATTCGTATCGTGTGCACGTTCATGATGTTGGGGCAGGCTTCCGGAACGGCCGCTGCCATGTCCCTTGACCAAGAAATCGATGTTCAGGATCTGCCCTATCGGAACCTCCGCGCCCAATTACTGCAAGATGGCATGATTCTTGAAATTCCTAACGCAGTGGACTGGGGCGGCAAGAAGAACATCAGCCACCATCGATGAATGGATATCGGAAATTCTGAAATTGAGGTAACGGAGAACAAGGTGTGGGACATCAACGCCCTATGGGCGCGTGTCCACTCTAACGTGCCCCAAAATAGATGTATCCCCGGCCATGGCGTATGAATTGGGAGCAGTTGCAGTATTACGCTGAGGTCATCGGAGTATTCCCCGATCGCGAAGGTCAAGGAGGTCACGCCATCCTAAGTATCGATGATGCCGGCAGGAACTATTTTTGCCATGAATGAGGATGAGCTCATGGATCTTCTGGCTTAGCTCATCTCCAGTGGGAATGAAAAGCACGAGGTCTTCACGACCCACCGAGCGGAGTCTCGAGTCCTGGAGGGAGGCGGGAGAATCTCGCCGAATTGCGAGATCGTGTCAGTGAATAGCAGAACAGAGATCTGACCAAGGCGCTCTCGGGAGGGCTGGGCGGTCAAGTGAAGGAAGGATGGATCGCCAGTAAATACTAAATACCGTGAATGGGGCCGCTTTTGCACGAGATGTCGTCAAAATGGTCAATCACGGTGCTATTTTCGGATTTGAAGAATCGATGGCCCTTTTGGTCTGGTGGGTCGCTTGGAACGGACCCCCCCCGTTCGCGCCTTGCTCTGGAATGAAGAACTGATGCGCGGAATCGTCGCATCTTTGTTCAACACCGATTGGAACACCTGGGTTTCCTCTTTTGAAATCGGCGACCGGATTGATGCCGGGGTCCGCATTCAAGCGGTCATCCTCTTTGCTTCACTCAGAGGCCGCCGCCCACTTCTGATCGTCGTCATCCTCGCCGCTCTCGCCCTCACGTTCTGCAGTCATGGTGTTTTCGCCATAGGCTACGAATCGGGCACCCCTGTAGATTTCTGTAGGGATACCGATCTGCATGGGAGCGGGCTTCTTCAGTTTAACCGCAGATGGTCCTATTCGGGGACCGGGCGGAAGGCCCAATCGGGAGAGCCTTTGGGGTCCGGTTGGTGGGGTGCTTTACCGAGGCCGAAATCTTCAGCCTGGAAGTCAGCGGTGGGCCACCACTTGGCGTCATTGATGAAACCGTAGAAGCTCGGGTAGAAGGGATCGACGTAGGAGACGTCTGCTTTGTCGGGGACCTTCAATCCGGTGAGGTGATAAGAACCATTCACGATGACACGGCGGAGGCCTTCACTGACAAAGTCGACGGATGCGCCGGCAGTGGTGGCGAGGGAGTTGCCTTTGGTTTTGCCGTCGGGTGCGGTGTATGGGTGAAGCCAGACGAAGGGCTGCATGGGGTCGTTCTTCCCTCCGTCGATGTTGGGTGATTTTGGATCGAGTGTTTCAGTGACTGCGCCGCGCATGAGGATCGTGTCGGCATCGGTGAGGTTCTTGACGCCATAAACATCGGAAGGGGCGAAGACATCATTGACGCCGTTGAGGATGGCGTGGCTCTTGTTTTTTTCCACGACGACACCCCGGGCACCCTGTCGTTTGTGTCCGCCATGGTGGCTGACCCATTGTTCGCCGAGGACCTTGCGGCCGAACTGACCGAAGCCGATCGCTCCGTCGCCATCGCCGAATTTCTGGCCACCATTGAAGGCGTGGGTGGCGGTGCGGAAGCCGATGACCGGCTTGCCTTGATTCAGGTAGGCGGTGATGTGTTTGGCGTCCTCATCCTTTGGGGTGCGGAAGCGGGTGCCGATGATCATCAGGTCGGCGGAAGCGAGTGCCTCCCAGCCGCGAATGCCGGACTGGTTGTTGGGGTCGATGTGCTTGTCGGTCCATGAGAAGAGGACGGTGCAGTCGAAGCCGTGTTTCTGTGAGAGGATCTTGGCGAGCATGGGGGCCGATTCCTCGGAGCGGTATTCCTCGTCACCTGAGATGAGGACGATGTGTTTGCCTTTGCCCGGGCCTTCCTTGCCCTTGAGGACGAGGGTGTCGGCAGCGGTGGAGGTTAGG
>JAPKDA010000170.1 GCA_028822695.1 Akkermansiaceae bacterium
AGACGGCGTAGACGGGATCTGCAAACGCGCCGAGCTTGGAAAGGGTAGTTTTTACCATTTCTTCAAATCCAAAACCGCCCTCGCCATCGCAGCCCTCGACCACCTCTGGGAAACGCAGAGCCGCCCCGACCTCGACGAAATCTTCGCCGACGCCTTCCGCCGCATGATCGGAGCCTCACTCACTCCGAACATCGCTCCAGCCTCAACATCGAACTCGACCGTGCCCTCACCACCACCGCCCTGATTCAGGCTCTCGGTGGCGGCTGGCAACGCTAACCGGCCTCCCCTGCCACAGTCCTATGGCTGATAACCAATAACCACCGCGAAGCGCTCAATACTTCTTCCACGCCGCCGGAACAAACAACACCAGCACCGCGTACAGCTCCAATCTCCCCAGCACCATCAACAGCGACAGGAACGCATGCGTCCCCGGTCGCAAATGACTGAAATTATCCGTCGGCCCCACTTC
Source organism: Akkermansiaceae bacterium (assembly GCA_028822695.1). Classification (GTDB taxonomy): domain Bacteria; phylum Verrucomicrobiota; class Verrucomicrobiia; order Verrucomicrobiales; family Akkermansiaceae; genus JAPKDA01. The sequence goes on from JAPKDA010000170.1 coordinate 470, forward strand.
TCCAAATCCCGGCCCGATGTTTCCGAAGGTCGCTAGCACCGCAGAAACCATCGTCTCAAAATCTCCGCCATTCCCCGACTCCAGGATCGCCACCATCACCATCGAACCCATCGCCATGATCGCAAATAGCGAAACAAACATCACCGTCTGCGCACGGGCGGCATCGTCGATCGGATTCCCATTCACCTGCATCCGAAAAATCTGATTCGGACGGAAAGCTCGCACAATTTCGTGAAACGCAGATCGCACCAACAGAATCAAGCGACTCACCTTCATCCCCCCCGAGGTTGACCCGGCACATCCTCCGATGAGCATCAACCCCAACAAGATGAAGTGGGTCCCCACCGGCCACAGTTCGTAATCCGTCGTCACATACCCCGTCGTCGACATGCTCGAAATCACGGTGAAGACCGCCGATCGAATCGTCTCGCCAGGCACCAACTCACCAGGAAGCACGCCCACCAACCAGACCGCGGCAGTCGCCAAGAAAATAATCCCGAGATACCACTTCGCCTCTTCCTCCCGTCGTAATCGCTCCCAATTCCCCCGCATCGCCACCGCGTAGATCAAGAAGCTGATACTCCCGAGAATCATGAAGATCTCCAACCAGATCTCGATCATCAACCCGGTCTCCCAATCGGAAAAGTGCCCGATACTGTCATCGTAAGGACTGAACCCGCCGGTCGCCAAACAGGTAAACGCATGGTTCACGGCATCAAACCAACTCATCCCCAAATACCTCAGTCCCAGCATGCAAATCGCAGTGAGCACCACATAGATCCGCAACAAGGTCAACGCGGTGTCCCGAATCCTCGCCGAAGACGACTCCCCGCTTTGGAACGAGGACTCATTGCGAAACAAGGACTTCGCCCCGCCACCAATCATCGAAAGAATCGCCACGAACAACACCAGGATTCCCAAACCACCCAACCATTGTGATACCGAGCGCCACAGAAGCACTCCCCGCGGCCAGGATTGCAGATCATCAATCACCGTCGCCCCCGTCGTTGTAAATCCCGAGACCGACTCAAAGAGCGCCGCCTCCAAAGTCAGTCCCGGCTCACTCAGCACAAAAGGAATCGCCCCAAAACCAGCGCAGAGCAGCCACCCCAGACCAACAATGACCACACCCTCTCGGCGCGGAATCCGATCATACTTCCCAAGACCGGAAATGATCAAAAGCACCCCCGCAATAAGAGTCACCACTCCCGCCGTCATCAACGGCGACACCGCCGAAACATCGCTCTCCACCGGATCAAGAATTGCGAAGCAGCCACAAACTAGCATCGCAAGACTCTCCAGGGTCAACAAGAGACCCAACATCTTCGCCAATAGCCGGAAATTCATCGATTAGTGCAACAACTTGAGAAACTTCTTCCGCACCTTCGGGCCCACCATCGCGTAGATGCGATCACCAGCTTTCACCACATCAGCAGGTCCTGGCACAATTGCCTTCAATCCACGCACCAGCCCCACCAGCACCGCCCCCTCCGGCCACTCGATCTCACTCACCGCCTTGCCCACCGCCGCCGCATCATTCGTGACATCTGTTTCGATCACTTCACCCGCACTGAATTTTTTCACAACGCAGTACTGTCGGGTCGTCAAATACCGCTCGATGTCCCGCCGCGTCGCTTCCCGAGGACTCACCGCCGCGACTACCCCGAAGTGCCGTCCACTGCTGCCGATCGCCCGGGCATAGTCCGCGCGGTGGATCAAGGTCAGGCAGTTCTTCACCCCGATGTTGTTCGCCTGCAAACAGGTCATCACGTTATCCTCATCACTCCCGCTGGTCGCCACAAAGAAATCAGCTTCGCCCACCTGCTCCTCTTCCAGCTCCGCAACCACGGTGGCATCCGCGTTGATCACCGTTGTCTCGCTCAACCGATCACTGAGCTCCTGGCAGACCTGCGGATCCTTCTCAAAGATCCTTACCCGACAGTTCCAACTCTCCAACATCTGCGCCAGAGCAAAGCCATACTCACCACCACCAAAGATCACGACCCGTAAATCCTCCTTCACTCCCACCCCGTGCTGTAATCGCTCCGCCAAGGTCCGCAACCGGCGCGGCTCACCGAAAATCGTCACGATATCTCCCGCCGCCAGCTCAGTCTCTGCTGTCGGAACATAGCTGTCGCCTTCCCGCGTCACCGCCGCCATTCGCGTCCGTTCCGGCACTTTGATGTCGCGCAACGATTTCCCGATCGCATCGCTCTTCCCACTCACCCGCACCTGCTGCAACTCGATCTTCCCCCGCGCCAGCTCCTCCACCGCAATCGAGTCCGGATTCCGAATGAATTTCGCCAACTCGATCGCTGCCAGCCTCTCGGAGCTGAACAAGTGGTCGATTCCGAAATGCCCGCGAAAATCAAAGAGCCACTCTTCCCGCTGCAATCCGGGATGCACCCGGCTCACCACGGACTTGACCCCCATCGCCTTCGCCATCGAAGCGCTCATCAGATTCACGGTATTGTCACTGGTCAGCGCCAAAAACAACTCACACTCCCCGATGTTGGCCTGCGCCAGCGCATGCACACTCCCCCCATCCCCGCAGATCACTTTGGCGTCGATGCTTTTCTCCAGCTCGGATGCCAGACGGGAATTCCGTTCAATCACCGCGATACTATGCGCTTCCCGCGATAGTTCCGTGGCCAAATGCCGTCCAATTTCTCCCGCCCCGACGATAATTATGTTCATAGGAGCAGCCCTCGGCCGCGGCGCCATTGTCCCTCTCCTCTCCCTTCATACCAGAAAAAACACCGTAGCTCTTTGGAATGCCACGGATTGCATCGAAAGAAAATCTTGCATATTGATGGAGACTACTCGTCGAGCCCCTGAAACCATGCATCAACAATCCATCCTCTTCCCCGCCCCGGTCCTCCCACCGGAGGGATGCGACCTCAATCTCGGCGAAAACCCCGAGCCCGAACTCGAAGCCTGGCTCGCCATCCTCCCCTCCGGCGGCCCCGGATACTTCCTCTCCCCGGATTCCTGCGACCGCAATCTCGACCGCGCCATGAACCGCGCCTGGAGTTCCGTCGAAGAACCCGAAGGCGCCTCCCCTACCACAAGCGAAGCAGCGTCATAGCGTGCTGTCCAAACCTCTGACA
>JAPKDA010000171.1 GCA_028822695.1 Akkermansiaceae bacterium
CCCGTGGCGTGACCGTCCCGGTCTCAGGCCTCACTGATACCAATCGCCTCACCCCACCCCTCCCTCAATCCGGAAACACAATCGCCCGGTTCCCATCCAAAATCGTCCGATCATGCACGTGATACCGAATCCCCTTCGCCAACGCCGACCGCTCACAATCCCGTCCCAAGCGCACCAAATCCTTCACCCCATGGTAGTGCTGCACTCGCGCCACCTCCTGCTCGATGATCGGCCCGGCATCCAAGTCCGGGGTCACATAGTGACAAGTCGCTCCAATCAATTTCACCCCTCGCTCATAAGCCTGGCGATACGGATTCGCTCCCGCAAAGGCCGGTAGAAAGCTGTGGTGAATGTTGATCATCCGCCCCTCGTATTCCTTGCACAACCAATCCGGCATCACCTGCATGAACCGCGCCAGCACCACCAACTGCACGTCCTGCTCCTTCAGCAGGCGCTGGATCTCCTTGAACCCCGCCTCCTTGTCTTCCTTCATCTCCACGTGGTGATACGGCAGCTTCGACCGCTCCGCGATCCCACAACAATCCGCCCGGTTCCCGATCACCGAGGTGACCTCAATCGGCATCTCCCCCAATTCCGTCCGCCACAGGATCTCGCGCAAACAATGGTCCGTCTGCGTCACCAACACTGCCGTCCGCATCTTGTAAGGCAATTTCCGGAAGTGCCAACGGGCCTCCAAAGAACGCCCCAGAGACCCAAAGCCACTGATGAAATCCTCCACATCCAGCCCACTCGTATCAATCTCCAACCGAGCAAAGAACTTCTCACCAACTCGATCCGTGAACTGATTGAACTCCACCAAGTTCGCCGAGTGATCCGACACGTAACTCGCAATCTTCGCCACCAAACCAGGCCGGTCCGGGCAGTCCACTTTCAAAATGAGTCCTTCGCTTGCCATCTCTAGAGTTGCTCAGCGCTTCTTGCCCAATTGCTTGGCTCGTTTCGAGGCCAGAGTCAAAAAATCCTTCGCCAGCGGCTTCAAGGAACCCTGAAATACAGCCCCCACCACCACCGGCGGAAACCCCCGCAACGGCATATGCCGCACGCCTTTCTGGATTTCCCGCCCCGGAATCTGCACACTCACCCCCGCTCCAAACCCACGCGCCACATACTCCTCCACAATCTCCAACGAGTCCACCTCCACACTTGGCGTCCATTGGATCTCGCGCTCATCCAAGGCCTCCTGAAAAATCTTCCCCAATACCTCATGCGGTGGCAACCCGACCAAGGGACACGTCGCCACCCGCCCTTTTCCAAACTCATCATCTTCCAGTAAATCCGTAAACCGCACCGCCTTCCACGCCTCCGGAACCAACAACACGAACGGCAGCTTCAACAACTCCCGCGTTTGCAGACCATCGGTGTAGCGACCATAGATCACGCTCACTCCGATATCCGCCTGCTGGTTGCTCAAGGTTGCGTGCATGTCCGCCGGCTCCACCTCCCGCAAGGTCAAGCGCAGATTCGGCTCCGCGACCCGCATCTCCGCCAAGACATCCGGCAATTGATTCCGCAACACCGCGGCCGATGCCGCGATCCGCAAATGCCGACTCCCCTCCCCCTTCAACCGCGCCTCCACATCACTCAGTCGCGAAAAGAATGGATACAAATAATCATAAAGTTCCTCCCCCGCCGGAGTCAGCGCAAACGGCCGCCGGTTGAACAACTTTACTCCGAGGTCCTTCTCCAAATGCAAAATCTGCCCACTCACCGCTGGTTGCTGAATCCCATAAGGCATTTTCCGCACCGCCGCCGTGATCCCTTCATACTTGGCCACGTAGTAAAAGAGCTCCAAATGGTGGATGTTCACGAAATCCATGACACTCCCGATTCATCATCAGTTCAATCAATAGTTTACCCCTCCCGAAACCTCGACACCCCATCCCCCCAATGCCACCCTCCCCCAACTTCGGCTTCTGGTCTCTGGCTTCCGACAACTGAACACTGCCAACTGAAAACTCATCAACTTCCCCCATGCGAGCTGTCGTCCAAAGAGTCCGCCAAGCCTCCGTCACCGTAGACGGCTCCCAAATCTCTACCATCGGCCCCGGCGTCCTCATCCTGCTCGGTGTTGAGGAGGCCGACAGCACCGATGATCGCGACTGGCTCGCTGCCAAAATCGTCAACATGCGCATCCACGAGGATGACAAGGGCCTGATGAACCGCTCCCTCCTGGACACCAGCGGCGAAGCCCTCGTCGTCAGTCAGTTCACCCTCCACGCCAGCACCAGGAAAGGGAACCGCCCCTCCTTCATCCGCGCCGCCAAACCCGACCACTCCGAACCCCTCTACGAACAATTCTGCACCGGCCTCGAAGCCCTCCTCGGCAAGCCCATCGGCCGCGGAAAGTTCGGCGCAATGATGGACGTCGCCCTCATCAACGACGGCCCCGTCACCATCATCATCGACTCAAAGGCTCGCCAGTAGTCCACCACTCCTCAGCCTCAGCCAGCTCCAATCTCCCCGCGGGACATCTCATGTTAGCCGGGGCGCCTCAGCCCCCGGTAAAGGCAACCAAACCTTGGTCCTCGTCACGCTAGTGACAACTCAATCAATTCCCCTCTCCGACTTCCGACCCCCGGGTCTCCCCTCACTGCTTCAACCTCTGCTTCGTCCCACAAAGACTGCAACGAAACCACCGACACACAACCACATGCACGGCAAGTGAAATCGAGTACCCCAAAATCGACCTATGTGCCCGCTCGTGCCGGCGACAACTTCGCGGCATGTAAAGCTGCTGCCCACAAAGTCGGCAACGCGCCGGCCCTCCCAGACAGACAAAAACGATCAACGCAAAAGGAAAGGCCAACAACCCAAAGGCAAGTTCCACCGGCACCTGCTCCTTCATCCCAAACTCCAAGACCGAAGCAGTCACCACCGTCCCCACCCCCACAATCATGAGCAGAAAGGCCAACAGAGTCGCCAAAGCCCCGCGCAATACCCGCATCGGATCCTTGTGCTTCATCCCTCGGTTTTTTTTCTCAAAATCCGTCTGTTCCCGGATACGCTCATCCATCGAGGGATAGGAAATCGGAGCCTCTTCCTCTTCCTCCACCCGCTCGATCGTCGGCAAAGGCTCACGAATGGAAGGTTCCACAGGCGTCCTCTCTGGCAAAACGTTTTCCACCGCTGCCGCACCATTCTCTGCCTGCACCCCTTCCCTCGGTGACGGACGCTCACTCCCCATCGAATCCGGATGCAGCAAGCGTTCCCGACGCTCATCTTCGGACATCGTCGGCGCCGACAAATTTTCTTCCGAAACATCTCCCAGGATCCGCGCAACAGGCACCGCTGACGCAGCGATACCGGAGTCCATGAGCTGCTGGCTCGACAACGCCACCGCCACCGGCAACTGGTCGCCCAACGAATAATCCGGACCCCTCACCGCACTCTGCCACCTCTCAACCTCCTGAATCGTCGGCACCGACCCCTTCCCGTCCATCGCCTTTTCGATTGCCCGCCGAATCACCTTCGCAGGCACCACGGCAAGATCCGCAGGCGTATCAATCCCCGCAGTCCGGAACACTGGTAGCAGATCGGGGGAAAGCCCTGGGA
>JAPKDA010000052.1 GCA_028822695.1 Akkermansiaceae bacterium
AACCAACGAGGTGATCAACGGGATAACCAACGAGGTGACCAACGGGATAACCAACGGGATGGAAATAACGAGGATCGTCGTGGCCGTGGTGGCAACAATCCGGTCCGGGGGCGCACCCGGGGCAAGGTCCGAGGCCGCAACAGCAACGACCGCCGTGGCAACAATAACGACCGCCGTGGCAACAATCGAGACCGCGACCGGGAGGACATGCGGGAATCCAAGCCGGTCGAACTGACCGGAGACCCAGTGGAGGTCGACGGCCTGCTCGAAATCGCGCCGAAGGGTTTCGGCTTCCTCCGTTGCCAGAAGAAAGATTTCGAACAATCCAAGGAGGACGTCTTTGTCACCCCTGATCTACTTCGCGAGCATCACTTGCGGATCGGCACATGGATTAAAGGAGTGGCCCGCAATGGCCCTCGTGGCCCGCAATTGGTTGAGGTCACCTCGGTCAATGGCATGAAGCCCGCCGTGGCCCGGAAGCTTCCCGCTTTTGAAGAGCTGAAGGCAACCAATCCCACCAAGCGAATTCCCTTCGAAACCGTGCCGGACCGCTACACGACCCGCGTTGTCGATATCATTGCCCCCATCGGTCGGGGACAACGCGGACTCATCGTCTCCCCTCCCCGCTCCGGCAAGACAACAATGCTCATGCACCTCGCCGAGGCAGTCAGGGAACGGCATGAAGAGAACTTGAGACTGATCATTCTTCTCGTCGATGAGCGTCCAGAGGAAGTCACCGAGTTCAAACGGCAGCTTCCCGATGCGGAGATCTACGCGAGCTCCAACGACATGCCGGCAAAGAACCATTGCCGCTTGGCGGAACTCTGTATCGAACGCGCTAAACGCCTCGTGGAGGCGGGCGAAGATGTTTTCTTACTCCTGGACTCCATCACCCGACTTGCCCGGGCCTACAACAACAACTTGGGCGGAGGCGGCGGGCGAGGTTACCAATCCGGTGGCATCGTCGCGGGAGCCTTGGAGATGCCACGGCGACTCTTCGCTGCGGCGCGGAAGACCAAGGAGGCCGGGTCACTCACAATCGTGGGCACGGCACTGATTCAGACCAACTCGAAGGCAGACGAAGCAATCTTCCAGGAATTTAAAGGCACCGGCAACATGGAGCTCGTTCTCGACCGCAAGATTGCTGAAAACTTCATTTTCCCTGCGGTGGAGATCTTCAAGTCGGGAACCAGACGAGAGGAGCTTCTCCTTCCCGAGATGACCCTCCAAAAAATCTACCTCATTCGAAGAGGACTTTCCGGCCATCGGTCGGTAGAGGCGATGGAACGGCTACTCTTCTTCCTGAAGAAGTTCCCTAACAATGCACAGATGCTTCTTGAGATCAAGGGATAGGCGGACGATTGATTCTCTCCAGAAATCGCATCGTTTATGGTGATTTGGGGTCCTTATTCCCATGTTATCCACATATTAAGCCATGAAGGGTTCCCATGAGGACCGTCTCTCGGAAGCTACATAGAGCGAGGGTGTTTCGGCTATTCGACGGGACGAGTGGGAGACTTGGGGAACGAAGTTTTTCCAATGGCGGCTTGTTATTCACAGGGCCTCTCAAGGCCGTCTCCCCCGGCCTGTTTCTCCGTCCAGGATGCTCCGGAGCTTAGGGAATCACCGGACTCTGCCGCAACTTCCCCATTGTTCACGGGTTAGCTCTTTCGTATGCCAGTCGGTGCCCACGCAGCGATCCCTATGACCGAACCCAGACCTGACGATCAGAGTGATCCGAACGCCATCGACGTAGCCTTGATGCTACGGGCGGGGAAGGGTGAGGAGGAGGCGTTTCAGGAACTTGTCGAACGTCACCAACAGGCCGTAGTGGGCACAGTGGCTAAGATGCTCGGAGGCACGAACGAGGCTGAGGACATTGCCCAGCAAGTGTTTATCCGCTTGTGGAAAAGCGCCTCCCGCTACACTCCCAGCGCCAAATTCACCACCTACCTCTTTACCATCGCCCGGAACCTCGTCTTTAACGAGGCCCGGAAACGTCAGCGGCGGAAGACTCATTCGCTCGACGAGCAAGAGGACGACTGGCATCAGCAACTCGCGGACTCCGATGAGATCCAACCTGATATCCAACTCCTCCAGGGCGAATTGAGACGCGCAGTGGACAAAGCGATCGCTGACCTTCCCGAAAAACAACGCCTCGCGGTGGTGTTGCGCCGGTATGAGGAAATGCCCTACGAGGAGATTGCCGATGTTCTCGAGCTCTCAGTTTCGGCAGTGAAGAGCCAGTTGTTCAGGGCCCGCACATCCCTCCGGGAATCGCTACAGCGCTTTCTCGACGATTAGGGCTCCCCTGCTTTCTCCTCTTTTTTCGGCGCTACATAGAGCGCCTCCCAATCGACATCTCCAGTGTCGAGGCGTTGGATTTCAAACTCGAACACGGCATCCTCATTTCGGGGATCAATGGTCGCCGAAATTTCCACAAGACAACGCGCCAGCAGTTTGCCCTCTGCGTCGTCCTCTGCAGCCAAAACTCGGGAACGAGAAAGCAGCAGTCGAGAGAGTGTGGCAGAGCTGTAGTCGGCCTTCTTCTCCTTGGGCAGCACGCCTTTCTTCAGTTGAAAACCAACCACGAGAGCGTGGCGGTTTCGGGGGGACATGTGGAGCGCCACCGCCAACAAGCGCTTTGCGGTATCGAGCGATGGAGCCGAGGCCTTTTTCTCGATGACAAGGTTCCCCGCAAAAGTCGACAGGTTGGTCGCGTAATCATCGCGCTCCTTGGAGAGCATCCCCACTTGATCGCCGAAGCGTCCCACGGAGACCGCAGGAGGGGTGAATTCAAAGGCTTTGGCCTCGAGCACCTGAGCCACCGCTGGAAAAACGCCCAAGCAGGCTAGGAGGACAGTCACTTGCAGAACACGCATCGTTAGGGATACTCTCCCCTCTCTAGAAACATCCGCAAGTGGCAATTCCATCCAGATCGAACGAAAAAGAAATCCAACGCCGAAGGGCCAAGGCCGATCTTCAACAATTTACGGCCAACCAATTGGTCGAGTGGTCGGACAAGATCACGGCGGGAATTTCGTCGTGGCTCGGTGAGAATCAGGAGGCCCAGCGTATCGCCACGTTTGCAGCTCTTCCTGACGAACCGGACCTGAGCGCCCTGCTCGACCTGCAACCCGCCCGAGAATTTCTCTACCCGCTCGTCCACGCCGACTTCTCGCTTTCTTTCCATCTCGTCTGCGATCTCTCCACGCTGAGTTCCAGCCAGCTTGGTATCCTGGAGCCAAACCCGCTGGTTCACCCACCAGTGCTGCTGAGCGATGCGCATGTCATCCTCTGCCCGGGTCTGGCATTTGCAGAGGACGGAACAAGACTGGGCCGTGGAAAGGGGTTTTATGATCGTGCTCTCGCGACATCCTCACCAGCAGCGGTCAGGATGGGCGTGTGCTTCCCCACTCAGATTCACTCCACCCTGCCGAGCGAGCCGCACGATGCCACCATGACTCATCTCGCCAGTAAAAGCGGCGTTCACCGCATCACAGAATATCGGGAAGGCGCAGTTTGAAGCTGGGGATGCGGGTGAAGATCCGACGACCCGACTCCGTTCGTCCAAAGAAGGTTCCTTCGGCCGAACCCGAACTCCTGGTCACGTGGTAGCTGTTGTAGGAAAATACGCCGCCCGGCTCGATGTCCGGAAACTGCCCAACCACCCCATCGCCTTCGATCACAACCACCTCTTCGTGACCGTCTTCCCGCACGACCCATTTTCGACCCAAAATTGAGACGCGTTCCGACGAGTCGTTGCGGATGTTGATAAAATAAACAAACGGATGAGGGCGATCGTCGGGCGCATCGAGATTGGGCATGTAAAGGACTTCGTCCACATCCACGCTCAGTCCATCCAGTTCCTCAAAATCCTGCGACACAGGGACACCGTAGCTGTCGGACCCTCCATTTGCCAAGAACCGTCTTCTTGCACGGCGTGAAGTATGGCGTATCGTTCCCCCATGGACCAGTCCCCACCCGTCGCCCTGACCATCGCTGGTTCCGACAGTTGTGCCGGTGCAGGTCTCCAGGCCGATTTAAAGACCTTTGGTGCCCTGGGTGTCCATGGTTTGACAGTGGTGACGGTCGTTGTTGCGGAGACTCCGTTGGAAGTCACCGAGATCCATGAGTTGCCGGTCGCGGTGATTCAGGAGCAGCTCTCGCTCCTTCTGGAAGCCTACCCGGTGAGTGCCGTGAAGACGGGTATGCTCTACTCCAAGGCGCAGGTCGTGGCGGTCGCAGATCTGTTGGCGGGGACGAAAATTCCGCTCGTCGTGGATCCAGTCATGATTGCTACGAGTGGAACTGCTCTAATATCGGACGATGCCATTGACGCTGTTCGTGACCGCCTCATTCCAGAGGCCACCCTGGTTACTCCAAATTACCCCGAGGCCCTCGCTTTGCTCAAGCAGAAGGACGGATCGCCCGAGGACGTTGTGGAGCGCTTGGCGAAGGCGCTCAATTGTTCAGTATTACTGACGGGAGGCCACGATCCGCAGGGGCAATCTGCACGGGACCTCCTTTGGGACAGCGGTAAGATGACGACTTACGAGGGAGAATGGCTCGATCTCCCCTCTTCTCACGGCACCGGCTGCACGATCTCTGCGGCAATCACGGCTGCACTCGCGAATGGGGCTCCTCTTCCGGAAGCGGTCCAGATCGGTAAAGATTTTGTGACCGAGGCTCTGCGGAATGCGTTTTGCTGGGACCGAGGTGCGGCCGAGCCGCTCGTTGCGCTCAATCAGGCCAACTTACCCGATTCTGCTGCCCGGCGTTAGCGGTTCAGGGGCCTAAAGCTCTAAAATGAAGGGAAAAGTGGTAGCCCCGCCTGGACTCGAACCAAGAACGACAGAATCAAAATCTGGTGTGTTACCATTACACTACGGGGCTATCGCCGTGAGGCGGGGATGAATTAGGGCAATTCCCTGAGAATTTCAACCCTCAATCGTCGCACCTTATCCTGCCTCGCTTCTTGACTCCGGGGGGTGTTCCCGAGACCGTTCCGCTCCCATGGATTATGGCCCTCTCATCGATCAGCGGCGAGCACGTCTCGCCGAATTGGAATCCCTGATCGCTGAACCCGATTTTTTCAACGATGCCAAGGCCGCTTCGGTCCTGATGAAAGAACACCGGGGCCTCCAGAAACTGATGGCGCTTTGGGAGGATTTCCAGACCACCACCCGGAATCTGGAGGAGAACCGGGAGCTGGCGAAGGACGACGATGCTGAAATCGCCGAAATGGCTGGAGAGGAAGTTCCTGCTCTTGAGGCTCGCGAGGAAGAGCTCGGGATCGAGGTGCAATATGCCCTCCTTCCACGAGATATCACTGAAGACCGAGATGCTCTCGTCGAGATCCGAGCCGGAGCGGGCGGCGACGAGGCCTCACTCTTCGCTGGTGAAGTCATGCGAATGTATGAGCGCTACGCCGAGGCTCTCGGCTGGAAGTGTGAACATCTGGCGAGCAGCCCTTCGGAAGTTGGCGGATTCAAGGAAGTCGTCCTGAAGATGAAGGGAGACGAGGTGTTCCGCACCATGAAATATGAAAGCGGTGTGCATCGTGTGCAGCGAGTCCCCGCTACCGAAACCCAGGGCCGGATTCACACTTCCACGGTCACCGTCGCCGTTCTCCCCGAAGCGGAAGACGTCGACATTCAATTGCGCCCCGAAGAATTGACCATCCAGGCAACTCGCTCGGGTGGCCCCGGTGGTCAGCACGTCAACACGACCGACTCCGCGGTGCAGATTACCCACTTGCCCTCGGGGATCCAGGTGAAGTGTCAGGACGGCCGAAGTCAGACACAGAACAAGGAAAAGGCCTTGGAGATCCTTCGCGCAAAACTCTTCGAGGCAAAGCAACGGGAGGAGAACGAGAAATACTCCGCCCAACGACGCGCCTTGATTGGTTCCGGTGACCGCTCCGAGAAGATCCGCACATACAATTTCCCTCAATCCCGCGTGAGTGATCACCGCATTAATCATACCTCACACAACATCGAGGGCATTCTTGCCGGAGCGGTTGGTGAGTTTACCGAACTACTACAGAAGGCCGAGATGGAGCAGCGACTTGCTGACTCCGGACTCCAATCCTGAGGACCATGAAGACGGTGCTCGATTGTATGGAATCCGGGACGCAGTACCTGGAAAAACGCGGCGTGGAGGACGCTCGGAACAACATGCAATGGCTAATGGCCTCCCTGCTCGGGCTGAGCCGGATCGAACTTTACCAGCAGTTTGATCGACCGATGGTCGAAGACGATTTGGCGCCCCTCAGGGAAACATTGAAGAAGCGCGGCGAGGGCGTCCCACTCCAGCACCTGGTGGGGACTGTGGAGTTCCTCCGGCGTGAGTTCATCTGCGATGGCAGGGGTCTCGTCCCTAGACCGGAGACCGAGGAACTCGCCGAGGCGGTTCTTAAACGTGAGTTTCCCCGTCCCGCACGGGTTCTCGACATGGGAACGGGCAGCGGTGTGCTGGGGCTGAGTATCGCGGCAGAACTGGGCGAGGACTGCCATGAACTCGTCCTCGCCGATCTGTCTCCCGAGGCCTTGGAGCTCGCTGGGGAGAATGCAGCCCGTCTTGAACTCCAACCGACCATCATTCGGAGCGACCTGTTTGAGGGCGTAGAAGGGAAATTCGAGCTCATCGTGGCCAATCTCCCCTACGTTCCAGAGACCGACCGCGACGAGCTTTCCAAGGAAGTCGGGCACGATCCCGATTTGGCCTTATTTTCGGGAAAAGACGGATTAGACGCTTACCGACGCTTCATTCCCGAAGCCGCGAAGCGCTTGGAGCCCAACGGATTGCTTGCCATGGAATTCGGAATTGGCCAATCCTCCGCCCTCAGCGACATCGCCCAGGCCGCCGGCCTCACGAATTGCGAACTCCTCCCGGATTTGTCGGGCGTTGTTCGGTTCGCCTACTGCAACACCCCTTCCACCGACTGATCTCTTTCTCATGGATAAACTCATCGTACACGGCAACAGCACTCTGAAAGGAACCATCAATATCTCTGGTTCCAAGAATGCCTCCCTCCCGATTCTCGCAGCAACCCTGCTCACCGACCAACCTTGCATCATTCGTCGGGTTCCGGACGTCTCGGACACCAACTACATGCTCCAGATCCTCCGCGCCCTCGGAGCTGATGTGGAACGCTCCAGTGGGACGGTCCGCATTCAGGCCTCAAAAATCATTTCAGACGCCCCCTACGACCTGGTCCGACGGATGCGGGCCTCCATCTGTGTGATGGGTCCCCTTCTCGCCCGCCTCGGTCAGGCCTGCGTTTCGCTGCCCGGTGGATGTGTGATTGGCGATCGCCCTGTTGATCTGCATCTCAAAGGACTCAAGGGGCTAGGAGCCAATATTGACGTGGAAGGCGGGAACATGAATTTCACTGCGCCAAACGGGCTCAAGGGCGCGGAGATCGACCTTCGCGGCAAACACGGCCCCACTGTCCTCGGCACCGACAACCTCATGATGGCCGCGGTGCTTGCCGAGGGTCGCACCGTCATCGAGTCGGCGGCCGGCGAGCCAGAAGTCGTCGATCTTGCTGAGTTCCTCATCCAGATGGGTGCGAACATCGAAGGTGCTGGTTCCCGCCGGATCACCATTGATGGTGTCAGCTCTCTCAATGCGGTCGACTACACCGTGATTCCGGACCGCATCGAAGCTGGAACTTTCATGGTCGCCGCGGCAATGGTTGGCGAGGGGGTCACGCTGAACCGCGTGAATCGGGAGCACCTCACTGCCTCTACCGACGTGCTTCAAGAAGCCGGGCATATCGTTGAGTTCAACGAAGGTGGCGACAAGGTCACCGTGCACCCTGGCGAGGTCCCCCAAGGCTGCAATATTACCACGGCCCCATTTCCGGGCTTTCCCACCGACATGCAGGCACAGTTCACTGCGATGTTTGCGACGACACCCGGGATCTCGGTGATTGAGGACACTATTTTTCCTCAACGCTTCATGCACTGCGCAGAGATCAGCCGGATGGGAGCGAACATCCGGGTCGATAATGGCACCGCGATCGTCAGTGGCGTGGAAAGCCTCTCAGGCGCACCGGTGATGGCTTCCGACCTGCGTGCCTCGGCTGCGCTCGTTCTCGCGGGACTGAAAGCCCGCGGCACCACAGAGATCAACCGCCTCTACCACATCGACCGCGGTTACGAGCACATCGACGAGAAGATTCTCCAACTTGGAGGATCAGTCGAGCGGGTTCGCGAATAGTGAGCGTCCTGCCCTGTTTCAAGCAGGGGCTCCGACCACTTCGCCGATTGGGCCATCGTCGTCCTTTTCCTCCGTGCCGTCTTCACGGGGAGCAGACTTTTCTGCCTTCGAGGAAGGATATTCCGGTGGTTTCGGTGACTGCGGCGGATTCTTCAATTCGCCGTGCTCCATGATTTCGTTGATGTGAGCTCCATCGAGGGTCTCATACTCGAGCAATGCCTTGGCGATCGTGTCCAGCTTGTCACGATGTTCGATGAGCATGTTCTTGGCGGACTGATAGGCGGTATCGATGAAGCGCTTGATCTCGCCGTCGATCTTCTGCGCGGTTTCTTCCGAGTAAGCTTTTCCTTGACCAATATCGCGGGCCAGGAAGACCTCATCGCGAGTCTCTCCGTATTCGATCATTCCCATCTGCGCACTCATTCCCCATTCGCAAACCATGCGTCGGGAAATGTTCGTCGCCATCCGGATATCACCGACGGCACCATTCGTAACGTCTCCGAAGACGATCTCCTCAGCAACCCTGCCGCCCATCGCGACAACCAGCTGATCGAGCAATTCGTTCTTCCGATAGGTGAACTTGTCCTCTTCGGGGAGGAACATCGTTGAGCCGAGGGATGGTCCACGCGGGATGATGGTGACCTTGTGAAGCGGATCGGTGTGATCGAGAAGAACGTTGAGGATGGCATGACCGGCCTCGTGATAAGCGGTGTTCTCCTTCTCCTTTTCGCTGAGCGCCAGGCTGCGTCGCTCACGTCCCCAGCGGACTTTGTCGCGGGCTTCTTCCATCTCGGGAAGGGAGACAGACTTGAGTCCCTTTCGTGCAGCGAGGAGAGCGGCCTCATTGATGAGGTTTGCCAGCTCGGCACCGGAAAAGCCGGGAGTGCCACGAGCCACAACCCCAAGGTCGGTGTCGGCGGCCAATTTGATCTTCTTGACGTGAACCTCGAGGATCTCTTTGCGGCCATTCACGTCAGGCAGAGAAACGGTGACTTGGCGATCGAAACGACCAGGACGAAGAAGCGCAGGATCGAGAACGTCGGGACGGTTGGTGGCGGCGATGATGATCACGCCTTCCTGTGTTTCGAAGCCGTCCATTTCAACGAGCAACGCGTTGAGCGTTTGCTCCCGCTCATCGTGCCCACCGCCCATGCCGTGTCCGCGGTGGCGGCCAACGGCATCAATCTCATCGATGAAAATCAAGCAAGGCGCCTGCTTCTTGCCCTGCTCAAACATGTCCCGGACGCGGCTGGCGCCGACCCCCACGAACATCTCCACGAAATCGGATCCACTGATCGAGAAAAAGGGAACATCGGCCTCACCGGCAATGGCTCGGGCGAGAAGCGTCTTCCCGGTTCCGGGAGCACCCACCATGAGCACCCCTTTTGGAATGCTACCACCGAGCTTCTGAAATTTCTGGGGATCCCGGAGGAACTCCACGATTTCCCAAAGCTCTTCCTTGGCCTCTTGAATGCCGGCCACATCCTTGAATGTGACTTTGTTCTTCTCCATCGTCATGAGACGGGCCTTGCTCTTTCCGAAATTCATCGCACCCCGTCCGGCGGACTTCATTTGATGGCGGAACAGGAAGAACAAAAGGAGGATGAGAATAAGGATGGGAAGGAATCCAGCCAAGACACTCCCAAGAATATTCGAGTCCTTGCGGTATGGAACGCCGCCGTGATGAAGAGCGTTGAGCTCCTCGCGCATCACTTGGGTATTCACCGGGACGCTGAAGCGTTTCGGTTTCAGTAATGCGAATTCTTCGTTGGTGATCTCGCGAACGGATTTCACGGAAGCAACGATCAAGGCATTGTCCGTATCAAGAATCGTAGCAAACCGCGGCTTGTCGGGGCCGGTGAGGATGAGGCGGTTGGAATTCGAATAACTGCGGAGATCGGCAAGACTCAACTCTTCAACCTGTCCAGAGCCAACTGGTAGATCGGCTGACTCGACATACTGCACGGAGTCCCCGATCAACTTGGACAGTTCTTCGCCATTCAAGCTGAGATTAATGCGGACCCGGATCTGCTTCGGCGGATCATTGGTCGGTTTCACCAGGGGCTCAGCCACTGAGTATCCTTCAATGACCGCATTAAACGATGATTCGGAGGTCACGATCTCCAGGGGGAACTGGCTGTTGTCGCGAACGATTTTGTCATCGCTACGAAGCTTCTCGAATTCGCTAAACGACAGCGACTGTTTCTTTCCGCCACCGATGTTCAGGTATGCGAGGGTCAACAGACCCAATGCCACCGAGAATAGAATTAGGACCCGCCAGTTGAAGGACCCGGGAGCTTCTCCTCCGGGCTTGCGTGGTTCGTTGGAGTTTCCTTCGGAAGGTTGATTGTTTTCGGACATTCTCAGTATTCAGAAATGGTGGCAGAACGGGCTCGGCATCGCCGCCGGACCCCGGCCGGGACATTAGCCCACAAAGAAGAAAAGAACATTGAAAAATTTCAGGGAACGACTCTTCAGGCCCCCTGAATCGACGTATTTACCACCTTCTGGAGGCTCGAGGCCACCACTTGGACCGTCGCGGTCGGTAGGGGCCCCGGAACGACGACGCCGAGGATCAGCGGACCATATTTGGTGGGAACCGGCAAAACCTCGAGAATACTCTCCGCGCCCAGTTTGACGTGAAGGCTGCCGACCGCAGGTTCGCCTCCCGCTTGCCGGCTGGCAGCCCAGGAAGCCTGGGCAAGAGTCCGCGCCACTTGCAGTAGCTTCAGGGAGTTGACCTCGTCGATCAGCAACTTCCCTTCCCGATCAGCAACAAAGAAGGCCTTGGCTCCAACCGATTTGTGGAGCCAGACACCATAGGAATGCAGGCGCTCCATGAAAAGCCCACCTGGCGATGACAAGGGGCGCGTTTGAACAGAAGGGGCTTGTTTCGAGGTCAATATGCCACCTCGTTCAGCCATCTGCCGTGCGCCAGCCAATGCGGCCCGAGCTTGGTTTTCCACGTGAGCCGCTGGCGGAATCTGCGGTGCTGGTCGAGGAGCTTCCTGCTTCGGAGCGGTGACCGTAGTAGCGGTCGGCGTGGGGGTTGGAGCAATTACCGGGGCCGGAGGACGTTCATAGCCCACGAAAGCCGGCCCATAGGTTTCCGCTGGCGTCTCTTCCGCTTGCAAGCTGGGCGCGACAAGACTCTCCGCCAACTTGCGCACCGCTACCGCATCCACCCATGAATTAATCGGGTCCATTGTTATCCTGCCACGGCCCTTTCCAGCTTGGATTGGATCTCCGACCGCAAATTGTCAAAAACGGCCAGGGCGCCAGCACCGCCTGCCATGACCCCCACCGGCAACCCTTTCGCGCTCGCCCGAATGAAGAGATCATCTCGTGGAATCACCGTACGCAGTACCAACTCGGACGGCAGCAAATTTCGCAAGGCCCGGCCAGTCTCCCGGCTCTCGGCGAGATCCCGCTGCATCATGGTCAGCACGACACCAAGAATAGTGAGTTTTGGATTCACGATGCGCATCCGCGCCAGGGCCTCGAGCATTTTGGGCACTGATCGGATCCCCAAGGGCTCGGCCTGTTGAGGAACAAGCACCGCCGTTGCTGCAGAAAGCACGTCCGCCGTCGCCCCGAACAACCCGGCCGCGGTATCGATGATGCAGATGTCGAATCCACGACGGGCAACATCCCGTAAAAAAGCGCGAACCCGATGTAGGGACACCCCCATGGATCCCCCACCCAGTTCGTAGGCACTTGCCTGACCTGCCGCCACAAGACTCAGGGTGTCCAGGCGGGTGGGAACAATCAAGTCGTCCAAGCTCAGCGACGGCTCGTCAATCATGTCATAAAACCCCGACAAAAGGCGGCTCTGTCGTGTCAGGGACAGCCCAACGGAGCCTTGAGGATCGGCATCAACCAACAGGGTGCGCTGGCCATTCCTTGCGAAGGCATGGGCTAAATTGATTGCCACGGTGGTCTTGCCAACCCCACCTTTTTGGCTGGATACTGCTATTGTGATCACCTGCTGAAACCTGTCCCGGCACTGTAGCCCGGGGGCAAATGAGCAAAAGACTTTTCTCCGGGTTGATCCTTTAGCCCGATGCTTTGACAAAGCACCGAAATCCTGCGAATACAGTCCCAACCGCCTCAGCGGTCACTCTACAAATGCAATTTTCCGCCAAACTTTTTTACCGTCCCGTTGTGACGGCAGCCGCGCTTGTTTGCCCCACGTTGATCCCCAGCTGTGAAGAACGGAAAGGCCCGGCCAATGTGGCCATGGTGGTCGAAGAGGAGCGCTTCTTTGAAGGAGAGCCGGAGGTCATTGAGCACCTCCACCGTAATCAACTAGGCCAGGAGCCCAGTGATTTTTTGCGAAGCCGCGCAGACGATGCCGTCAACTGGCAGGGCTGGTCGCCCACCTTGTTTGAAGAAGCCAAACAGGAGCAACGCTTGGTGTTCGCCCTGATCGGGAGCTCCCGATTCACCACCACGACCCACTTCTTTGATCAGCTCAAGAAACGCCCCGAGTTGATCAAGCGCCTCAACGAGCAATATGTGTGCACACTCGTCGATATCGACGTGCATCCGGAAATGGCTCTACAAATGGTGGCCCTTTGCGCGGAAATCAAACGCCCCGTGTCGTTTCCGGTCATTGCCTGGATTTCCCATGAAGGCAGTCCCATCACCTGGCTGCCTTTGACCGAGAAGGACATTAATACCATTGATGAAGTTTTCGACAAATCCGATATCATGGTCGCGCAAGTTTGGAAGGACGACCCGCGATACCTCATCGACAACAGCGATCAGGCCGACGAACGCCGAGCGATCCAGCAAAAGCTCGAGCCTGCAGAGGACGCCAGTCTCGAGACTCTCCGATCCGTCACCCTCTCCTCTGCCGGGGCGCTCGCGGCACTCTATGATCCCATCACTGAAACAATGGATGGGATCGGCGGCCTGCTCCCATGCGGCGTTCTGCGAATGGCCGGTGCAGTTGGCCAATCTTCGATCGCGGACAAGCGCCTGAAGGACTCGCTCCGGCGACTCGCTCGTGGTCTCTCCGGAACTCTGAATCGCTCCGCCATTCGCGACCCGCTTGACCGGGGGTTCTTCTCCTCCAGAAGTTCGTTGGGATGGGAGGTTCCAAATAGACTCAAGGCTGCCGACACGCAGTCAACTCTGGCTACCGCCTACGCACAAAATGCGGAATGGACCGGTCAACCCGAGGCCCTGCAGGTTGCGCAGGAAGTCATGGCCTTCGCGGAACTTGAACTGGCTTCCGGCGGCGAAAGTATCGGCAATTTCTGGGTAATGAACGGCGACAAGATCGGCGACCATGCGCTCTTCTGGTCTCAAGAGCGGGTTCGCGATCTCCTTCCCGCGGACGTATTCCCCGTCATCGAAAAGGCTTATGGAATCAGTGGACTTGGTAATGTGCCTCCCGAGGCTGATCAGCGTCGAGAATACTTCCGAAAGAACACTTTTGCCGAAAAACTCACCGCCGCTGAAACCGCGGAGGCCCTGAAGTTGAATCCTGACACAACTGCTCAATTATTGGAATCCGGCCGGAAGATCCTTCTCGCTCAACGGCAGGAGTTGATCGAGAGAAGCAACTTGGTTCTTAAGGACGAAACCCGCATCACGTCCGTGAATGCGAACTACGCGACAGCTCTCGCCCGGTTGGCCTGCATCACCGGAGATGAACGCTATCTCACCAAGGCGCAATCGGTTCTCACCTACCTCCGCTCCCGTCATTACTCCCCGGAGGGAGGACTGGTCCGGATTGGAACGGTAGGGGGCCGCCGAAAAATTCGGGCGCGCGGAATCGATTACAGCAGTCTTATCGCGGCCCTCTTTGAAGTTTACCGGATGGATCTCGATCCATCGCACTTGATCTGGGCGCACACCTTGGCTGAGGAAGCGATTGCTTCATTGGCCAACGAAGACGGCCTGCTCTCGGAATGCCCGGTCGACGAGGTCATCTTGGCGAGCAAGACCTTTTCCACTTCGATGATCTTCTCCGATTCCACTTGGGGATCGATCTATGGCCCCTTGGAACGCCTCAATCAATTGACGAAAACCCAGGCCCTGAATGACTGGGCGGAGACGATCCGGACCTATCTATTACCTCTGGTCGCCCAATACCCCATGAGCCACTCTGATTTCCTGATTAGCAGCTTGGTTCCTCTCACCGACACCGTGGTCCTTTTGGAAGGTGATCCTGGAGATGCTGGCTTCAAGGATCTTCACGGACTCTTGCTCAAGCCGAAGCATGATGCGGTGACGATCCTCCATGTGACCGAGAGCCTGCCAGCCCCATTGGAAGCAACACCGACCGGGAAGCCCGGGGCCACGGTGCTCGTCGGGGGGCAAGAGGCCGGAAAGGCCACGACCGCCGCCGAACTCAGGATTCTTCTCGGCGGAGAAGGCTCCTAGGCGCATTTTCTGTCGCCAACCCCCCGGTTTTCATCACAAGATATCCACGTCCTCCTCGCACGAATCATGAAGACGCCCACGTCCATATTTACTCTAATCCTCTCCCTCGCCTGCGGCGGCTTTCTGACTGCGGATATCGTTCGCATGAAGAATGGAACGGAACTCGAATGTGAGATCGTCTCCGAGAATGCCGATTCCTACACCGTCTCAGTAAATGTGACTCCGACCATCAGGGACGAGCGGACGATCCCCAAGGCTGACGTGGCCTCTGTGGACAGGATATCCCCCGCTGATGCTGCGTTCGAGGCAATTGCCTCAATCATCCCCACCCCCGATCTTCAGACAGTCGCGGACTACGACCGCATGATCAACAAACAGGTAATCCAGTTTCTCGAGTCCTTCCCAGATTCCGCCCACACCAAGCAGGTTCAGGCCATCGAAGAGGGCCTGAAGAAAGAACGCGCCATGGTCGAACAAGGAGCGATCAAGTTGGACCAGAAGTGGATCAGCCCGGCGGACCGTTTGGCAAATACCTACGAGCTCGATGCTCGCATTGCTTACGACAAGGCTGAACAAACTGCTGAAGCCGGCGATCTCGTGACTTCGCTGAGGACCCTGGATTCCATTCACTCCGACTACAGCGGTGCCGAGCACTACGCGAAGGCCGTGGAGCTCTCCAAGAAAGTCCTCAAGTTTTACAAGGCCAAAGTCACTGCAGACTTCAAACGTGTCGATACTCTGATCGAACAGCGGAAGGTGGAATTGACCAAGATCCCGACGAATCAGCGGGATTTCGCTCTCGCGGAGATGAAGAAGAAGGACACCTCCTATCTCAACCGGCTCAAGAGGGACAAGGTCGCCAAACTGAAGTGGCCGAGACTGAATATCTATCACAAGGAGCCGATGCTTGAAACGATTCGAGCCGCGGAATCAGAGCTTCGCCGGCTTGAGGGCCTTGACTTGTCCACGATCAAGCCCGTTGGCCCCGTCTACAGCAAGGCATGGGCAGCTGCCGTCGGGGGCAACGAAGATGAGGCCAAGCAGCTGTTTTTAGACCTGAAAAACCTCAAGGTTCCGGAGAGCTACATCACTCAACTCGAAGCCCAACTCCCGGAGCCCGAACCCGCCACCCCCACGCCTCCTGTCGGCAATGAGCCCACTGGTGCTGGCGAGGAGCCCGATGGAGATGCTGAGACGGAGGAAGGAACTGATGGCGAAGATGGCGAAGA
>JAPKDA010000053.1 GCA_028822695.1 Akkermansiaceae bacterium
CCGTCCTCAACGACAAGCCATAGGACGCATCATGTCCCTTCGACTCGTCCTCCTCATCGCCTCCGGAGCCGGTGCCGAAAGCCGTCGGCTTCGGCCTCCTCGTCGCCACCGCCGTCAGCCTCGTCGCCGTCCCCATGATCTACTCCATCATCCAGAACATGAAGGACAAGCTCGGCAAGGCTGAGGACTAATACCATTCACAGAAAGGGAATAAAATTCCTCTCCTTCGCTCGTGTATCCAACAACAGGGGTCACTTTACAAACCTCAATCCCCGATCTACGCTCCACCTACTTGCCATGACCAACATTCCCCGCCTCGCTACCGTCCTGCTTCTTTCCGGCATGGCCCTCATCCCCGTCGCCTGCGGCGAAAGTAAAACCGGCAAGAACGGCAAACCTGCCATCCAAACAGCGAAAGAAGCTCCCGCCCAACCAACCAAGCCTGTGAAAAAAACCGACGAAGAGTGGAAAAATGAACTCACCCCCGAGCAATACGACGTCCTGCGCAAAAACGGAACCGAGCGCGCCTTCGGAAAAGTCTACGACGAGTTCAAACACCAAGGCTCCGGCACCTACTACTGCGCCGGTTGTGACGCAAAGCTCTTCTCCTCGGACCACAAGTTCGACGCCCGCTGCGGCTGGCCCGCGTTCTACGACGTCGCCAGCAACAAGAGCGTCAAGAGTATCGTCGACACCTCCGCCGGCATGAAGCGCATCGAAGTCCGCTGCGCCTCCTGCGACGGCCACCTCGGCCACATCTTTGAAGGCGAAGGATTCAACACCCCCACCGACCAACGCTACTGCATCAACGGAATCGTCCTGAAATTTGTCCCGGACAAGGAGGAGGATTCCGAGAAGAAGGCTCCCGCAAAAGAAGAGAAGGACTCCAAGGAAAAGGAGTAATTACCTCCCCTGCTTTTCCAACAGCACACCCAACTTCTCCCCGTAGCCAGCCTCCCGCACAGCCGCTTCAAACTCCACACGCCCTTCCCTCCTCACCAACAACTAAGTTCGCAGTAACGCGATCAAAGATCCGAACTACCCACCGGCACTCCCCCCGCCGACGCCGTCAACACCTTGTCGCGCAACTCCTCTTCCGAGGCAAACCCACCTTCCGGAACAAACCGGTAGTGGCCCACGACCTCATAGCTGAACAATTCGTCTTCCCACTCCGGTCCCGTCCCGATGTTGTGCACCACCCACTTCTCACTCTGCTTCGCACCCGGTCCCGGAACAACGATACCAATGTGACTCGCCGCCTGCCCGGTCTCTCCAAATGGCAATCTCCACGCCACCACATCTCCAAACTGATAATCAACAGCCACCCGGCTCAAGGCGAGCTCCTCACCATGCCGCGACAAGAACCGCTGCAGGTTCGGCACCCGACGATGATCGATGTTCGAATCCGGCCCCTTCATCTTCCAAAATTGCGGATAGAGCCGAAAATTCTCGCTCATGTCCTCATACACGAGCTGCTGGAGATCCACCCCCATCTGACGGTAGGACCGAGTCACCACATCCGCCGCAGTCCCCTTCCCAGCAGGGATATCGCCACCCGGGAAGGAAATGGAATAATACGCCGGATCATAGCTCACCTCCGCCAAACTCCGCCCCAAGGCCGCTGCCGCCAAGCGGGAGGACGGATCACCGGCCTCACGCAACTCACGAATCGCCACCTGCGCAGTCTCCTCACTCGCCTGACTCTGCTGCGCCTTCAAAAACGGAACCAGCGGACGGAAAAAAACAACACCCATTCCAACCACCACGAGCAACAAAAGGATCCCCCCAAATGGATTGCGCCGACGCTTCTTCTTGCGCGGTGCCGGTCCGATGTACTCAATCGGGGAAAGGTTCATTGAAGAGCGTCCCGTGAGGGATGCATGGAGAGTCCGTTTCATCTAGTTGCAGTGTCTATTCGTTTATACGAAACGGAAAAGATAATCCTTCGCTTTTCTTAATAATTCAATCTCCTTTATTTTATTCTTCCAAGTTTTTGATGAAAATTTCCCACCTCAATAGTTTCAATCAGCTTGCCACTCTTCCTCTAACCAAGGTTCCAAGGGATTGGTTTGATCGAGTTATTAACAATCCGCCTCGTTATGCATTCGGACTCGACGAGACCCATTTTCATTTTCGCGCCACTCGCCACGCCGCATTCACTGTTCATCCGAGTGCTGAATCTGGTCTCTTCCAAGCCGAGCTTTGGAAGTTCGACGTTGCCGAATTCTTCCTCCGCAATCCCGAAACCGGCACCTATCTCGAGATCAATCTCTCCCCCAACGGCGCCTGGTGGTCCTGCCTCTTCACCGCTCCACTGCAACGACTCACCGACCAGGAAAAGCCCATCCCCAATGTCACCGCAACCGCTTCCCACAACGCCAAAAAGTGGGACGCCCGAATCTCCATCCCCCTCGAATACCTGCGTAAAACCCTGAGTTTCAGCCCCTCCTCGCGCCTTCACAGCGCCTTCATCCTCGACTCTCCCCAACGCTTCCTCACCACCGGCACAGCTCCCGCCTGCGAACCAAATTTCCACCACCCCGACCTTCCCGCCGCCATCAACATCGACAGCCCTCCCAGAGCTTCTTAACATCCCGGCATGGCAGACATGCCGCAGGCGATCCCCATTCCCGACAAACCACCCCTCCATCTCCGGAGTGGCTACCTTGTCATCGCCGTTCCCGAAGACCCCGTGGAAGCATGCTTCGCCGCACCGGCCATTCGTGCTCTCCGTAACGGACGACCTCACGCCACCATCGCCATTGCCACTCCCGCTTCCCTGGTCCCTCTTTGGGAACGCGAACTGCGCATCGATTTCATTGTCCCCTACGCCGAGAACGCCTCTGTCAAAATGATCACGGCAGCCTTGGAGGGAACAAACGTGGAGTTCGAATCCTCCATCGCCTGGGAAGCGTCCAAAGTATCCAAGGCCTTCGCCAAGTTGAAGATCCAACAACGCTTCGGCTACCGGCGCAACAAACTCACTTCCCAACTCAACGAGCCACTCGACTTCACCCAACCCTTCGGCCCTCCCCTGCATCGCGTCCGTTACTACATGTCCCTCGTCGAGAAACTCGGCATCGAGGCCATGATCCCGGCGAATTTCAAAACACCTTCGCTTCCTCCCCGCCCCCAGGTCCCCACCATCGCCATCGCCCCAGGTTCCGAGTTCGGATCCGCCTACCGCTGGCCGCTCGACCGCTTCGCGGAAGTCGCCCAACTCCTCCGCAATTCCAAACTCGATGTCGTCATCCTCGGGCAGGGCACCGCCGCCCCTGAAGCCCAGGAACTCGCCGAGCGCCTCGGCCCGGATGTCACGTTTATCCCTGATTCCACAGATCTGACACCCGTT
This sequence comes from Akkermansiaceae bacterium, assembly GCA_028822695.1. Lineage (GTDB taxonomy): Bacteria > Verrucomicrobiota > Verrucomicrobiia > Verrucomicrobiales > Akkermansiaceae > JAPKDA01. The sequence continues at coordinate 3,353 of JAPKDA010000053.1, forward strand.
TTGGAGACCCTCGCCAGCTGTAGCGTCCTCCTCTCCAACGACGGAGTCCTCCCCCACTTTGCTGCCCACCTCGGGCTCCCTTCCACCGTCATCTTCGGCCCCGGAAACCCCGAGGTCCGCCGCCCCCTCGGACGCATCCACAGCACTCTCAACGCTCACTCCGCCTGCAGCCCCTGCAGCATGGCGAAGTGCCCCCTAGACCACCGCTGCATGAACGATCTCACCGTCGAACACGTCAGCGCAGAACTCGCCAAACTCATCGTCCAACAATCATGACCGAGACTCCACCACCAGGTCCTCCCAGCCAAAACAACCCCGACATCGGCCAGCACGCCGGCTATCTCGGACTCTTCTCCATGCTGGTCATTCCCGCTCCCCTCGCCCTCATCACGGGAATCATCGCAGTCAAGCACATCAGAAAAAGCCAGGGCTCCGAGAATCCTAAACACGGCATGGGCCGCGCCATCTTCGGCATCCTCTTCGGCGCCATCTTCACCGGCATCCTCATCTGGGCACTCATCGCCAGCGCGACGTCCTAGTCGATCACATACTCCAGCAACACACCCTGCAGCGCGCTGTAAAACCGATTGCGCACAAACGCGCTGCGCTTGTCGTCGCCAAATTCCTCGAGATCCTCGATCTCCTCCGATTGCCCAAATTTATACCGCGCCTCCAATGCCAACCGCGCCTGATTGAGCGCCCCATACCAATTGTCGGCATCCTCCTTCGTGATGAAAACCTCTCCCGACGCCTCTTCTTTCCCCAGATCCACCGCTTCCTGACCTCGCTTCACTCCCTCCACCACGCAGCTGATCTGTCCGGTGAAAAACGACTTCAATTCGGGAATCACCACCCCTTCCCAATCCGACTGCTCATCCATCAAAGCCCCTAAACGCTGCGGCAAACGGTCATTCCCGCCATCCAGCGCGTCCGGAGCGATCTGCTCGAGCACCAACCAATCCGTCGGCGTCTCGATCTCGATCCGCATCCCTCCCTCCAGTGTCGGCATCAATCTCATTCCGCCTTCTCCAAGCTCGCTTGTAGTTGATACTGATGCAGCTGTTGCACGTATAGCTCCGCCCGTTCCCTCGCCCCGGACCAAACCAAGGCCTTCCCGGTGCCATGCACGGTCATCATCAGATCCTCCGCCTTCGCCTTGCTGTAGCCAAACACTTTCTGGAGCACCTTCGACACATACTCCATCAAGTTCACGGGATCATCAAAGACCACCACATTCCAAGAGCTGTCCAACTCCGTGGACTGCTTCGCCTTCTTCTTAATAATTGGAAAATCAATCGGAACCATCAAGACACCTCCACTTCTTCTCTGACCGGCGGATCGATCCACTTGCCGTGTTCGTTGATCAAATCGATTAAACGCTCCACAGCCTCACCCTCCGGAATGTTGAACTTCACCGATTCCTTGCCGACATACAAATTGATCTTCCCCGGCGCTCCTCCGACGTAACCAAAGTCCGCATCCGCCATTTCCCCGGGACCATTCACGATACAGCCCATCACTGCGATCCGCACCCCCTTCAGGTGCCCCGTCGCCTCCCGGATCTTCTGCGTCGTGCTCTGCAAATTAAACAAGGTCCGGCCACAACTCGGACAAGCCACATAGTCCGTCTTGAAGATCCGCGTCCCCGCCGCCTGCAGGATGTTGTAACTCAACCGCAAACTCTGCCCCGGAGCTTCCTCTCCCTGTACCAGAATCGCATCGCCAATTCCATCACAGAGCAACGAACCGATCCGCCGTGAGGCCGTCAACAAGGTCTCCAAAAAGTCCGCTCCCGCATCCGTTGCGCGCTCCAGCACATCCTTCAGCAGAATCGGATGCCGCGCATCCAACTTCGCCGCCAACATCCGAAATGCAGGAATTACCCCTAAATCCACCCCATCCGCCACCGTCACCAGCCGGACCTCCTCACTTCCATTCAGCGCCGCCAGCGCCCCGGCATCCCTCGGATCCACCGCCGCCACCCCACTATCCTCCACCACAATCTCCGGCTTGAAATCACCCATCGCCTCAATTTTATGCCCCACCGCATCCCACTTCCGCCGCGAAGTAAACACCCGCACCACTTTGTCCCCCCCCAACTCATACCCCCCGATCTCCATCACCTCCGCATGCCGCCGCTCATAAGAAAACGGATCCCAACTCGGCAAAAGTTCCACTGTAGCTGGGGCGTCTCGCCCCAGGCCGTGGTCGGGGCGTCTCGCCCCGACACAATCTCCCTCCACTTCCTCCCAAGTATCCCCATATGCCGACCCCACCCACCGCGTGGGCTCGGTCGGATTCTGCAGAATATACTTCAACTGATTCCGATAATCGTCTCCATCCCTCACCAAGTGATCAAAATACTCCGCCTGCCAGAAAACTCCTCCTCGGCCCAGCGTCCGGTTCGCCTCCTTCGCTGTGAACGATTTCCACGCATGAAGAATCTTCGCAAGACTCTCTCCGGACGAAGGAGAGACAAGCACGTGCACATGATTTGGCATCACGCACCACGCCAGCAGCTCGTATCGCTGGCCGTCGAAATACTTGAGCGCATCACAAACAATTCCAGCGATCGCTTCGTCACCCAACCAACACTTTCCGTGACCTTCATGAAGAACAGGCTCAATCACCGTTGACTGTAGCGCCGCTTCCTCCTCACGCAGCTTTTTCAGATCTTCTCCACAGCTCCTAGAGCCAAACTCTCCCTCCAATAGGACAATCTTCTGCAAAATCCGCTCATGCTCCGTCCGATACTGCTCCAAAGCAGCAGCAGGAAGAGAATCAGCCAACCGGAAAGTCACCGCATAAACGCCGCCTTCCGTCTCCCAATGCGGAAGGTGTGAAGACGTGTGCTTAGCCAACTCCTCCCAATTGGGCGAGTAATTGAGAACATCTTGGTTCAAACAACCGCGGCGGGACGCCACCGCCACGGCCTGCGGCGAGACGCCACCGCCACGAATCTCAAACACCTCCGCCAAAGCCCGCGCCACCGGCACCTCATGTACCGCATCCTCCGTCAGCGAAACCCGAATCGTATCCCCGATCCCATCCGCCAACAACGACCCAATCCCAATCGCCGACTTGATCCGTCCATCTTCACCATCACCCGCCTCAGTCACCCCGAGATGAATCGGATAGTTCCAATCCGACCCTTCCAACTCCAACCGCGCCACCAACAATCGATAAGCCTCGATCATCACCTTCGGATTCGAAGCCTTCATCGAAAAAATAATCTCGTGGTAATCCATCTCCCGCCCGATCCGCGCAAACTCCAACGCACTTTCCACCATCCCCAGAGGCGTGTCGCCGTAGCGATTCATGATCCGATCCGACAACGAACCGTGATTCGTCCCGATCCGCATCGCCCGACCCATCTCCTGGCAGCGCTCCACCAGCGGCACGAACTTCCCTCGAATCCGCTGCAGCTCCTCCTCGTAATCCTCATCGCTGTACTCTCGCACCTCGAACTTCTTCTTATCCACGAAGTTCCCCGGATTCACCCGAACCTTCTCCACCCACTTCGCCGCCTCCATCGCCGCATCCGGCTTGAAATGAATATCCGCCACCAACGGCACCTCACACCCCGCTCCGCGCACCCCGTCACGGATGTGCTCCAGGTTCGCAGCATACTTCACCGTCTGCGCCGTGATCCGCACAATCTCACACCCCGCCTCCGCCAAACCCAGCACCTCCTTCACACAAGCCTCCGTATCCCGCGTATCCGAAGTGATCATCGACTGAATTCGCACCGGATTATCTCCGCCCACACCGACCCCACCCACCTTCACCTCCCGGGACTCCCGGCGTTGGTAGGAAAAGAGATCCGGGCAATACCGGAGGGCGCTGTCGTCAGTCATTATCAACGTCTATAGCCTAGAAGCCCCAGCCCCGCAACGGCCACAATCCAAGAAAGCAACGGCCTTCCAGCCCCATCCCGCCCGGATGAGACAAATCCTCGCCCTCCTTACAATACCAGCGATGAACCCGCTCTCTGCCCTCCTCTCCCTCGCCATCTTCCTCCGCGTCCATTCCGACGACAAAGCCGCCCGCCTCCAGACCGCCCTCACTCCACGCACCGTCCGGTCCTGACCAATCATGATCGACCCCACCGATAACTCCAGTTTCCTGGCTGTCTCCACCGCCTCTTCAAACGAGGGCCGGGTCAGCGGGACGATTTGGTGTTCTTCTCCCATTCAGCGTGATCAGTGTTGCTATGCTCAAGATGGACCCCAAACACCTCGCGCACAAATCCCAGCTCATCTGCAACCAAATGCTCCTCCAAATGCTTCCAATTCCGCTCATTCAGGATCTTCCGCCCCTTGTTGGTCGCCAAACGTAATCCGGCATCCACCACAATCCGCGGCCCCTTCGCCGTCGAGCGTACCAAATACAGCGGATAGTCGGGCTCCCCACCCGGCCCCGTATCCAATCGCATGGAAACCCCCGCCCACGCTCCCTTCCTCTGCACGTGCAACTCCCGATCCGCTTCCCTAGCCTTCTGGGTACCACGGTATTCGTAGGTCAGCGACTTAAACCCCTCCCAGGCGCCATCCGATCGATCCAATAGCGCACAAGAGGCAAACGTCCGGGGCAAATCACCCTTCTCCAGGTGCTCCCGGAACTCCCGAACCAATTGGCCGGCCTCTTCCAAAGTCACCCCCTGCTCGATCGTCACATCCACCTCCGCAAATTCCTTCAAAAAACGCTCCGCCGCCAACTTCTCATACCGCGCCTTCCCACGCACGTAGTTCATCAACACTTCCTTCTGATCCAACGACTCCTGCCGCGGCATCGTTTCCCAGTTCCCCAGACTCGTCACTCCCGGCGCAATCGCCCAACCCTTCTCCTCCCGCACCAACAACAAGGCCACCAACTCCAGACGATCCAACTCCGCCGTCGTCACCAAATGCAACACCACGGTCGCCGCAGTCCCCTCCTCCAACACATCCACCAAAACACCATGCGTCGCATCACGGCCGCGTTGGCGAAACTCATTCCACAACTGCGCCGCCTCCGCATAGGTCACCAATCGCTCGCCTTCCGCAAATCCCTCATGACGGGAAAGCAGAGCAAAAAACTCTGCCAAAGTCCCCGTTCGCAACACCTGCGCAACCCGCTCCCCCATCGCCCGCGCATCCTCAAACCGCTCCGCTGGCCGCGACGCCTCAAAGAACTCCGAAAATCGCCGCCGCAACTTGTGCTCACGAGCGTCCGGCGTCCGCCACGGCCGACGCTCATCGAAGGCCTCCCGCAACACCCGTGGCAAATCCACCTGCCACCGATCACTCTCCCTGCTCAACGAAAACGTCAACAACTTCGCCCCGGTCACACTCTCCGTGTCGTAAAACAACACCGACACCGCGCTCCCAGACCCCTCCTCCCGGGTCTCCGAGACCACCCGCACCACCCCTGAACTGGTCAACAACGCCCACCGATCCATCTCATCCTCCCCACGCAAGCCCCGCGTCACGATCGCCTGCGGACTCGTCGCTTCATCCGCCTGACCTGAATCCGCTCCCAAAAATACCAGCACCGTAGCCAGATCTTTCCGCTGACAGGCCTCCAAAAAACCCTCCATCACTTCCTCCGCCGTCCCATCCACTAACAACTTCTCATCAACCACTCCTTCCATCCGCTTCTCCAACGCCTTCACCGCATCCAAATACATATCCCGCATCCGGATCACCCGCTGCCTCCCCATCCACTGCTCCAACCCCTTCACCCGCGCCCTCACTCCGTCATCAAATCCCACATTCGCATTCGCAAAGCTCCCCAACACAGGTGCCGGCACCCACCTCTCTTCCAAAGATCGCAACGCAACCGGAATCACGCTCGAGGTAAACGGATCCCCTTTCGGCACAACCGCCACCAACACTCCTGCAAAACCACCCTCCTTTTTCTCCCCGATCACTTTCAAATCCACCTCGTCCTCCCGCAAGGTCCCCCGCAATTCCCGCAACTGCTTCCCGATCCACTCCCGCCGAGCCTCCCCGCAGAACGGAGACAACATGCTCTTCCCAAGAACCTCATCAACCGACAACGACGCCCCCCGGATGTCCTCCAAAAACGAAACCGCAGTCTCACCCGGAGTCACTTCAGCTCCAGACGACACAAGCACGCCGATCAATAAAGCGCCGGTAACCGCTGGCAATTTCACAACTTGTGATGAAACACATCTTTCTCTTTCAGGGAAAGGACAAAGCCTGCCATCAGATCAATGGTCGCTTCCACATCCCCCAGATCCGCCGTCTCCACCACCGAATGCATGCAGCGCAACGGCAACGAAACCAGCGCACTCGGCACCCCCTCGCGAACGTGATAGATCGAATCCGTATCCGTCCCCGTGCACCGCCCCGCGGCCTCGTGCTGCACGTCCACCTTCTTCGTCTTCGCCACTTTCATCAAACGCTCCACCACCTGGGTGTGATTCGCCGCACCGTGGGTCACACTCGGTCCACCACCCAGCAACACCTCCCCGTGCTGCGCATGATCGATCCCCGGCGTATCCGTCGCATGGGTCACATCCGTACACAAACACACATCCGGCATCAACCGATGCGTCGCCATCTTCGCCCCGTAGCCACCAATCTCCTCCTGCACCGCATTCAAACACACCAAGGTAAAGTCCGGCTTGGTCTTCGCTTTCGCGACCATCTTCATCACCTGCGCGATGATGAATCCCCCAATCCTGTTGTCGATCGCCCTGCTCACCAAGCGACTCTTGTTCAACAACATCGGCCCGTCCACATACACCGCCGGATGCCCTACCCGGATCCCGAGCCTCTCCACCTCCTCCGGCTTCGACGCACCCACATCCACCCAGAGCTGATGCACCTTCGGCGTCTTCTCCACTCCGGCCACATCGCGCCGCAAATGAATCGCGGTATTCCCGATGATCCCCGGCACCTCACCCTTGTCTCCAAAAATCCGCAGGCGCCGACCTCGGCCCGTCGCCGCGTCACTACCCCCCACCCGCTCCAACCGCAGAAAACCATCCTTCGTCACCTGCCGCACCATGTAGCCGATCTCATCCGCATGAGCCTCCAACATCACTGCCCGCTCCCCCTTCCCTTTCAACGTCGCCCATGCCGATCCGTAGGCATCGACCTCCACCTTGTTCGCGGACTTCCCCACATACTTCGACCACACCCGCTGCCCCGGCATCTCGAACCCCGTCGGGCTCGGTGTCTCCAGCAACTCAAACAAAAAGTCTTTCTCCATCTTCGTCATACCCCTGCACTCAACACCCTTTTCCCCTCCCTGACAAACCAACAACTCGCCCCAAGGCCTCCCTTTTTAGACTGCGGTGGCAGAGTGAGGAACGAACGGCGACACCGCTTTCGCGCGGCACCCCCCTCCCAATCCGCGCCCACCCCTCCTCTCCGACCTCCCCCGATCGGGTCGAGGTGACGGGATTGCGCCCTTCACCCCTCAACCGCAAAGGTCCTCTTTGCCCTCCCCGCCTGGGACCGCGAATCTTCAGCCTGCCGGTCATATCCCTTGGCGACGACTAGTCCGCCCCACCCTTCCAGCCCCTCCCCAACATCCGATCACCGATAACGGGCGCTACGCGCCCCTCCCAAACCCCTCCTTCAAATCTGCAACCGTCGTCACCTTCAGCTTCAGCACCAACCAAGCATAAAACGCCGCTCCCATCCCCACCAACAAGGCCAGCACCCCCACTCTGTGCCACTGGCTATGCGTAAAGAAGTCCTGCAAACCCAACCAGCCACCCCACACCGCCACACCCATCAACACACTCGCCAGCACCATACCCCGCATCCGCTTCCGATCCCGCCGGTGCGTCTTCATGAAGCCCTTGAGGCCCCTCCACAAGAGGAACACATTCACCCACGCCGCAATCGACGTCGCGATCGCGATCCCCACATGACCGAACCCATACGGCCGAAGAATCAGGAAGAGAAAAATGCTACACACCGCATTCACCGCCACCGTGATCCCCGCCATGATCATCGGCGACTTGGTATCCTCCCGCGCAAAATATCCCGGCTGCAGCACCTTGATCAACACATACCCCGGCAAGCCCAACGCAAACCCCGCCAACGCATACCCGGTCTGCACGGAATCCGTCCCTGTGAAATTCCCCCGCTCAAACAAAGTCGAAATGATCGGCACCGGAATGGCGATCATCGCCACCGCCGCCGGGATCGTCAAAATCAACCCAAGATCCATCCCCCTCAGAATACTCTCTGACGCCGCCTTTGGATCACCCCCGCGCAACTGCTTCGTCACCTGCGGCAACAGGACCACGCCCAACGAAATCCCAATCATCCCCAAGGGCAACTGATAGACCCGCTCCGACGCGTAAATGAACGACACCGCCCCCTCCTGAAACGAAGCGATGATCCCACCCACCAACAAATTGATCTGCTGAATCCCCGCAGCCAACACCCCAGGCCCCATCAGCAGGAATAACCTCTTCATCTCCGGCGTCATCCGCGGCCGCATCGGCAACACCGGGGCCTTCTTCACCAGACAGGTCAGCCACAGCGCAGAGAACTGCAATAGACCCGCCACAGCCACCGCCCATGCCAGAATTTCTCCATCGACCCGCCCCGTCGACCAAATCCACCCCAGCGCCCCAAGCAAACAGAGATTGAGAATGATCGGCGCCGCCGCCGGCATCGCAAAGCTCTTAAAGGTGTTGAGCACCCCACTCAAATGCGCTGCCAGTGCCATGAAGAGCAGATAGCAAAACATGATCCGTGACAGCTTCACCGTAAGATCAAAAGTACCCGGGTCATTCCGATAAACCCTCAGATCCGCAGACCACACATCTGCATTCTCCTGCAGTTGCTGCACTTCCACCACCGTCTGAAAGGTGTGGAAGCCATGCTTCGCCGGCAACAGAATGCTAACGTTGCCCCTCTCATCCAAATAGCTCCCGCCCTCCCCACTCACCGTCAACCCCCCCACCACCAACTCCCCGGAAGTCACCGACACCTTCTCGTCCTCCCCCGTCTCCGCATTGCGGCGCAGCAGGCTCAGATCGTTGAACTTGATCCGCTTCGCCCACTGCCCACGGACCTCCTCCGAGGCCCCCTCCAGTTCGATGTAGATCCCTTTCGCCCCCCGCGTATCGACTTCCACCGTCCACGCCGCATTCCCTTTCCCCGTATTCGTCAGATCCCGCTCAAATTTTGGTTGGAATCCCGGCACCACCGCCATCATCAGCAACTCCATCCCCAAAATCGCAATCACACTCCCCACCCCCAACACCACCATAAGCGTTGAAAAGGCATTCCGCGCAAACCGCATCGCCTCCGGCTTCCCCTCCTCATCCAACTTCCGCCCGAACAGCGGAACAAACGCCGCATTGAACGCCCCCTCCCCAAAGATCCGGCGAAACATGTTCGGGAACCGAAACGCCGCAAAAAAGGCATCGGTCGTCATGCTCACGCCGAAAATCGACATCAGGATCATATCCCGTAAGAACCCCAGAATCCGGCTAATCAAGGTAAAGCCAGACACTGTCATCAATGACCGCAGCATCTCCCCCAATCATGCCTGAACCCCGCCTCCCCAGCAAATCCCAAATCCCCCCTCCTCCGGGTTCCGGACTACTGACCTCTGAATACTGACTTCTGAACACTGTCAGCCCCCGGCTGACCCACTCCCCGCCGCCGCCTTCTGCAACCGATCCATCACCGCCGCCCCCAACCGCGCCTTGCCCACCGGCTCTGCCACGATCGCATCCACCCCGCTCTCATCCAGCTTGCGCAGCAAATGGAATAACCGCACCCCCACCTCCGAAACCTTCCCGCTCCCCGGACTCATCACTTCCGTCACCGCCCACTCATGCTTGCCCACATAGCCGTCCTTCTCCTCACCACGGAGGCTCAACAACGCGTAACTCTTCCCCTCCTCCGGCACAAAATCTTCCGGCTTATCAAACAACAACAACGGCGTCCGCGGAGCATAATGCCCTTCCATCCGGCCCGGGGCCTCCGGCTGGTCCCCACTCGACTTCGGTTTCGCCACCCGCGCAAACTTCCGCAAATCCTCCCGCGTCACCGGCCCCGGCCGCAACATCCACAAAACCGGCTTCCCGCCATCCATACCCACCGCCACGATCGTGCTCTCCAAGCCATCCGCACAAGCACCCCCATCCACAATCAACGGAATCCGCCCACCCAGCTCACTCATCACCGCACTCGCCGAGGTCGGACTGATCCGACCAAAAATATTCGCACTCGGTGCCGCAATCGGATTCCCCAACTCCTTCGCCGCCCCGCGCATCACCTCATGCTTGCTCATCCGCACCGCCACCGTCGGCAACCCGCTCGTCACGATGTCCGGCACCGCATCGGTCTTCGGCAACACCAAGGTCAACGGCCCCGGCCAGAACTCAGAAATCAGCTTTTTCACCAAATCCGCCAACTCCTCCGGCACCGCCGCCACCTTCTTCAGATCCCTCTTTTGCCCCAAATGCACGATCAACGGGTCAAAGGACGGCCGCTCTTTCACCTCAAAAATCTTCGCCACCGCTTCCTCATTGAAGGCATCCGCCGCCAGCCCGTAAACAGTCTCCGTAGGCAGCGCCACCACCTCACCGGCCCGTAATACCTTCACCGCAGCGTCCACTGCCGTGCGCCAATCTTCGAAATCTGCAATCTCCACCAATGTTTCCACTCCCGGGAGGTAACAAATTGCTCTCTCCGCGAAAGGAAATTAGAGTTTCCCTCACATGACCGATATGCCGCCCAAGAACATCGTCCTGATTGGCTTCATGGCCTCCGGCAAGTCCTCCATTGGCCGCGAACTCTCCCAGATCCTTAGCTATCCGCTCATTGATACCGACAACCTCGTCGTCCAGCGGGCCGGAAAGTCCATCCCCCAGATCTTCGCCGACGAAGGCGAAGACTGCTTCCGCGACCACGAAAGCGCCGTTCTCCACGCCCTCATCGACCAAAAAGCCGTGCGCCACATCATCGCCACCGGTGGCGGCATCATCGAACGTCCCGAGAATCGCGACCTCCTCCGCCAACTCGGCTACGTCGTCTGGCTCATCGTCTCACCCTCCGAAATCCTCCGGCGCACCTCCCGCAACAAGGAGCGCCCCCTCCTCAACAACGACAACCCCGAAGACACCATCAACACCCTCCTCGACCACCGCACCCCGATCTACAAAGCCAGCGCCCACGAGGAAATCGAAACCGACAACCTCACTTTCCCCGAAATCGCCACCGGCATCATCGAATCCGGCCGCTACTTCTTCTCCCACCTCTAAAACCGTGGCCTGACCGTCTCGGTCATGACCAAATCCCTCCCAGCCTTAGCCGGCATCCTTCCTCCGATCTCCAACTCAGTGGACCTCGCCGCCTCCAAATCCAACGTCCGCTACATCGCCGCCCAACTCGGCTTCGATGACTGCCGGATCGCCGCTGCCACCCGCGCCCCCCACGCCGACGACTACCTCCAATGGGTCAAGGACGGCAAAGCCGGCGACATGAAATGGCTCGAGCGAAACCTCGAACGCCGCTGCGACCCGCGCGAAGTCCTCCCCGGCGCCCAATCCGTCATCACCCTCGCCCTCAACTACTTTCCCGGCCAGGAAAACCCCGCCCCCGACTACCGCATCGCCCGCTACGCCTGGAACGATGACTACCACGACATCATCGAGGACAAACTCCGCGACTTCGACACCTCCCTCCAGGACATGGGCGGCACCCAGCGCTACTACACCGACACCGGCCCCGTCCTCGAACGCGACTTCGCCACCGAAGCCGGCCTCGGCTGGAACGGAAAATCCACCGTCCAGATCCACACCAAACTCGGCACCTGGTTCTTCCTCGCCGAACTCCTCACCACCCTCGACCTCGAACCCGACAAAAAACAAAACGACCACTGTGGTAAATGCACCGCCTGCATGACCGCCTGCCCCACCAACGCCATCCCCCGCCCCCACCACGTCGACGCCCCACGCTGCATTTCCTACCTCACCATCGAGCACAAAGGCCCCATCCCCGAAGACCTCCGCCCCCTCATCGGTGACCGCATCTACGGCTGCGACGACTGCCTCGACGTCTGCCCCTGGAACAAATTCGCCAAACTCAGCCGCGAAACCCGCTTCCACGCCCGAGAGACCATCTTCGACCACTCCCTCCGCGACTTCCTCTCCCTCACCGTCGAAGAATTCCGCACCCTCTTCGCCAAATCCCCCATCAAACGCATCAAACGCGAACGCTTCCTCAGAAACGTCTGCGTCGCCCTCGGCAACACCGGATCAACCGCCGACCTCCCCGCCCTCCAACAGTCCGCCGTCGATCCCGACCCCCTCATCTCCGAACACGCCTCCTGGGCCATCGCCCAAATCTCTGAGCGGGGAGCGTAGGCGTCCCGCCTTCGTCATCAACCAACAGGGGAGCGAATGGCGTCCCGCCTTCGCCCTAGACC
>JAPKDA010000054.1 GCA_028822695.1 Akkermansiaceae bacterium
AGCACGATTCCAAGACACAGAGCAGGCAGCGTTTTCATCCCACCCACCCTGCACAGTCGGCGCGGGGATGGCCACCTCGAATTGCCCGCCCCCTCTCCAGGCCCCCAGAGCCAATCGAGGGGATTTTGCGTGTCGGGGGTTGGATCAGGGGATGGGTTGTCCCCTGCTTAAGTCCCGTTTTTCGATGTCTCCCTCAGTGCATCCCCTCACCCGAAAAAGGGGTGTTTTAGGGTGTTTTACGGTGTCGCAGGCCGAAATTCAACCCCACTTAACTCACTAAAAAACAACGTGATGCGACTTGGCGCGAATCGTCTTGTTAGAATTATGAGTCCCCTGCTCTAACCGCTGAGCTACAGGCCCGTCACCCGTTAAGGGTAGACGCGTTTTTGTCGGGGCAATTGCGGTGAATTGCAATCCTCATCTTGGATCTCCTAACGATCCCGTTTCAATTGCAATCAACCTCGACCCACGGACCGGCACACATCTTCGCACCATCACCCTGCCACAGGGAGGGAGAAACACATGTGATATTCCGGAAAATCTGGCCGATTTTTTACGGTTGAGGAGATAGAAAACCCCTTGCGCACCGCTTATTCGGGTGAAGATTGAATAGAGCGGTTTGCCGTTCGTTCTAACCAGTAGAGAACAACAAAATCCATGAACACTCCCCTGCACTTCCGCTTCCTCATCGACCACGTCGAAACCGTAGCTCGTGAAACACCGTCCGTGCTCTATAGCGATAGCCGGACGTTCTGGGACGACATCCTCGAAACTTGCGACCAACGCGACGAGAAGAAGAGCTACTGGCTCTTCTGCACCCGCTGGGTCCGTGAATCACTTCTAGAGGTCATGCGTGGCGACTCCGCCAAGGCTCTCGTAGATGTCCTGAAGATTCTGAAGCCAGAGACCGAAGTCCTCGAACCGGAAACTTTGGCCGGCAAACGCCGGACGATTGCCCATCTCCTCCCCATCCTCATGATCGAAACCCTCATGCTGGCCGAAACCGCAACCGTGCATCGCTACGGCGAAAACCATGAGGACGCACCTCCGAGTTGTCACCCCCGAGACCACTGATCACCTCTGATCTAAGCCCGCGCGAGGGCCTCACCCAAGCTCTCGCAAAGCTGCGCCGGATCTTCCATACCCACCGAGAAACGCAGCAGATCGGGACGTACCCCACAGCTCTCGGCCCAATCAAGTTCGTTGTAGTGGGCTAGCAAAGTGTAGGAAGAGGCCAGCGAAAATCTCGTTCCGAGGCTCGGTCCCTTGTTCCAACGTAGAGCGTCATACACTGCAGGCGCCTTTTTTTCGTTCTTCAGGACGATCGACATCAACCCGCCATACCCCGCTCCGGGCTTCATAATGTTTTCGTAATGATCACGATCAACATACCGGGGATACCACACCCGCTCAACCGCCGGATGTTCCTGCAAAAATTGGGCAACAATCTCACCTCCGCGGTTGGCGGCATCCACTAAATCCCCAAATCCCGCCGCATTTTTCAACAACACCTCGGCATCACGTCGATAGAGCCGCGATCGCTCGGGCGATTCCTCCAACAACAATCCATGCAATTCACTGGCGAGCGGCGATTCCGGATTCACCCGCGACGACCCAGCCATCACGTCCCCTTGCCCAGATACCCATTTGGTCAAACTGGTCGTGGAGAGATCGGCATGCGGAAACACTTCCACGTTGCGATGACTACTCACCGTGTCATCGACAATCAACGGCGTCCCACTGATCCGGCACGCCGTCGACAGCGCCGCCAAATCCACGGTATGCAACAGCGGATTGCTGGGCACCTCGCAAAAGACCCCGGAAAATTCACCACTCCGAATCCGCTGCAACGCCTCACTGAGTCCCTCGCCCGATCCGTGAGGCAAAAATGCCACTCCCGAGCCGAATTGCTCCTGCACTTTGAGCGCATCCACGTAAGGAAACTCCAACTGCAAGGTCTTCTTGCCCGGACTCCGGCGGGTCACGACACGATGAGCGGAATAGATCGCCGCCATTCCACTCTCATACAGGAAAATCCCGTCCGCAGACACTCCCATCGCCTCAGCCAGTGGCCCTATCAGATCCGCCGCGCTCTCCTCACATAAATTTCCTACCAACACATCGGCCGCCTGCCGACTACTGACGATCTCACCGGTATGCTTCCAGTAATCTTTCGCCGTCTCGAATGCCTCAGCCGGCACAATGAGCGCCTGCAGACCTTCAAAGTCCGTAATGCGGGTCGCCACCGACTTCCGCCGCTCCACGTAGCGCTGGGCGCGTTGACAAACATTTCGATTGGGGAAAACCGCCACTCGCTCCCCACTTCTCGCCACGGACTGTTCGGCCCGCACGAACAGCGCGGTGACCGTCGGATTCAGAAAGAATCTCGGATAGCCTGCCTGAAGCTTCCCGAGGACCTGTTTCGACCCCTCTTCATAGCCCACCACCGAATCCCAGGTAGGCAAACAAACCGCACAAGCGTGGGGAGACTCCGGAAGCGGCAGCCCCAGGTCTTCTTCTCGCCAAGCAGGTTCCTGGAGAAAGTCTCGCAACGGGCGTATTCCTCGCCGCTCATCGGGCAAAGCTCAAGCATCTTTGCGTTGTCGGAATTGAAATCCGCAGGTCCAGCCTCCCACCGCGACTCCATTCCTCCCCCTCCTCGCACATCCTGCGTTGCACCAGGCCCCAACGAGCACTATGCTCACCAGCACAGGATATCCACATTTCCCGGCCACCTCTATTGAGATTGTCCAAGACTTTCCCACCTCCCAACTGTTCCATCTCCCCGTGAAACGCATCGCGCTCAGCCACCTCCTAATCGCCCTCTATCTGGTCTGCGCCGGATTACTTGGCTGGTGGATGGTGAAGGACGCCGCCATCAGCACAGGCACCACGACGAACCAGGAGGCAACACGCAAACCAGCCCCTGCCCGCGTCGTCGACACCGAGAATGCCGACTCCAAAGGCGGACCTCGATCCCCCTCAAGAATGCGCCTGTCACTGGAAGACGCTCTCCTCGGCATCCCCAACGAACGACTCGTCCGCTTCAGTAACGATGCCGACTACCTCCGTTTCCTCGCCTCACTAGACGGCAGCGGACTTCGCCTCCTCGGACAAATCGATCAACTCCGAACGGTTCGACTCGGCTTCGACGAGCTTTCCGACTTCGACGACCTTCTCGACGACGCCGACACGTCCACCAACTACCTCGTCTCGGTTCCCGACCTCCCCGATGTCAGCGCCCAACCCGGCGCCTTGGGATTCGGAAATCAACTTCTCGCCTGGCTCGGCATCAACGAGGACAACTCAAGTTGGGGCACGGGAATTAAAATCGCGATTCTCGACACCGGCATCGGTGCCCACAGCGCCCTCCCCGATGGAATCCGCCAGGTCGACCTTGTTTCCACGGCGGGCGAGATCCCGATCAACGGTCACGGAACCGCCGTCGCTTCTCTCATCGTTGGCAAAAGCGGCCTCGCCAGAGGCATCGCCCCCGGCGCAGAAATCACCTCCTTCCGCATTGGCAATGAGAACGGCGAATCAAACTCCTTTCTCCTCGCCGAAGGGATCATTGCCGCCGCTGATGCCGGATCACAACTCCTGAACATCTCGATGGGTTCCTATGGCGATAGTGCGATTGTCCGCGACGCCATTTCCTACGCCCAGGAGCAAGGAGCCCTGATCATCGCATCCTCCGGAAACGAAGGGTTTGACGCCCCAGCCTACCCCGCTTCATACGATGGAGTCATCTCCGTGGGCGCCGTCGACGCCAAGAGCGACTTTATGAATTTCTCCAATTTCGGCAGCACTCTCGACGCCCCCGGCTACTCGATCAATGCCGCCTGGACAGAGGATCAATACACTCTTTTCAGCGGAACTTCCGCGAGTGCTCCAGTCGTCACCGCCGCCATCGCCGCTACCGCAACTCAACTCAACATTCCCCTCGACCAAGCATACGATGTCGTCTTCGCCAACCTCAACGAAGCCGGCGCCCCGGGCAACGACCCCTCTTTCGGCGAGGGAATCGTTCACGTCGGTCGCGCTGTCAAGAGCACCACTCCCGGACTCTATGACGTCGCCGCCGCATCAAATCACTACGTCCCGGCCAACGAAGAAGACCCCATCGGATCCCTCTTCGTGACCTTTCAAAACAGAGGCACAGAATCGATCATCAACTACCCCGCCACCATCACCCTCCCCAACAACACCTACAGCTACAACATCGCCAACCTGCCTCCAGGCGGCATCCAAACTTTCGATGTCCCTCTCTACATCCCCCGCGACGTGGAGACCTTCGGCATCATCAGCAGCGTCGAGCCAAACGAAGACCAATCCGACGTCGACCCAAGGAACAACAGTTTGGGAACACAGATCTCCCTCACCCCTTCTGACCCCCGCAACCCCTCGAACAGCCGCAATCCGTGAACGCCCTCAAGATCCACTTGGTCCTGATCTCCACAACGCTCTTCGCTTACGCCGATCTCGACCTCACGCCTCCCAATCCGACCTTCACCCCGGTCAACCAGCTCAAGATCTCCGGCAACGCTTGCGGACCCGCAGCGCTCTTAAACGCCTTCGGCTTTGGTAGCCAAAAATGGCAGGAACTCGGCACGGCAGTCCCGGGTAGCACCGACCGATCCCGCCTCACCTACGTCATCCGCGGATACGGGCTGAAGCAATCCCAACACCTCGATCGACTCCGCTGGACGAAAACCCGTGGCGTCAATCTCCTCGACCTCACCGACATGGCCAACGAGATGCGGGGCTCCCGTTGGATCGAAAAAATAGAGAACGAGGTGCTCCTCAAAGAGCGCCGCGAATCGGACAGCGAACTCATCCGCCGCATCCATTCCCACCTGGCCATCTCAATGAAGAAGGGCCTCCCACCCATCATCAGCCTGCAGCGCCGAGCAAGACCTTCCCGCAAGGACGCCTCCGCCATCGACTGGAGACTGGTGCACGGACATTTCGTCGTCTTGGCGGCCCTTCCCGCGAAGCTCGATCGCAAGGCAACCGGCTTCTCATTTCGCTACATTGATCCATGGGGCGGAAAAATCCACGAAGGCAGCCTCCGCATTGACCCCAACTGCACCTACCCCGCCGCCGTCGTCTCCGTCCCCAATTCCGATGTCGGCAAGCGCTCCCTCAAGAAGGGCGAATCCTCCATCGTCGCCATCGTCGCCACCATTGGCGTCTTTTGACCCTCTCCCAGCAACGGAAGCGTTGCGTGCTTCCGGCAGTTCAGCCGCCCTGGCCACCCTGGACCCGTCGCCACCCGAACCGCAGTCGATCGCCCCTAAATCCACCGCTCTGGCCCCGAAGCCAGGCTCGCAATCAGAGCCTGCCATGCGCAACTCCGCACTGCCGACCGCGGCACCTTCACCCGCCCCACCAGCGCCTCCCAATCCGCCGTCTTGAGCAGATCCAGTGTCCGCAGCCCGATCATCGCCGGCAACCCACTCGCAAACCGAATCCGCGCTCCCCGCACCGAGCCCGCATAGTGCAGCCCGTCACCCAACCAACCCGCGGCACGCTTGCGCCAGACTAGCATCGCCTCAAGTAGTTCCTCCGGCTCCACCCCCCCTTCCCCGGGTAAATAGCAGCGACCTTTCTCCAAGTCCTCCGGGATATCGCGCAGAATATTCACCAGCTGCAGCCCCATCCCATACCGCCGCCCGGTCTCTCGAAGTTCCTCCTGCGGGATCTCCGAAAACTCCCCATCCAGCAGGAACCCAAGATCGGTCCAAAACTCACCCACACTTCCCGCCACGAGATAGGCATAGCGCTTCAACTCCTCCTCATCCGAAAGCCGCACCACCTCCTCACCTCCGAACCGCTCCAAATCCCAACACTGCCCCTCCGTGATCTGCCCCAACAGCACCCGGATCAACTCCTGCTGCTCCCCTCCCAGCTCACTTAACCAACGTAAACAAAGAGCGGAATTTTCCATGAGAACTCGCTCACCCTCATGCTGTTGCTCCCCCAAGAATCTCTCCGCAACCCTCTCCACAAAGCGCGCGGAGTCCCCCTCCCCCTTCACCAACCCACAAAACTCCGCCAGCAATTCCACCCGCTCCGCCTCCTTGACTGCCTCCGTATCTGCAATCGTGTCGCTGATCCGGGCCAAGAGATACCCAACACTTGCAGGCTCACGAAAGCTACTAGGCAGAACACGCAGACTCAGATAGAACGACCGCGAGACCTCTCGCAGCACGTTTTTTCCCAACTCGCTCGCTTGATCCACTACGGCAACTATAGTCCCTCAGAGCTGCCGACCGCAACACATTCAGTGCATCTTTACGTCCACATCCCCTTCTGCCACCGAGTTTGCCCCTATTGCTCGTTCTACAAGCATACCCCGGGAGAAACCCCGATTGGCGGATTCATCGAGGCCCTCGGCGTCGAGGCGGCCAAACGCGCCAATTCCCTGGAGGATCGGCCCGTCACGACACTCTATCTGGGCGGAGGAACCCCCTCCATGCTCTCGCCCACCCATCTCATCCGACTCTTCTCCCTGCTCCGTGAGGCCTTCCTCATCGATGATTCCACCGAAATCACGATGGAGGCCAACCCCGCCACCTTTGGGAAACGCACCGCGTCAATCTATCAGAAACTCGGCGTCACGCGGGTCTCCCTCGGGGCCCAATCCTTCCACCCGGAAGTCCTCAAAACCCTCGGGCGCCAACACAATGCCGAGGACATCCAGGAATCGGTCTCTCTCCTCCGGCAAGCGGGCATCCCCCGCCTCAACATCGACCTGATGTTCTCCATCCCCGGCCAGACCGCCGAAATGTGGGACGACACCCTCAACGCCGCCCTCGCCCTCAAACCGGATCACATCTCCGCCTACAACCTCACCTACGAAGAGGACACCGCCTTCTTCGATCGCTTCAAGAAGGGCGAATTCATAGACGACTCCACCCTCAACGCCAGACTCTTCGACCACGCCCGGACCAAGCTCACCAAACTCGGCTACCGCCACTACGAAACCTCCAACTACGCACGCCCCGGTTGTCAGTCCGCCCACAACAGAGGCTACTGGAGCGGCGCCGACTATCTCGGACTCGGCCCCTCCGCCGTCTCAACCCTCGGTGGACGTCGCTGGAAGAACATCCCCGACACCGTGGGCTACCTCGCCATGATCAACCGCGTCGGACATGCCGAGACCGAAACCGAGATCATCGGTGACGAAGAGTTCCGCCTCGAACGCATCGCCCTCCTCCTACGCACCGACTTCGGAGTTCCCATGAAGCACCTCTCCAGCGTCCCCCTCGAGAATATCACCCGCCTCGTCGACGAAGGACTCGCCGAGCGAGCCGAAGGAAATCTCCGCCTCGTCGGCAAAGGCCCTCTCCTCGTCGACTCGATCACCGAATATTTGGTCTGTTAAGAGCCGCTTTAGAACCTAGCCTCTCCGCAACAGATGCTGGCCCAACTCTATCCTCTCGCCCGCCGCGCCCTCTTTGCCCTAGATGCCGAAAGGGCCCACCACGTGTCCCTCGCCGGACTCCGCGTCACCGAACGCCTCGGCATCCTCCAAGGACTCGCCGCCCCCCCCCCCGACTCACAACCTGTCCACTGCATGGGTCTCGAGTTTCCCAATGCCCTCGGCCTCGCAGCCGGCCTGGACAAGGAAGGTAACAGCATCGATGCCTTTGGCCGCCTCGGATTCGGACACGTCGAAATCGGCACCATCACTCCCCGGCCCCAGCCCGGAAACCCCAAGCCACGCCTCTTCCGCCTCAAGGAACACGAAGGCATCATCAACCGGATGGGCTTCAATAATCCCGGCATCACCCAGGGAGTCCGCAACGTCCGCACCGCAAAGTCCTTCAAAGGAATCGTCGGCTTCAACATCGGGAAGAACAAGGGCACTCCCAATGAGAACGCCACCGACGACTACCTGATCGGGCTTCGCGATGCATGGCCCGTTGCCGACTACATCACCGTCAACCTCTCCTCCCCCAACACCCCCGGCCTTCGTGATCTCCAAGCCACCGACAGCACCGCCGCACTTCTCGAGCGACTCAAGCAGGAACAGGAAACGCTCAGCAAATCGACCGGACGCCGAGTCCCCCTCGCCCTCAAAGTTGCTCCCGATCTCGAAGACGACCACATCACGGCCCTCAGCCGGGTGTTCCTCGACGGAGGCCTCGACGGCCTCGTTGCCACCAACACCACCATCGAACGCGATGCAGTCGCCGGTCATCCTCACGCAACAGAAGCAGGTGGACTCTCCGGGGCACCCCTCACCACGCGATCCACGGACGTCATTGCCGCCTTTCATGCCGAACTCGGATCACGCATCCCCATCATCGGGGTAGGCGGAATCATGTCTGGGGCCGATGCCAAAGCCAAAATCGCCGCCGGCGCAACCCTCATCCAAATCTACTCCGGCTTCATTTATCACGGCCCCTCATTAATAATTAATGTTCTGGATTCTTTGAATAATTCTCTTGCCGATTCGTCTATTGATTGACTAGAAAATGGCAGACGCATTCGTAACAACGATACGACTTTTTCGTTCCCTAACTAACCATATACCAAATTGATGAAAACTATCCTCAACTCCGTCCTCGCAGCATTTGCTGCCCTCGCGCTCTCAAACTGCGCTGCAAACAACAATGCCCAGCGTGATGCCCAAGTCGGCGCCGTCGGTGGTGCAGTCCTCGGTGGTGTCATCGGTCACCAGTCCGGCAACGCCGCAGAAGGCGCCCTCATCGGCGGTCTCCTCGGTGGAGGTGCGGGCTACGCAGTCGGCAACGAAAAGGACAAGCGCCGCGGCCACTAAGTTAAGCCGGTCTTTTTGACCTAAAACTTTCAAGGCGGAGGCAGTCATGCCTCCGCCTTTCTTTGTTCGCAATAAACCCTGCCCCCATTGCTCTCAAAAAGGAATGCCATTCCGTGGCCCCTTCGTTCATGCTCCCGCCAGCACAACTCTTGATGAAATACCTCCTCCTTTCCCTCGGCCTGATCCTCAGCATCGCCGCGCCTTCTCCTGCTCAGGAAGATGACCCCTTTGCCGTCGCGGCGCTGGACCAACAAAACAAGCTCACGGTCTCTAAGGCGGAAGTTCTCGTCGATGCCACGGCCATCGCTCCAGGCAAGCCCTTTACTGTCACCCTCAAGCTCACTCACGAGCCCGAGTGGCATTCTTACTACCACAACGACGGCATCGGCATCTCCAAGATTCCAAACCTCAGATGGACCCTTCCCGAGGGATTCACGGCCGGAGAACTTCAGTGGCCCACCCCGCATCGCGCCGCGTTCGTCGGCATGATCACCTACGGCTACCTGGACACCAACTACTTCTCCACCACTATCACCCCTCCTACTGACCTTCCCACCGGCGAAAACATCACCATCGATCTCAACGCCGATTGGCAAACCTGTAAGGAGTCCTGCATCGACGAAAGCTTCTCGAAGTCACTATCCATTCCAGTCAAAGCACAAACTGAACCCAACGAAAGCGCTCAGAAGGCCCTCGCCGCCTACAACGCAGAGCACCTCCCCTCCGACACGCCTGAAGGATGGAACATCAGCAGCAAGGACGACGGCACCAACATCACCCTGCGCATCGAGGCCAAGGGCCAACTCCCCGACGACCTCTTCTTCTTCGACTTCGACGGCCAAGTGGATCCGCAAGCCGCCCAAAAGTTCACCGCTCCGGAGGACGGCGTTTGGGAACTCATCGTTCCCCGCAACAAGGGGAACGACTTCAGCGACAAACCCGGCCCCATCCTCGACAGCCTCTACGGCATCCTCGCCGCACATGACACCCTCCCCGGAGCGGATCGCCCCAGCGTCTGGATAGAAATCCCATTGGATTCCAAGGCCACCGCGGCACCCGACAAAGCCGCTGCGCCGGTCGTCGTCCGCGAGGACACACCCGAGGAAATCGCCGAGATGGCCGCCCTCTACAATTCTGATGAGAAGATCAACTACGTCCTCCTCAAGGAAACAGCCAAGACCACCCTCTGGACCGCGTTGGTCGGCGCCTTCATCGGAGGCATTCTCCTCAACCTCATGCCCTGCGTGTTCCCCGTGCTTGGCATCAAAGTTCTCGGCTTTGTGGAACAGGCTGGCAGCGACCCCGGAAAAGTCCGGAGGCATGGTCTCGCCTTCACCGCAGGCTTGGTCGCCTCCATGTGGGTCCTCGCCGGAACCATTCTCACCCTAAAATTTGCACTCGGACAGGAAGTCAACTGGGGCCAGCAAATGGGCAACCCCTACTTCGTCGGAGCCATCATCATCCTCCTCTTCGTTCTTGGTCTGAACCTTGCCGGCGTTTTCGAGATCGGAACCTCCCTCTCGGGAGCCGGGGGAGACCTCCAACGAAAGAAAGGTTACTCCGGCTCGTTCTTCAGCGGAGTCCTCACCACCCTCATCGCCACCCCATGCTCCGGCCCCTTCCTTGGTGCCGCCATGAGCTTCACCCTCGCTCAACCCGCCGTCACCGCGATGTTTCTCTTCACGATCTTCGCGCTCGGCATCGCATCCCCCTACCTCTTCCTGTCCTTCTTCCCCGCCCTCATCAACAAGCTGCCCCGGCCCGGCGCATGGATGGAGACATTCAAGAAAGCGATGTCCTTCGCTCTCTTCGGCACGGCCGCATTCTTCCTCAAAACATTCGGGACGCAAACCGGAGTGGACGGCATATCCTGGCTCGTCATGGGCCTCGCGGTCCTCGCCCTGGCCACGTTCATCTATGGCCACTGGTCCCTCCCCCACATCTCCAAAGGAAAACGTCTCTGGCTTGGCAAACTCGTCCCCATCGGCGTGGCCGCTCTCGGCCTCTGGATTTACTTCGATGCCTCCGGAAAATCCGCACCACTGACGAAGGCTCACAACGGCCATCTCGCCTGGGAAACCTGGCGACCCGGAAAGGTGGAGCTCCGTCGGAGCAAAGGTCGAATTGTCTGGGTCGACTACACCGCCGATTGGTGACTGACCTGCAAATTGAATGAGAAGCGTGTCTTCTCTGACGAACGTGTCATCGCCCTCCTCGACGAGCTCAACGTCTCCCTCATCCAGGCTGACCTCACCAAGAACGACCAAGTCATCAAACGAGACCTCAAAAGGGCCGATCGATCCATCATCCCCGTGAACCTCCTCTACCCTGCCGACCCTTCCAAACCCGCCATCCTACTCGAGGAGCTCGTGTCCCCCGACGACGCTCTCGAGGCTTTGGAGCGGATTAGGTAAATCAGTGTTCATCCAGCACGGATTGTGCTTCTCTTCAGCCATGCTGGACACGCCTCCCGGACTCGTCGTCGACGACCCATGGCTCGAGCCCTACACCGCCCAGATCCAGCAACGTCTGCAGCGTTGTGATTCCCGCCTCGCGGAAATCAGCAAGAGCTCCGGATCCCTCAAAAACTTCGCGGGCTGGCACCGCGAAATGGGTGTCCATCTCACCCCCAATCGCAACCACTGGCAAATCCGTGAATGGGCCCCGGCCGCCAAGTCAGTCTCTCTCCTTGGCGACTTCAACGACTGGAACCCCGACAGCCACCCTCTCAAACGCGACGACCTCGGCTGCTGGGATCTGACCGTCCCCGCCGAGAACCTCAGCCACGGCCAACTCGTCAAGCTGCACATCGTCGGCGAAGACGGCTCCACCCGCGATCGCATCCCCGCATTCATCCAGCGCACCCAGCAGGACGAGAAGACGCACGACTTCTCCGGACAAGTGTGGCATCCCGACAAACCATACGATTGGAAAAACTCCTTCGATGGATCCAAGATCGGCGCGCCTCTCATCTACGAAGCACACGTCGGCATGTCCGGCGAGGAGCCCCACCTCCACACCTACCGCGAGTTCGCAGACGATATCCTCCCCCGCATCAAAAAGGCCGGATACAACGTCATCCAACTGATGGCCATCGCCGAGCACCCCTACTACGGCTCCTTCGGTTACCACGTCTCCAACTTCTTCGCTCCCAGCTCCCGCTTCGGCACGCCGGAGGATCTCAAATACCTCATCGACACCGCCCATGGACTCGGCATGGCCGTCCTCATGGACCTTGTTCACTCGCACTCGGTGAAGAACTACGGCGAAGGACTCAACAACTTCGATGGCTCGGGCGGCCAGTATTTCCACGCCGATGGGCGCGGCGAACACAGCGGCTGGGACTCCAAGTGCTTCGACTACGGACGCCCCGAGGTCCAACGTTTCCTCCTCTCCAACCTGCGCTACTGGCTCGAGGAATTCCACTTCGACGGCTTCCGCTTCGACGGCGTCACCTCCCTTCTCTACTGGCATCGCGGGGAAACCTCCTTCGATCACTACGACAAATATTTCGTCGAGAACGTGGACGAGGATGCCGTCCTCTACCTCCAACTAGCCAATACCCTCATTGCGGAATTAGCCCCCAACGCTCTCGTCATCGCCGAGGACATGTCCGGCATGCCCGGACTTTGCCGACCGATAGCCGATGGTGGCATCGGCTTTACCCACCGCCTCGCCATGGGCATCCCCGATCACTGGATCAAGCTCCTCAAACACAGCCAGGACGAGGAATGGAATCTGGAACAAATCTGGAGCACCCTCTGCAACCGCAGACACGGCGAGGCCAACATCGCATACGCTGAGAGTCACGACCAAGCCCTCGTCGGCGACAAGACGCTCGCCTTCCGGCTCATGGATCAGGACATGTACTGGCACATGAAGAGGGACAACCGCCACCCGATCATCGACCGCGGCATTGCCCTGCATAAGATCATCCGGCTCATCACTCTTGTTGGTGGCGGGGAAGGATGGCTGAACTTCATGGGTAACGAGTTCGGTCACCCCGAGTGGCTCGATTTTCCACGCGAGGGAAACAACTGGTCCTACCACCACTGTCGCCGCCAATGGTCACTCGTCGACAACCCCGAGCTCCGCTACTGCGACATGAATGCCTTCGACACCGCCATGATCGCCCTGACCAACAGCCACGACCTCCTCAACTCCATCCCCGCCCAACTCCTCCACGTCCACAACGACAACAAGGTCCTCATCGTCGAGCGAAAGAACCTCATCTTCGCCTTCAACCTCTCTCCCCAGGAATTCTTCCCCGACTACCGCTTTGACGCGCCGACCAAAGGGTCCTACCGCGTCGCCCTTGACTCAGATGCTCCCGAATTTGGAGGCCACGACCGGGTCGATGACAATATCACCTACTCCACTCTGGATGACAGCCGGCAACTCTCCATTGATCTCCCCACCCGCACCGCTCTGGTTCTGGAGAAGATCTGACCCCTAAAAATCCCGCCGACAGAAAACGCGGGCGGCAAACGCGAGAACAACCAACTCGAAGGGGGCCGATGTCCAGAGGAGGTAGCCGACGCTCATTCTCTCCTCAATTTCGTTGCTCACCTCCAACTCCCGGCCCTGCGGAGGCCCCCCATCATCAGGAAAATCAAGTCCACCCCAACCATGGACCCCAACTCCTCATCGAAGTTTACCAGACGCGTCATGAGCAAGGTCGTCTTCCGCGTCTTCGGAAACGGCGCTCCAATCGCCCGCACCGTATTGTAAGTCGCCACACCACTTTCCGACACCTCTCCAGTCGCGCTCGATTCCCCGGTCTTCATATCCACCGACTGCCCCAACATCGTCCCCAGCAGCCCGAATACCCTCCCCTTCCCATTGCGCATCCGCAAAATACGCCTATAGTCCCGGCATGAAACTTGTCGCTCTTTCAGCCCTGTTCAGCACCCTCGCATTCGGCCTCGCCTCCTGTGAACCCGATCGCGGCCAAGCACGACCCGAAGCAACAAACATGAAAAAAGAGGCCACAGACGCGAAGAAGATTCCAGAGGGAGCCGAAACCATCACTCTCGGAGGCGGTTGCTTCTGGTGCGTGGAAGCGGTCTACCAACAACTCGACGGTGTCCACTCGGCCGTATCCGGCTTTATGGGCGGCTTCGTCCCGAATCCCACCTACGAACAAGTCTGTGAGAAAACCACCGGCCATGTGGAAGTCGTCCAACTCGTCTTCGATCCCAAGAAGATCTCCAGCCAAGACATCCTCGCCTGGTTCTGGGATCTCCACGACCCAACCACCCTCAACCGCCAAGGCGCCGACGAAGGGCCCCAGTATGCCTCGGTCGTCTTCTTCCACAGCGACGAGCAGAAGAAAGCCGCCGAAAAATCGATGCAGGAGGCCAAGGCCCTGTTCAAATCTCCCATCGTGACCCGGATCGAGAAGGCCAAGGAGTTTTACAAGGCGGAAGACATTCACCAGAACTTCTACTTCCTGAACCGCCAGAAGAACCGCTACTGCCGGTTGGTCATCGAGCCAAAGCTGAAGAAGCTGAAGCTCAAAACTGGAGCCGAGTAGAGCGCCCCAACACGCTGGAAAGAACAATTCCCGCGGGCCCAATGATGAAAATCCACGCTATAAACTTGCGTCCTCCGGTGGAAAATTAGTTTAGTTTCCCTAAATTCCTGCCAACTACGAGCTGAATATCGACTACGACGTGATCGAAGTGGCCGCTTGGGACAACGTAGGCTTGGGCGACATTGAAGAGCATCAGGAAGAACTCGCCACCTTGCCCCATGACCTTGGGAAGACGATTGAAGACATTGATCTCAGCCAAGCGACCGACATTACCATTTGCCCACTCCGCGCCCTGCAGATTGCTAGATCCTTTGAGAAGTTCATGGATCGCGCCCTCCGCAGCTGCGGCATCCACGCTCCCAACGAAAAGTGCCGCGAAGTCGCCAGAATGCTGATCAGCACCTCCACTTCGGTTTGCGGCGATCTCCCGGAAGGCTATCGCCTGAGCAGCACGCCACTCGCCATCAAAGACGTCCGCCCCTTCCTACACGGTAGGGACGAAACGGTGTTGATTGCTTAGCCCGGTTCCCCCCGCTGGTAAAACATTCAAGACTCTCAGTCCTCGTCGCCATTCCGGTCCTCGTCCTTCCTCGATGAAGACCTCTCGCGATTAGACTCCTTGGCAGGCTTGCTGAGCTTCACCTGACGCGCCTGCTCTTCGAGGAACACGCGGGCCAGTTCAAAACTGCGCAGCGCCAACTGGCGAGCCGAGCTGTTGTCAATCAGGGTAATCCCCTCTTCGGCAACATCGGCCTGGTAAATTTTCCACGCACGCTTCGACAGCGCCTCGGCATCCACCGGCTCAACGGCCCGACTGGAAGACGCAGTCTTCGCAGCACGTCGGCCCCGGGCCGGACGGCGGCGTTCTTCGCGACCAGAATTAGAGCGTCCCTCGCGTGGAGCCTCCTCCACGACCATTGGAATTTCCTGAGGAGCCTCTTCCGATGATGCCACAGACTTGCTCTGGTCATCTGAAGATCCGCTGTCGGCATCCGAGCCACCCTCAGCGTCCCGAGCCGATTTAGTCTTCGCATCACGCACCCCCCTCACCACCACCTTCTTGGTCGATTTCCGGGCTGGGGGAGCCTTCTTCTCTTCCTGCGGTTCGTCGTTGGATGCTTCGCTTTCGCTGATATTATTTGGAGCCTCTTCGTTCATGAGATTTTGTGGGGTGAACCTGAGGCGCTGCGGCGATCTTGCAATCGCAAAAACTCGTCAGTCCGCAGTTCTAGGCCCTTCCGGGCCCCTTTATGGCAAAAATCAGGCCCTAGGCGGCCAGCCCAATCTACCAATTGT
>JAPKDA010000007.1 GCA_028822695.1 Akkermansiaceae bacterium
CTCTCCAAGGCAGGGACGGACCTCCGGGCCGTCCGGCCGTTCAGTCCAGAATGGCCCGACCAGTTCTCTACGAAACTCCAGGAGCGCGCTACCACATCATTGCCCGCGGCAACGGCGGAAAGATGGCCTACGACACGGATGCAGATCGACACGATGACTGCAAGAGAAGGCCCTCACCGCGAGTCTAGTGAAGCAGCACACCGGCGCGAGTAAGGCATGGGTAGCGGAGCGACTCGGCATGGGGCACGAATCGAGTGTGAGCCGAGCAATGCGTCGCGTCCGGGAGGACCCAAAGCTGGCCAACAGGGCGAAGAGCCTAGCTCGAACGCTCGGTTTCAAGGAATGACCCCTATCTACTCCCTTTTTGAAAAAAGCGATTCTCTTGCCGTTGAGACGGTTTAGAATCCCTCCGTGCGGATTCTCACCCTGATTCTTTGCCTCGCCGTTTCGGCCTTCGCTGCGGACCAGCGCCCCAACGTGATCCTGATCATGTGCGACGACATGGGTTTCAGCGATATCGCCAGCTATGGCGGGGAGGTCGAAACGCCCCACCTCGACAAGCTCGCGGAAAGCGGGATCCGCTTCCGCCAATTCTACAACAATGCCAAGTGCGAGCACACGCGCGCCTCGCTGATCACCGGGCAGTGGTGGCACCATGTCGGCGCGTCCGCGTCGATCACCTACAAAGGGAAGTCCTTCGGCACACGCATGCGCGATGCAGGTTACCGCACGCTGATGGTCGGCAAGTGGCATGCGGGGCAGACGCCTTACCAGCGGGGCTTCGACCGCTACTACGGACTGACCGATGGTTGCTGCAACTTCTGGAATCCGGGCCACGCCCGACCCGGTGAACCCGAACCGGCGAAGAAGAAGGTGAGACGCTGGGCGATCGACGATGAGGAATTCAAGCCCTACACCCCAAAGGACAAGGACTTCTACACGACCGATGCATTCACCGACCATGCCTTGGACTATCTCGAGGAATACCGAGAAGAAGATAAGCCGTTCTTCCTCTACGTCGCATACACCGCCCCACACTACCCGCTGCACGTGTCGAAGGAGGACGTCGCCAAGTACCGCGGCCGCTACGAAAAAATCGGCTGGGACAAGCTGAGGGAACAACGGTTCGCCAAGCAGAAGGAACTCGGCGTTCACATGCCCAATACGAAGCTGAGTCCGCGGGATCCGGGGCTGCCGGCATGGACGGACATCAAGGAAGCCGATCGCGACGGGTGGGACCTGCGCATGGCGGCCTACGTCGCGATGATCGACCGCATGGACCGCAACATCGGCCGCTTGCTGGCCAAGCTCGAAGAAACCGGCGAGGCGGACAACACGGTGATCTTCTTTCTTTCCGACAACGGCGCTAGCCCGGACTCGGCCGACCGATCGACGGTGAAGGGTTCGATGCCGTGGGAGGTGACCAGCTACCTGACGCAGGGGCGCGTGTGGGCAAACGCGAGCAACACGCCGTTCCGTAAATACAAGACGACCGATTACGAAGGCGGCACCCACACCCCGATGATCGCCTACTGGCCAGGCAAGACCGCCGGCAACGGATGGACGAACCACGTCGGGCACCTGATCGACTTCACACCGACGCTGCTGGAGCTCGCTGGTGTGGAAATCCCGGAGGCATTGCCGGGCCGTTCGCTGGTCCCGGCAATCAAAGGGGAGGAGATCGATCGGCCTTGGCCCATTTACTGGCAGTTCGGAGGATCCTCCGCGATGCGCGATCACGACTGGAAGATCGTTCGCAACGGCAAGAAGGCGTCATGGGAACTCTACGACCTGTCACAGGACCCCACGGAGATGAACGATCTCGCATCGGCCGATTCTGACCGCACCGCAAAGATGGCCACGCAGTGGGAGACCTGGTGGGCGGACAAGGGAAAGGTGGAATAGCCGGCCGCCGCGTCATCCAAGAGTTCGGACCGAGGCTAATGTGAATAAGTGGCAAATCCCCTGAGGAGAACCAATTAATCCTTGCCATCAGCCCCCTTTCACCGACGATCCCGCCCGCCGAATGGACGCAATTTTAGCTCTAGAAGACGGCCGCGTATTCCGCGGGGAGGCATTCGGGCATTCCGGAACTAGCACGGGCGAGATTTGCTTCAATACGTCCATGACGGGCTACCAGGAGGTCCTCACCGATCCCTCCTACCGGGGCCAGATCGTCGCGATGACCTACCCACTCATCGGAAACTACGGGGTCAACCCTGAGGACGCCGAGTCCGCTTGCCCACACGTTCGCGGATTTGTCATCGGCGAACTCTCCCCCATCGCCTCCAACTGGCGCTCCAACCAGACCCTCCCCGACTATTTCAAGGAGCACAAGATCATCGGCATCCAGGGCGTCGATACCCGCGCCCTCACCAAGCACCTCCGCTCACTCGGAGCGATGCGCTCCTGCCTCACTACCCAGCTTTCCGAAGCCGAGGCCATCGCCGCCGCCAAGAATTCCCCGCCCATGGCTGGCTCCGACTTCGTCCAGGAAGTCACCACAGCAAAGGCCTACCCTTGGGAAGCCGAGTCCCGCGAATGGACCGTTCCCAATGCCTCCACCGGACAAGAGGGCTGCTACATTGATCTCGCCCCAGCCAAATACAAAATCGTCGCCTACGATTTCGGCATCAAATTCAACATCCTCCGTCGCCTCCGTCAGGCTGGCTTCGAAGTCGATGTGGTCAGCGCCGGCACCTCCGCCAAGGACGTCCTCGCCCGAGACCCCGATGGCATCTTCCTTTCCAACGGCCCCGGTGACCCGGGCGCCCTCGGCGACATTCACAAGGAGATCAAAGACCTCATCGGTCGCAAGCCAATCTTCGGCATCTGCCTTGGCAACCAGATCCTCAGCCACGCCTTCGGAGGCAAAACCTTCAAGCTGAAGTTCGGCCACCGCGGCGGCAATCAGCCAGTGAAAGACCTCCGCACCGGACGAATATTCATCACCTCCCAAAACCACGGTTTCGCCACCGACCCCGACTCACTTCCCCCCGAGATCGAAGTCACCCACGTTAATCTCAACGACCAAACCGTGGAGGGCATTCGCTCGACCAAGGACCCGGTCTTCTCGGTTCAATACCACCCCGAAGCGGCCCCAGGACCCAACGACGCCTCTTACTTCTTCCAAGAGTTCGCCGACCTCATCGAGAAGAGTAAGTAAACATCCACTTTCATGAATAGCGTAGTCACCGGCCTCCAATGGGGCGACGAAGGTAAAGGTAAGATTGTCGATTTCCTCACCGAATCCGCCGACTTTGTCGTCCGCGGCCAAGGCGGAAACAATGCGGGACACACCGTCATCGCCAAAGGCGTCAAGTATGTCCTCCACCTCCTGCCCTCCGGCATCCTCTGGGAAGGCAAAATCTGCGTCATCGGCAACGGTGTCGTCATGGATCCCGTCGGCCTCGTTAAAGAAATCGACGACCTCCAGGAAAAGGGCATCTCTGTTCCTCCCGAACGCCTCCTCATTTCCGACCGCGCCCACGTCGTCCTTCCCTACCACCGCGAACTCGACGCTGCTCGCGAAGCCTCCCTCGGCGACCGCAAGATCGGCACCACCAAGCGCGGCATCGGCCCCGCCTACGCAGACAAAGCCAACCGCTGCGGCCTCCGCCTCGCCGATCTCCTCAACAAGGAACTCGCCGCCGAACTGATCGAACTCCGCCTCGCAGAAGCCAATCCGATCCTCGCGTCCTACGATCTCCCGCAGTTCAACACCGCCGACGTTCTCGCCTCGGTCAAAGAAGCCCTCGAGCGTCTCCGCCCACACATCACGAACACTATCCCCATCCTCAGCGAGGCTTATAAAGCCGGGAAGGAGATCCTCTTCGAAGGAGCGCAAGGCGCCTACCTCGACGTCGACTTTGGAACCTATCCCTTCGTCACCTCTTCCAACACAACGGCAGGCGGCGCCTCCACCGGATCCGGCCTTCCCCCACACGCCATCAATCGCGTCATCGGAGTCTGCAAAGCCTACACCACCCGAGTCGGCGAAGGCCCCTTCGTCACTCAGAACGAAGACATCTCCAACTACCTCCATGGCCTCGGCCGGGAGTTCGGGGCCACGACCGGCCGCGCCCGACGCTGCGGCTGGCTCGACACCGTCCTCCTCCGCTTTGCCTGCATGGTCAACGGCGTCACCGACCTCGCCGTCACTAATCTCGACGGCCTCGACGAACGCACCTCAATTGACATCTGCACCGCCTACCGCATCGACGGAGAAGATCACACCTACCCCCCCGCCGATCGCGAGGCATGGAACCGCGCCGAGCCGATCTACGAAACCCTCCCCGGCTGGCAAGAGGACACCACCGCCTGCCGAACCTGGGAAAGCCTCCCCGAGAACGCCCGGAACTACCTCACACGCCTCGCCGAGCTCTCCGGTGCCCCCATTAAATACGTAGGAATCGGCCCCGATCGCGACCAGACGATTTTGCTGTAGCGAAGGCCGAAAAAGGCGATTAGCCTGCCGACCACCCAATCGATTGATGTCGGATACCGCACCAGATATTCCCCGTCACGTCGCCATCATCATGGATGGCAACGGCCGCTGGGCTGCGGATAGAGGAATGCCGCGACGCGACGGACACCGCGCCGGTGCCGAATCGGTCCGCGAAGTCGTCGAAGGCTGTAAGGAACTCGGTATCGACTACCTCACCCTCTACGCCTTCTCCTCCGAAAACTGGAACCGACCGAAGAAGGAAATCGATGCCCTCATGAATCTCCTCAAACGCTTCCTCAAGGAGAAGACCAAGGAGATGCACAAACAAAACGTCCGCCTGCACGCCATCGGCCGACTCCACCTCCTCCCCGACGATTGCCGTGCGGCCCTCGACAATGCCATCGCGAGCACCGCAAACAACACTGGCCTCAGCCTCATCCTCGCCCTCTCCTACGGATCCCGCGAAGAGATTATCGATGCCGCCTCCTCCATCGCCAAGGCCGCCGTCGCCGGAACCCTCGACCCCGATGCCCTCGACAGCGAAACCTTCGCCGCCCACCTCGCCACCGCTCCCTTCCCCGACCCCGACCTCCTCATCCGCACCTCCGGTGAACTCCGACTCTCCAACTTCCTTCTCTGGCAAATCAGCTACGCCGAAATCGTGATCACCCCGAAATTTTGGCCGGAATTCAAGAAGGCCGACCTCCGTGCCGCCATCGAGGAATATTCTCGCCGCCACCGTCGATTTGGCGCAGTTTGACGCAACTTCCCCGAGCCCGACCGGCTCTTCAACCATGGCCCCGTCCCGACTCGAACAGACGATCCTCCTCGTCGATCAGGATCACGACTTCCTCGCTTGGGCGACCAAACGACTCGAAGCAAAGGGCGTCCGCGTCCTCCGCTGTGACGATGCGGAGAAAGCCATCAAGGTCGTCGAAAAGTCGCAGGTCGATCTTGTCATCACCGACATTCAAATCGGCGCCTTCGACGGACTGGAACTGATCTCCCGGATCCGTGGCATCAACGCCAACGCCCTCGTCGTTCTCACTGCCGGTGCCCCCACCACAACGCAAATCATCGAGGCCACCCGCCGCGGTGCCCGCGACGTCCTCCGCAAGGAATCTCTCCCCTTCGAACTTCGCCCGGTCGTCGAGTCGGCGCTCCAACTCGCCGAACAACGCCGCAGCGCTGACGACACCGTCCCCAACGTTCCCACCGTTGATGGGCGGATTAAAATGATCGGCATTTCCCGCCCTCTTCAGGATGTCTTCAAACTTGTCGGCCGTGTCGCCCAGACCGACGCTCCTGTCCTCATCACCGGCGAGAGCGGGACCGGAAAAGAGCTCATCGCCAGCGCCGTTCACGAATACAGCCCGCGGCGCAAAAACGAGATGGTCGCCATCAACTGCGGCGCCATTCCCGAGAACCTTCTGGAAAGCGAACTCTTCGGTCATGAAAAGGGCGCCTTCACCGGCGCCGTGGCCAAGCGCGCCGGCCGCTTTGAGCACTGCGATGGCGGCACCCTCTTTCTCGATGAGATCGGCGACATGCCGCTCTCTGTTCAAGTCAAACTCCTCCGCGTCCTCCAAGAGGGAACCTTCTCCCGCGTCGGCAGCAACGAAACGCTAAAGAGCGACGTGCGCATCCTCGCCGCGACCAACAAGGATCTCGCAAACGAGGTCGCCGAAGGCAACTTCCGCGAAGACCTCTACTACCGGCTCAACGTCGTCGAAATCAACCTTCCACCGCTACGCAAGCGCCCCGAAGACATCCCCCTTCTCGCCGAGTTTTTCCTCCAGCGCCTTGCCCGGAAATATGGACTGGCCCGCATTCGCCTTTCCGGAGAAGCGGTGGAATCCCTCCAGAAACACCCCTGGCCGGGCAACGTTCGGGAACTCGAAAACACCATGGCCCGCTCCTGTGCCCTGGCTTCCACCGACCTCCTCCTCCCCGAAGACATTCCCTTCGCCCGAAGCCCCTTCTCGCAACAACAGAAGCTGAAATCCCATTTCATCGGTCTCCTCGACGCCGCCCCGCCGTCTGGCAACGCCCTTGAGTGGATCCAATCCGAAATCGCCGCACACGTCTTGGAAAACTGCAGCGGCGACTTCAAGGAATCCGCCCGTCAACTTGGCGCCACACCTGCCGCTGTCCGCAAAGTCCTCAGCTCACGCAACTCAGTAGATGACACGTCTGCTTGACCACCCCCTGATCCAGGATCGCCTCGCCCAACTCCGGGCCTGTGAATGCTCACCCGGGGAATTCCGTCAGCATGTCGGTCAAATCGCCCGACTCATGGTGCCCGGCACCACCTCCGACCTCCCCCTCAAACCCGTCCCCGTGGAAACTCCTCTCGAGACGATGGAAGGCCACCGCTTGGCCCGCCCTCTGGTGCTCGTCCCCATCCTCCGCGCAGGACTCGGGCTTTGTGACGGATTCCTATCCCTCCTCCCCGACGCCTTGGTTGCACACATCGGTCTCGCCCGAAACGAGGAGACGCTCGACCCGGACACCTACTACTACAAGGCGCCGACACAACTCGCCGAAGCAGACGTCCTCATTCTGGACCCCATGCTCGCCACCGGTGGATCTGCCGTGGAAACGATTAACCGGCTCAAAGAGCAAGGAGCCAAACATCTCCGCTTTATTTGCCTCGTCGCATGTCCCGAAGGAGTAAAACGCATCGAAGATGCCCACCCTGACGTCCCCGTCTACACTGCGGCGATGGACCGCCAACTGGATGAGAACGGCTACATTCGCCCCGGCCTCGGCGACGCCGGAGACCGCATTTTCGGCACCCTCTAACCGACGCTGGTATTCCAAGGCCATTCCCGTATAGTTCGCCAGTCGTGCTGCTCCGCTCCGCATTCTCCGCCGTTATCCTCATTCTGTCCCTCGGACAACCCGCGGTTGCGCAGGCTGCCGTCAATCTGGAGACCAGCAAGTTATACCAGGAAGCCCTGCGTGCCCTCAAAGGAGAGCAAACCGATCTCGCCGCCCAACGCTTCAACGAGTTCCTCTCCACCCTCAAGGAAGACGATCCCAACCGACCCACCGTCCTCCTCCGAATCGGGGAAGCCATGGTTCGCTCCGGAGATGTGGAGGAAGCACTCAAGCGCCTTGCTGACCCCTCACTTGCCAAACTCGAGGAAGCAACATTCTGGTCTGCCAGTGCTCAGGCCGGTCTCGGACGACTCAAGGACGCCGCCGACACTTTGGGAAAACTCGCCGATTCAAAAGACCCCCGCCTCAAACGAGTCGCCACCCTCGGCCGAGCCCGTCTGCTCGCCAGCTTGGGAAACCTCCGCGAGGCCGACGAGATCCTCAAAACGGTCGATCCGGGCCCCGGCAAAAAATCGGACCAGGAAGCCCTCCTCCTCCGTGCTTCCGTTCTCATGGAAGAATCGAAATTCAAGGAAGCCGCCACACTCCTCGACTCGGTCGACACGGTCGTCCCCAGCCTCAAAAAACGAAAGACCTACAACCTCGCCCTCATCGCCCTCGCTACTGAGGAATACGAGAACGCGCACGGCCATTTCACCGAACTCACGAAGTCACCTTCCCACTTCAGCACCCCCATCTACCGGAGCGTCATTCTCGGCAGCAGCGACGCCCTTCACAAACTCGATCGTGACGCCGAAGCCATCGACCAACTCTTGGGCTACCTCAACACCCAACCCCACAGCCAATTCATCGAACCCTTCTTCCGTCGCCTGATGTCCTTGAGCGCTGGCAACGATGCCCTTCGTAGTAAAGTTGAAGCCCGCATCATCGCATGGACAGGCATCGATCCAGAAAACAAAGGAAGCCTTCTCCGCCCTACCGACAACCCCTTCCCAGGGACCCTTCCCCAAAACGCGCCACTCACCCGCACCAACCTCACCGCCTACGCGCTATACCATCGGGCCCTCCTCCTCACCGAAAAGAACAACCTCGAATCAGTCGTAGAAGCCCGCTCCGTCTTGAATCAACTGCGCCTTAATCACCCAAACCACCCCCTCTCGGTGCAATCTCTCTTGGAAACCGGCCGCATGTTCCTCGCCGAGAAGAAGCCCGACCAAGCGCTCACCGCCCTCGCCGCGCTATCCGCCGTCGCCAAGTCACCCGCCTTGAAATCCCTCGCCGCCGAACTCACCGCTCGGGTCCAATTTGCGCAAGGCGACTTCGACGAGGCCTCTGGAGCATTCGCCCAGGCCCGGGCCACGTTGCAAACCGACGACAAGAGCTTCACGGCCATCAACCAAGGCCTCGCCCTCCTCCAAGCCGAAGATGGATCCGCATTCGAGGAACTCATGGTCTCCCTGAAGGACTCCGATGCCGCCCCCACCCTGGCCTTGGAACAGGCCCTTCACCTCGCCGCCAATCGAGACACGAAAGCCGGCCCCCTTCTCGACAGCTTTATTCGGAAGAATCCGACCTCCCCTCGGATCATCGAAGCGAGACTCAGCTTCGCTGAAATTTCGGTCTTCGTTGATCCCCACAATCCCGAGATGGCGGGAGCACAACTTGACTCTATCGACTATGGCAAGCTCTCCCAGACATTCTCCCTCCGCCACCTTCTCGCCCGTCTGCGCCATGCCGAGCTCTCTGGAAACTGGGATCCCGCCATCGCCGAAGCAAATTCCTACCTCGACATCCACGACAAGGAAACCGACCCCGGAATTCGCCTGAAACTCGCCGAAGCCTACTACCGGAACGGCGACTTCAACCGAGCCCGCATTCAGTTCGTTCAAGCCGCTAAAAACGAACAAGCTCCCGCACAACGGGAAGTCGCTCGCTTTTACGCCGCCAAAGCCGGCATGCGGGAAGGCACTGATCAGGCCCGCAGCAGTGCCATCGAACTCTTCGAGGAGGTCGCCAAGTCAGACTCTCTCCTCGCCACCGACGCCCGGCTCCAACTCGCCCGGGCCCACCTTGATGCCTCCAACCCGGAGAAATCCATCGAGGCCCTCGAGCCGCTCGTCAAGAACACCAACGCAGGACAACCCCACATCGACGCCCTCATTCTGACCACCGAGGCCTACCGTGCCCGGGGCAACACGGAAGACCTCGAGAACTGCCTCAAGGTCTACGACGCGATCCTCGATCAGGAAGACCTCGCCTACCCCCTGAACAACCGTATCCACTTTCTCAAGGGCCTCACCTTGGAACAACTCCACCAACCCGCAAAAGCCCTCGATTCCTACTACAGAGTCATCAATGGCGAGAACCTCAAGGAAGGAGAGGCGATCAGCGAGTGGAAATGGTACTACGACTGCGGGTTCAGCGCTCTGAAATTGCTCAAGGATGGCAAGCGCTGGCGTGCCGCCTTCGGCGTCGGACGCACCCTCCAGTTGTCCGGCGGCCCCCGGGCCAAGGAGGCTAAAGAGCAAGCCGAGGACATCCAGCTCAGACACATGATCTGGGACAAGGAATAGAGCAATCCGCGCTCGACAGGACGGCAGGTCTTGGCATGTTTTACCACGATGCCACTGCCCAAACTTTTCATCCCCGGCCCTGTCGACATCTCCCCGGAAACCTTCCAAGCCATGTGCCAGCCGATGATCGGCCACCGTGGCGCCGACTTTGAGGCTCTCTACGCATCCATCCAGCCCGGCCTCCAGCAGATCCTCGGCACCAGTAAACCGGTCTACATCTCCACCTCCTCCGCTTGGGGTGTCATGGAAGGCGCCATCCGCAACCTCGTCCAAACCAAGGTTCTCAACCTTTGCTGCGGAGCTTTTTCAGACAAGTGGTACGGCGTCGCCAGAAGCTGCGGCAAACAAGCCGAAAAAATCCAAGTCGAGTGGGGCCAGGCCATCGACCCCGCCGCAGTAAAATCGAAGCTTGAAGAAGGCGCTTTCGACACGGTGACCCTCGTGCACAACGAAACGTCCACCGGCGTCATGAACCCGCTGAAGGAGATCTCCGAAGTCGTGAAGAGCTTCCCCGGTGTCCTTCTCGTGGTTGATACAGTCTCCTCACTCTCCGCCGTCCCCACTCCCGTCGACGAACTCAATGTCGACGTCCTCCTCGCGGGCGTTCAGAAGGCTCTCGCCCTCCCTCCCGGTCTCGCCGTCTTCACCGCATCGGAAGCCGCCTTGGAACGCGCTGCCACCACCGAAGGCCGCGGCTACTACTTCGACTTTCTCGAGTTCGCCAAGAACGGTGAGAAAAACAACACGCCTTCCACACCAGCCATCAGCCTCCTCTACGCCCTCAAACAAAAGGTCGACGAGATCCTCGCCGAAGGACTGCAGGCCCGCTACGACCGCCACGCCCAACTCAATAATCAGGTCCACGCCTGGGCCGATCAATACGGCATCAAAAATTTCGCCCCCGAAGGATTCGAATCAAAATCCCTCTCCTGCTTCACCACTCCGGAGAACCTCGACCTCTCCGGGTTCATCAAGGCCGTGCGTCAAAAGCACAACATCCTCATCAACGGCGGCTACGGAAAGATCAAGGGAACGACCTTCCGAATCAGCAACATGGGCAACGAGACCGAGGCCAGCATCAATGAAATGCTTGCCGCCCTCGACGACGTGATCCCCGAGTTCCTCAGCTAGGAACTAGTCTTTCATCACCTTGCTCTGCCACTAGTCCCCGCTCGGCTTCCCGTCGGGCTTGAGCCACGCCACGCTTTGCTTCTCCAGCTTGATCAGGACCCCTTCCCTCCGAGATGCCACTTGCCGGCAAAGAAGGTCTTATCGCCAGCCTCCTTAAAGGCCTCCACCAAGGTGACCTCTCCCGCCGGGAGTGACCTCACATACTGAGGCGGCATTAACGACCGCTTCTCCGTCTTTACCTGCGCGGCACCCACGGACGCCCCGATCCAGTCCGTAATTCCATGCCGCGTCGGATAGATCCCCAGAAAGATACTCGCCCGAGACGGACTACAGACCTGGCACTTGGCATGGCCCTGCCTGAAGCGCATTCCACTCCCTGCCAAGCCATCGATGTGAGGAGTCTCATAACAGGGTTCCTCAACCCACCCTCACCATCGCCGGGGGCGTCAACAATCTAATGACCGCAGAACACCAGCCAACCTTACAGATCGAGACACCCTTTCGCACACATCATTCCGCCCACCATCATGAGTGGAAGCCCCAGAAGCAACGCGATCAGCAGGAAGGGCCCGAAAAACAAACCCAAGCCGCAAATCCCCATCCCCAAAAAGAACAAGAATGCCCCAAGCCCCTTTCGCGCCGGAAGCATCACTACGGATTCATCAACTCCTCGATCTCCTCTGCCTCCACTGGAATATTCTTAAAGAGGTCAATGTTCGCATCCTTGCCGATCAAAATGTCGTTCTCAATCCGAACCCCCATACCTTCCTCGCGGATGTAGATCCCTGGCTCCACAGTAAAGACCATCCCTTCCCGCACCGGCTCATGCGGCGGACAAACATCGTGCACATCGAGCCCAAGATGGTGACCGATCCCGTGCATGTAGTACTTTTTCACCAAAGGCTTGGTCAGTGGATCCTGCTCCTTCGCTTCCTTCACATCGATCAAGCCGATCCCAATGAGAGCGACCTCCATCATTTCGATCGTCTGATCAGCCCACTCCTTTGGCGTAATGCCGGGACGCAGGATGTCGCAGGAACCTTTAAAGACACTCAGACAGGCATCGTAGACATCCCTCTGCCTCGGCGAGAAGCGTCCGTTCACCGGCACAGTTCGCGTCATGTCCGCATTCCAGTTCGCCCACTCTGCCCCAACATCCATCAGCAACATGTCGCCATCCGCACAGACACAACTGTTTTCCACGTAGTGAAGCACGCAGGCGTTCTTGCCCGACCCGATGATTGGCGGGTAGGCGAACCCGCGGGACCGGCTTCGCAGAAATTCATGCATATATTCCGCTTCGATCTCCCACTCCCCGACGCCCGGCTTGATGAAACCAAGAGCGCGCCTGAAACCCGCCTCGGTAATATCGGTCGCCTTCTGCAACTGCTGCACCTCGATCTCATCCTTGATGATCCGCAACTCGTGCATGAATGGCGAAAGACGATCATAGCGGTGCAAGGGATAGCGGGCCTGGCAGGATTTAATGAAGCGATCATTCCTCGTCTCCACCACCGCCGCGGCACGAAGGTGCTCATTGGTGGAGAGAACAATTGAAGACGCCTGCGGCACCAATCGGTGCATGTGAGCCTCAAAGCCGTCGACCCACTCCACCCGGGAAACTCCAGACACCTCCGTCGCCCCTTCCTTCGTCAATTTGTCCCCTTCCCAAATCGCAATCAGTTCACTGGTCTCCTTCACTAGCAAGATCTCCCGATCCCGCTCATCCTTGGCATCCGGAAACAGGATCAACACCGTTTCCTCCTGATCCACCCCACTCAGATAGAATAAATCGCGATTCTGGTGAAATGGCAGAACACCGTCCGCATTGGAGGGAAGAATGTCGTTCGCATGAAGAATCACTAAGGCACCCGGAGGCAGCAGCCTCCGCAACCGCTCTCGGTTCCCTACAAATAGTCCTGTATCAATTTGATCGTATCTCATCATAAAAGTAAGTCCTCTTAAACTCGGCCGTGCCAGCGAAGCTTACGGCGCAATGTATCGTAGAACGAATGCCCCGGCATTCGCACCAGTAACAACGGATCCGTTGCTTTCTCAACCCTAACCACACAGCCCTGCGCCAAGCGCAACACCTTCCGACCATCCACGGTGAACAGGATCGGCTCGTTGTTCTCTCCGGCTGATTGAATCTCCACCACCGAGTCGTCCCCCACGATCAGCGATCGATTGCTCAAACTGTGCGGACAAATCGGACTCAACACGAACACCCCGGCCCGCGGACTGATCAGCGGACCACCCGCCGCAAGTGAGTAAGCAGTCGAACCAGTCGGAGTTGCGACAATCAATCCGTCTGCCCGGTAGTGATTCAACAAGTCCCCATCGATCCGAGCCTCCAACGAAACCAGACGTCCCGTCTCACCCCGCATGAGCACGACCTCGTTCATCGCCAAAAATTCCCGAACCCCTTTGCCCTCCTCCTCCATCCTCACTTTCAGCATCGATCGCTCCACGATTTCCTGGGTTCCAGCCTCCAAGACAGCCGCAAATTCGTCGATTTCCTCGTCCTGACAGGCTGTCAGGAAGCCGAGAGTCCCAATGTTGATTCCTGCCACCGGAGCCGGGCAGCCTCCCATCGTGTGTAGGGTATTGAGCAAAGTGCCGTCACCACCGAGCGAAATCACCAAGTCCACCCCCTCCCAAAACCTTTCCAACCCCTTTTCTCCCAACAGCTTAGCGGTCTCCACCTCCAGCTGAAGCTGAAACCCCCGCCCCTCCAGAGCCTTCCGAACCGCCCGGAGCGCCCCAAGGGCCTCCGGCTTCCGAGGGTGCGCCACGATGCCAATGTTCACGCCCCTCCTCTAACGGCCCTCCCGCGCCGCGTCGAAGCCATTTTTCACCAAGTATCAGCTTCGGGTCACGCCCGCCCCCTTCCAGCCGCCTTCACCCTCTCAGCGACCCACAAAAGATTCCTCAAATTGACGAAAAAGCCCTTGAATTCCCAACGACTGCGGATAGCCTCCGCGCCCCATGGCCCGAGCCGCAGGAAAAGCAAAAACTCGTAAAGCAGTCGCCAAACGCTTCAAGGTGACTGGTACCGGGAAGATATTGCGTCGTAAACAAGGAAAGCGGCACCTTCTTCAGAAGAAGAGCCGCAAGCGCAAGCGTGCGCTTGGTAAAGCCGCCCTTGTCTCCGCCGCAGATTTGAAAAACGTGAGAGCATCTTTGCCCTTCGCATAATTCTTCCCAAGGTTCAATTCTGGACCAACCTTCAAGCAGCCTGCCCGCCCCCCGCGGGATAAAGAATGGATGAGACTGCTG
The DNA here is from genome assembly GCA_028822695.1 of Akkermansiaceae bacterium. Taxonomy (GTDB): domain Bacteria; phylum Verrucomicrobiota; class Verrucomicrobiia; order Verrucomicrobiales; family Akkermansiaceae; genus JAPKDA01. The sequence goes on from JAPKDA010000007.1 coordinate 14,275, forward strand.
GAGTTCACTAAATAACAATCCGTTCACGAAAGGAAATATAACATGCCACGTGCAACCAATGGCCCCGCTAGCCGAAAGAGACGCAAACGCGTTCTTCTTCGTGCCAAGGGCTTCCGGGGCTTCCGCTCCAAACTATATCGCTACGCCAAAGACGCCGTCTACAAGGCGCGTCAATACGAATACCGCGACCGTAAAAAGCGCAAAGGTCAATTCCGTCGTCTCTGGATCCAGCGCATCAGCGCTGCCTCCCGTGGCCGCGGACTCACTTACAGCCGCTTCATCGAAGGACTGGTTGCGGCCAACATCGAAGTCGATCGCAAGATCCTCTCCGATATCGCGATCCACGACGAAGCTGCGTTTGACGCCATCTTTGAGCAGGCCAAGGCCGCGCTTGAACAAAAGGCCGCCTAACGCTCCGCTTCGCCACAGACCGAAATTTCAAACATGGCCGCGGAGTAATCCCGGCCATGTTTTTCTTTATACACCAAGACCACCCATCTATCCTATCAACACTCGTTCATGAAGGAGGAGATCCAACAAATCCAATCCGACGCCCTCGCCGCAATCGAGGCCGCCACCGACGAAGCTACCCTCGAACAGACCAAGGTCGATTTCCTTGGCAAGAAAGGTCGCCTCACCGGAGCCGCCGGAGCCATGCGCACTCTTTCTAAAGAAGAGAAACCCGCCGCAGGCCAACTCCTCAACGCCGCCCGGGGCGCTATTACCGAAGCCCTCGACACACGTCGGGCAGGTCTTCAAGACGATGCGGACCGAAAATCCCTCGAGGGACTCGACCTCACCCTCCCCGGTCGCCCCCTTCCCTCTGGCGGACTCCATCCCCTGAGCCTCCTCAAGGATGAAGCGATCCAAATCCTCCGCCGCCTCGGCTTCGCACTCGCCGAAGGCCCCGAGATCGAAACCGAGTATCACTGCTTCGACGCTCTCAACACTCCACCGGAACACCCCGCCCGAAACGAGAAGGACACCTTCTACTTCGACAGCGGAAAACTCCTCCGTACCCACACGTCCTCCGTGCAGATCCGCACCATGGAAAAGGACGCGCCACCGATCCGCATCATCGCACCCGGATCCGCTTATCGCCGCGATGAAATCGATGCCACTCACCTCTCCGTCTTCAACCAACTTGAAGGCCTCTGCGTCGATGAAGACATTCAGGTCGGCGATCTAAAAGGCACCCTCGAGTTTTTCTTCCGCGCCCTCTTCGGTGAAGACACCAACGTCCGCTTCCGCCCCCACTTCTTCCCGTTCACGGAACCCAGTTTCGAAATCGACATCATGCTCCACGTCGAAGGCCATGATCCCAAGTGGATCGAGGTCGCCGGTTGCGGCATGGTCGACCCTGCGGTCTTCGAGTCCCTCTCATTGAAACGAGGTGACGATGCTTACAGCCCCGACAAAATCACGGGCTTCGCATTCGGTATGGGCCTGGATCGCCTCGCCATGATCAAGTGGGGCATCCGAGACATCCGCCTCCTCATCGAAAACGACGCACGCTTCCTCTCACAGTTCTCCTGATATGCTCATCTCACTCAATTGGCTCAAAGACCACGTTGACCTCAGTGGCCTCAGCAACTCAGAACTCTCCGACATCCTCACCTTCGCCGGCGTGGAGGTCGAGGGCATCGAAGAACAAGGGATCTCCACCGACCTCGTTGTCGTTGCGGAGGTAAAGCAGGCCGAACAGCACCCCAACGCAGACCGCCTCAAAGTCTGCCAGGTCGACGCAGGTGAAGACCAACTCCGCCAGATCGTCTGTGGTGCCAGCAACTACAAAGTCGGCGACAAAGTCCCCTGTGCCCTGCCTGGCGCCACCCTCCCGGCCGGCTTCACGATTGGTGAAACCAAAATGCGTGGCGTCGAGTCCCGCGGCATGCTCTGCGCCGCCTCCGAAATCGGCCTTCATGACGAAGTCGACGGCTTGATGATCCTCCCCAGCGACTGGACCACCGGCACCCCCGTCGCCAATCATGTCGAGTCCGACACTATTTTCGAAATCGAAGTCACCCCCAACCGGCCCGATCTCCTCAGCCACTACGGCATGGCCCGAGAAGTCGCCGCCCTCACCGGCCGCGAACTCAAGAATCACGAAACAAGCACTCCCTCCACCGCACCCGCCGGAGACGCCGTCTCCATCGACGGTCAGGAGACCTGCAAACTCTACACTGCCCTCCGCATCAACGGCGTGAAGGTCAGCGAGAGTCCTGAGTGGCTTCGCACCAAGCTCGAAGCCATCGGCCTACGCCCGATCAACAACATTGTCGATATCACCAACTTCATCCTCCACGAGCACGGCCAACCATTGCACGCCTTCGACGCGGCAAAGGTCACCGGTGGACTTCACATCCGGAACGCCAGCGACGACGAATCATTCGATGCCCTCGACGGGGAATCCTATCCGCTCCGGACCAACGACTGCGTGATCTCCGACGAATCCGGTAATGCCCTCGCCCTCGGCGGCATCATGGGCGGCGAGGACTCCGGTGTCACCGAAACCACCACGGACATCATCCTCGAATCCGCCTGGTTCCATCCTCCTTCCATCCGGGCTACTTCCCGGCGCCTCAACCTCATGTCCGACTCCTCTTACCGCTTCGAGCGCGGAGTAGACCCAGGCAACGTTCTCTCGGCCTCGGCTGCCGCAGCCAAACTGATCCTTGAACTCGCCGGTGGAAGCGCAGCCGGCAACACACTCGCCCAAGGCGCGGAGCCGGTCCTCACCCAGCCCGTCCAACTCGACGCCGACCGCCTCGCCCAGATGGTGGGTGACTCCATCTCCCTCGAGGATGCTTCCGCAGCCCTCGAACGCCTCGGCCTCGCCCCCCTCGGAGACAACAAGTGGGACATCCCCAGCTACCGCGCCGATCTCCAGCGTCACGTCGATCTTGCTGAGGAAATCGTTCGTGTTGCTGGCCTCGATGCAATTCCCTCCCGCCTGCAAGCCCGTCCAGCCGCGCCCAGCACCGCAGACGATCTCTACGATCATGCTCTCGACCTCAAAAAGCAACTGGCCGCCCTCGGCTTCTTCGAGGCGCAAACCATCAAACTGATTTCCGACGAGCAAACCAACGACGCCCTTCCCCTCCGCCCCCTTCAAGACGGAGACCTGATCCGGGTCAGCCTTCCTCTCAGTGAGGATCACACCACCATGCGTCCCAGCATGGCTCCCGGCCTCCTCACTACAGCCTCACGCAACAGCCGCCAGGGTGCGAAGTCCCTCCGTTTCTTCGAATCCGGACGCTGCTTCCGAAACGCGGGAGGAGGAAAAGCCTCCGATCTCGAAACCGAACAACTTGGCCTCCTCATGAGCGGAGCTGCCGGAGCCGAGGCATGGAACAGCGGTGAGAACCGCACCTTCGACGCCTTCGACCTCAAGGGTGTTCTCTCCTCCCTTCTCCCCGGTCACACCGTCCAACTGGAGAGCACCAAGGCCGGAGCCTTTCTCCTCTCCGCCAAGATCACGGTCAATGGCAAGCCACTCGGCTCCCTGGCCCAACTCTCTCCAACCCGCGGCCGCCAACTCGACCTCGACGATCCTGTCTATCTCGCCGAACTCGATCTCAGCAAGGTCCTCGCCCTCCGCTCAGCAGATCGCAAGGTCCGCGAACTTCCCCAATTTCCCGGATCAACCCGCGACGCAGCCTTGGATGCACCCGCGACACTCAGCAACGCCGAGATCGAAAAAGTCTTGAGCAAACTGAATGAGCCTATCCTCGTGTCCTCCACCTGCTTCGATGTCTTCAGCGACCCGACCGGTGAAAAACTCGCCGCAGACCGCAAGTCGATCGCCTACTCTTTCTTCTACCGCCACACCGAGCGCACCCTCACCGGGGAGGAAGTCGATCAAGCCCACGCCAAGGTCCTCGCCCACCTCACCAAGGCCCTTCCGGTCAGCTTCCGGTAAGAGCACAACTGCTGGTCTAGCTCTCCAAAGCAGCCTGGTAGATTTCAAGATCAGCCGGCGAATAACAACAGAATACGATGTCCATTGAGCTCGGCCTGCATGCGGCAACGGCAATCGCCGCGGCTCGCTCAGGAGGAAATCCGTAAATTGTAAATGGCCCCATCTGCTCCGCCACCACCCGGCAGAGACGAATTCGCAGCATAGACGATCGCATCGACTTCAAGGCCAGTAATGTCGGCTCGAACCGCCTTCATCATTCGACCGCTCAAGCTGCTTTAGCGAAACCGGTGAGTCCGACCCGACTCAAGCCTAAGCCAAATCTTCCAACGTCACCGAGCGCTTCTCGCGTGAACCGAGAATCAGTGCCTGATCGACGACGCGGATCGGGTCGTTGTCGAAACGATACCCATGGCAGTTCGGACAAACCACCGTGCCTGCTCCAACGATCGACTCACAACCTTCACAGACCTGGTAGTCCAACGGATTGGACGCAATCATCTGTGCCTTCTGGATACGGTCGTCGAGTTGTAGTTCAGCAGACATATCGCGGGCGGTGAGTGTAGCCCAATGGGCTAGTTAGGGCAACTAGAATTCGGGAAACCCGAACTTCAGGAACTGGCTTTAACAGCCTTGGACGCCTTGCTCTTCAGGTTAGCGGCCTTGTTCTTGTGAAAGACATTCGCCTTCACTGCTTTATCAACAACAGAAGCGTATGCCTTCAACTGCTCCTCAACAGCCTTAGCGTCGCCGCTGGCCGCTGCATCGAGCGTCTTTTTCTTCTGTGTTTTGACCTGAGTCTTCACAGACTTGTTGCGTTCGGTCCGTGTTGCGGTCTGACGGATCCGTTTAAGAGCTGACTTGTTGTTTGCCATCGGTATTTTCCTACGAAAGGGGGCGACACCCTAGTTTTCAGGTCTCAGTTGTCAAGACTTCCAGAGGGAAAGATCAATCATGTTTCGGAAAGGTCAGCGCGACCTGGCCGGTAGTTCGGTGGGTCTTGGCGTAGTGCTCCCGGCCCTCGTTGGTCCGGACCAGCGAACCCCTCATAATCCGCACCTGGGAGCCCACTCCAACCCGCTTATACAGGTCGATGACGTCCCGTGACTTCATTCGAATACAGCCGTAACTGGCTGGCTGGCCAATCCGCCATTCCTCGGGTGTCCCGTGAATGTAGATAAATCTAGCGTATGTGTTGCGATTCTGGCTCTCCCGGCCGGTGAGCCAGATAATACGGGAAACAATAGGGTCCCGACCTGGTGCATTGGGCCTCAAAACCTCCCCAGTCGGCCGGCGGCTCTTGAAAACAGTGCCTGCTCGGGCTCCTCCCCCTATTTTCTTGGCTACCGCCATCTTCCCCAATGGGGTTCGCTTGCTCCCAAATTGGCTCCCTAGGCCAAACTTGGAGGTCGAAATCGGGTAAGACTTAATCGCCTGCCCGTCACGCACCAGAAGCAGTTTCTGGTCCTTGACGCTCACAAGCATCTGATTCCTCCGATCTTCGACTGACCCGCAACTCGCAAAAATGAGCGCAAACCCGCCAAAAATCAGACCAAGGGTGAATTGGCGCAGCATTTTGGATGACATGGGGAACATCTGTCTGTGGTTGGCCTTTTCGCCCTTAATCTACCTCGTTGTGTCGCCTTTCGGCACTACTAGGCAGAGAATTAACGAAAGATGCTACGGAAGTATAAAAGAAGCCCACCGGAAAAGGAAGCAGGAAAACGAATGATAGCCAATTTCCGCTTAAAAGAGCGTCCAAAACCACGAACAGGAAGAATACCCCAAACAGGAATTCCACAATCGGAGTGACCGATTTCATGCCCTTATATCGGCTTTTACGCCATCCGGTGGCCTTGGCTGCTTCCGCCTTCTGACCAATTCCGTATTTCGGAGTCCGCACGAAGCCTGACTGCTTGTTGAAAATTGCCTCCAGCACCGCCTTGGCGTTGTTGACGGACATCCCGATGCCCAAGGCGAGCAGGAAGGGCAAATAAATGACCTCCTTCCACCAACTCTTAGGCCGTAGAGCCTTCTGGGACATCAGGTAAAACAAAACGACCGATCCCGAGGCAAAAATGAAGATCGGGATGTGAATCACCAGTTTGATCCATCCACTGAATTCAGGCTGATACTTCTGGCTCGGAAAAATGAGGAAACAAAGGAGGATCAGAAGAAGATACGCGAAATTCGAGGTGAGATGCGCGGTGGCCTCCATCTTCACATGGAGTGGGAACTTACTCCTCCAGATTCCAGCCAAGCACTTCTTGCAGCACTGAATCGATCCCTTCGTCCAACGGTGTTGCTGACTCTTGAAGCCGTCGATATCCACGGGAAGCTCGGCTGGCGTCTCGACATCGTTAAGGAAGATGAACTTCCACCCCTTCAACTGAGCTCGGTAACTGAGATCCATGTCCTCGGTGAGTGTGTCGTGCTCCCAGCCTCCCGCATCGGCGATACACTCCCGACGCCAAATCCCGCCGGTGCCATTGAACGTGAAAAAGCGTCCGCTGCGATTCCGCGCAGTCTGCTCCAATTCAAGGTGACCGTCCAGGAACATGGCCTGCACCCGGGTCAACAGGTTGTAAGTGCGATTGAGATGCCCCCAACGCGTTTGGATCATTCCAATCTTATCGTCGGTGAAATAATGAATCGTCTTCTGCAAAAGATCAGCATTTGGCACGAAGTCAGCATCGAGAATCAGAACATAATCCCCCTTCGCAGTCAAAAGACCGTGCTCCAATGCTCCGGCCTTGTATCCACTCCGGTCGGTGCGGTGGACGTGCTCGATATCGAAACCCTCAGCCTTGAGCTTGGCGACTTCCTTCCTCGAAATTTCCACCGTCTCGTCTGTGGAATCATCCAGAAGCTGGATCTGCATCTTGTCGATCGGGTAGTCCAGCGCCTTGACCGAGCTAAGGAGCCGCTCCACGACATGCATCTCATTGAAAATTGGTAGCTGCACCGTTACCAGTGGCAGCTCCTCGAAATTACTCAGAGGCTCAGGCTTTCGCCAAGAGTGCTTGAAGTATAAATAGACGATAACCAAGCGATGACACCCGTAGCCCGAGAGGCCGATCAAAACGAGAACGTAGCTACAGTACCAGAACCAAGAAAGAGCATCCATAAGTGTTGCGGTGCGAAAATTAAGTGCCCGGAGACCCCCTCCAGAGAATTCCTCGTCGCCTATACCCCCAGCAAAGTCAAGGCATTCCAGCTCCCCGACAACCCCGCTGCCCCAACTTAAAGAACTTACCTACAATTGCTTACATTCCCGGAAGCTCGAACTCTCCCCCGCTCCCCTGCCCATACCCCTCTCAAGTCCTCCTTGATGCCCTCATCCATCCCCGATAGTCCACCCCACATGACTCTCCCCACAAAAACGCCCTCTCTCGCCGTATACGGGCTCGGGATCATCGGATCACGAGTCGCTGACCTTCTCTCGGCGGCTTCTTACCCTCTCGGGACATGGAGCCGTTCAAGCCGAAGCAGACCCGATTTTGACGACGATGCAGCCGCCCTCGCGGATCGCTCAGAGGTAATCCTCTTCTTCCTCAAGGACGCTCCCGCTGTTCGGGAAACCTTCGAGGCCATCCGCCCCACCCTCCGCTCCGGAAAATCCCTCATCAATCACGCCACCATCGATCTCGAAACGACCCTCTTCCTCGAGAGCGAATGTCGGGCCGCCGGATGTGGATTTCTGAATGCCCCCTTCACAGGCAGCAAGGTAGCCGCTGGAAACGGGAAGCTTGTTTACTACTGCGGCGGCGACTCCTCCGTTCTCGAAGATTTGCGACCGATCCTTGACGTGAGCTCACCGCAAATCATCCCGATGGATTCGGCCTCTCAGGCGACCGTCGTCAAACTGACCACGAACTTGATCTCGGCCTGCACAGTACAGGCCTTGGCCGAGTCACTTCGTATTTCGCGGGCCCACGGTGTTCCAGCAGAGACTCTCCTTGATGCCATTCAGGGCAATGCCTGCGGCTCAGCCTTAGCGGCCATGAAGGTCCCAACCATGGAAGCAGAAGACTACGATCCTCACTTTTCGCTCTCCAACATGCTCAAAGACTCCCGCTACGCCATCGACCTCGCCGAGAAAGCGGGACTGAATACCCCGGCCATTCGCTGTGTCTCCAAGGAAATGGATACTCTCAACCGCAAGGGTTTGGGCGAACAAGATTTCTCCATCCTCAACTCCCAATTCAAAAGTGACAACTCCCACTGATTCCAGCCCCGTCGGCGGCATCCCCCTCTCGCCTCGCGTCATCCTTCACGTGACAGGGGAAGATCGTGTTCGCTTTCTTAACGGCCAGGTCACCAACGATGTGCGGAACATTCCCGAAGGAGCGTGTCTCTACGCGGCGGTCCTGAACGCCAAAGGAAAACTCGACTCCGTCTGTCACATCCGTGCGACTGTGGATGGTTTTCTGATCGATGCCCACCCTTCCCGTCAAGACTCCCTCCTCGCCCGCCTTGATCGCTACCTGATCGCCGATGAAGTGACGCTAAGCGACGTTTCCGATCAGTGGCACCTCACTCATCTGCTTGGCATTCCAGCAGACGATCCTCGCCTCTGCCTCCCAAGCGGAACGCTCGTCCACGAGAACGATCGCTATGGCTGCCCGGGCTTGGACCTCCTGTCCCCTTCTGCGTTGGATATCCCGGAAGATCTCCTCATTGGAGATGACGCCCTCGAGTCATTTCGAATCTCTCAAGGAGTGCCAGCTTGGCCATCGGAACTCACACCCGGACTCCTCGCACCGGAAGCCGGCTTGGACCAAAATGCGATTTCCTATGAAAAGGGCTGCTATCTCGGACAGGAAGTCATCTCGCGGGTGAAGCGGGCGGGCAAAACGAACCGGCACTTGGTTCTCCTGGAGGTCCCCGCTCACTCCGCACTCACACCGTTCCTAAACGACGACCAACCCGCAGGTGAAATCACCAGCGTTTCGACCGCGAGCATCGGCAACACCGCTCTCGCGCTGGGCTTCCGAAGCCGCAAATTTGAAACGAATGCGGAGTTCCAACTTCCCGATGGGAAGGGCTCAGTCAAGGTCCTCCGGCGTCTCGCCTGAGGAGCCCCGGACTAGTATTGGTAGTTCAAGTAGAAGTTGAACTGCCCACCTTTGTCCGACGCTGAATCGTCATCTTGCAAGGGAAGCGCATAATCCAAGGCTAGTGGGCCGAACGGCAGATTGAGGCGGAGCCCAAGACCAGCATCACTGTGCAGCCCGCCAACGTCGAACGACCATGAATCAGCACTGACAAAGCCCATGTCGTAGAACGCCGCACCGCGGATGTTCTCGATAATCGGGAAAGTCATTTCGGTAGAAACGAAGGCTGCAGTCTGACCACCAAGAACGTCTTCGGTCACCGGATCACGCGGACCAATGTCCCGGTATTCGAAACCACGAAGATTTCTGGAGCCACCAAGGAATTTCCGCTCAAAGATCGGCACTGTGCCGCCTCCGTGTGAATCGACCGTTTCATAAGATCCGTTCACATTCACAATCATGTCCCACGGCAAACTCCAATGCTTCGATCCGCTGGCAGCGATCGAGTAGGTGTCCACATCGCCTCCCAGTGCGCCACCGGCCAACGTAATCCCAACGTTCGCACGACCACCCTTGCGCGGTATGATGTTGCTGTCACGACTGTCGTAGGTGTAGGTCAGAGAGAGCGCACTCCGTAGATAGCTGCCGTCTTCCTTCGTGAAGAGTGAATCCGTAGCCAGACCATCCAAATCAACCGGGGGGATCGTATCAACATCCACATCGATATCTTCGATTCGGTATTCAGCCTTAACGTATCCACGTCGGCCAAGCGGCTTACGAACAAAGAGGGCGGCCCCCGCAGAACCCTGAGTATAATTGTCACTCAGGAAGGAAAGGTCCCGGTAAAAAAGCTCACCACCCAGTGCCAGTCGGCGCCCCATGAACCACGGCTCGACCAACGATACTTTGAAATCCTTCCGCTTAGCACCCAACCGCAGCTGCGCGGCCATCCTCTGACCTGCGCCCCTCATCCCCTTCCCCCATCCTTTGATGTCAAAGTTGGATTCCTCGACGTTGATGTAACCGACAATGTTGTCGATCGAACTGAAGCCCGCTCCAAAACTCAATTGGCCGGTCTTCTTCTCCCGCACGAGAATGTTGACGTCCCGGTAGCCGCTCTGGGCACTCGGGCTGGAAGTGACCTGCGTCTGATCAAAGTAGTTCAAGTTCTTCAGTCGGCGATCCGTGGTGTCCATTTCCACCGAGTTGAAGGGCTCGCCGGGCTTCATGGGAAGTTCCCGGCGGATGACCCGGTCCTGGGTCTTCACGTTGCCCTCGATGTTCACCCGGCCCACCTTGGAGCGGCCTCCCTCGGTGACCTTGTAGAGAACGGAAATCAACCCCGGGCCCACGTCACGAATGACAGGGCTGACAGTCGCATCGGCATGTCCTCGTGAACCATAGTAGCTCCGAATCATCCTCATGTCGTCCCGCACCTTCTTCGCCGAGTAGGCTTCGCCCGGATTCAGGCTCAACGCAGGATCCAGGTCAGCAGGAGTAAAGACGCTCATTTTTCCAAAACCCACGCTCTGCACAACATACTTCGTGCCCTCCTCAATGGTAATGACCAGGTCAACTCTTCCGTTGCTCACCGGCTGACGCTCAACGTTCGTAATCTTCGCACGGAGGTATCCGCTGTTGCGGTAGAAATCCAGAACGCGGTCAAAGTCCGCCTCAAGTTCCGCAGGATCGATACGACCCGACTTGTTGATCCAAGACAACCAGTTCTTCTGCTTCGTCTCCATCTCACGGCGGAGCTCCACATTCTTGAACACCGTGTTCCCAACAAAAGTGATTTTGCGAACCTCCCTCTTCGTGCCTTCGTCGATGACAAAAATCAAATCCGACACGTCGGGACGGGCGGTCTCCTGCAATCGGTGCGTCACCAAAACATCCGGGTAACCGAAACCCCGATAATGCTCTTCGATATTCCGACGCGCGGCGAGGATCTCCACGTCACTCAAGGTGCCTCCAGCCTTCAGCTCACTCACACTCGCCAGCTTCTTCTCACTGAACACGCTCTGCCCGACAAAACCAACACCACCCAACAAGGGCCGCGTCACCACCTCCGCGATGAGCTTCAGCTTGTCGCCTACCGGCTCCGCCAAAAATCGAACGTCATCCACCAAGCCTGTCTCGTAGAGACGCTTGATGTCGTTATCCAAGAGCTCAGGGTCGTATTTCGAACCAACCTTAATACTCATGAAGTTCCGAAGACGTGCTTCATCAACTGTTTTAGGCCCTCGATACTTAAAGACAATTGACGATACCGTCTTACCAGTGAAATCACCTTGCGCCTGCGCCTCGGATGGCCAAAGGACTACCCCTAAGACACAAAGGACCAAAAATACTCGAACCAATCCTCCCCGGAAAAACTTTATTAACATGAGCGTGACGTAAGCTGCTGAACTCTGCCCCATCACACTCTCCAGCCCCTGTTCTCGTCAAGGTCAATACCTACAAAATATCATGGTTTCTTTTAAAAAACACCTCGCGGTCCTCTCCCTTGACCAGCCCCCAACTCCCAACTAGCGTTCCGCCCCCCGAGCCCCACATAATAGCACTTAACAAATTTCCACTATGAATATCACGGTCGAGAAACAACCAAACTGCCTGGCCCGAATCCAGGTCGAAGTCCCCGCCGACGCGGTCACCGGTGAACGCCAGCAAATCGTTCAATCCTTCAGTAAACAGGCTAAGATCCCCGGCTTCCGCCCCGGCAAGATCCCCACCAAGGTCATCGAGAAGCGCTACGCCGCCGAAATTAAGGAGGAATTGGAGGCCCGCCTCGTCAAACAAGGCTACGATGAAGCCATCCGTAAGGAGGAACTCAGAGTCCTCGACGCCAAAGAGCCCGAAAAGACGGATCACCTCCCCGACGGCGGATTCAATTTCACCTCCAGCCTCGTCCTCGCTCCGGAGTTCGAACTCCCAGACTACAAGTCGATTACAATTGAAATTCCAGATCGCGCGATCGGTGACGAAGATGTCGATCGCGAACTGGAGCAAGTCAGAACCCGCTTCGCCGACTTCAGCGACATCACCGATCGCGGCCTCGCTGAGGGCGATTTCGGCATCATCGATTACCAAGGCTCCTCCGAGGGCACCCCGCTCGAGGAACTCCTTGGCGAAAAAGCCGGCTATCTCGGCAAAGGAGAGAGCTTTTGGCTGAAAATGGACGAGGAGTCCTTCCTCCCAGGTTTTTCAAAAGAATTGGAAGGTGCAACAACCGACGATGAGCGTGAATTTAAAGTCACCGTCCCGGACGACTTCCCCCTTGAAGATATCCGCGGCAAGGAAATCGACTATTCCGTGAAGGTCACCGCTATCAAGGAACAGATCCTGCCCGAACTCACCGACGAACTCGCCGCCCAAATCATCCCCGGCAAAACGGTGGATGAACTGCGCGACATCATCAAAGAGCAGCTCGACTCCCAATTCGACCGTCAACTGCAAGAACTCAAGGTCAACCAACTCGTCGAGAAACTCTCCCAGTCCGTCGAGTTCGATCTCCCCGAAGACATCCTCACCTCCGAGACTCAAGTCCAAGCCGATGAAATGGTCGAGCGGGGCGTGCAACAAGGTATGAGCGAAGAGCAAATCAACGCCCAACAAGCAGAGCTCTTCGCCGCAGCGGGTCAGAGAGCCAGGCTCAACCTCAAAACCGACTTCATCCTCCAGGAAATATCCACCAAGGAGGAGATCAAGGTCACCGAGGGAGAGCTCACCGAACGCATTCAGGCCATGGCCCAACAGTCGAAGAAGCCGTTCAAGAGCGTTGTCAAGGAGCTACAAAAATCCGGACGCCTCCGTAGCCTCCAACACTCCATGCTCCTCAGTAAGACCATTGACTTCCTGCTCGAAGGCGCGAATGTCCAAACCATCTCCGCAGACAAACAAGAAAATGAGTAATTCCTCCCAAATTCCCGCCCCGCAGAACAACCATTTCGTCCCCACTGTCATCGAACAGGACGGACGAGGGGAGCGGGCCTTCGACATCTACTCGCGTCTCCTCAAGGACCGCATCGTCTTCATCGGAACTCCGATCGATGACTTCGTGGCAAACTCCGTCATTGCGCAACTGCTCTTCCTGCAAATGTCGGACCCCAAGAAGGACATCCACATCTACATCAACTCCCCCGGTGGCTCGGTCACCGCGGGACTGGCGATCTACGACACCATGCAGTTCGTCACCTGCGACGTGAACACCTACTGCATTGGCATCGCCGCCTCCATGGGCGCCGTGCTTCTGACCGCCGGCACAAAGGGCAAGCGCTTCTGCCTTCCCAACTCGCATGTCATGATCCACCAGGTCTCCGGTGGAGCGCAGGGCACCGCTTCCGACGTCGAACGAACCATCGAGTTCATGTTCAACCTCAAGAAGAAGCTCAACCTCATCCTCTCCGAGCACACCGGCAAAACCACCGAACAGGTCGAAATCGACGCCGACCGCGACAACTACATGTCCGCGGAAGAGGCCACGGAATACGGGCTCGTGGACAAAGTTCTCGAAAACCGCAAGGAACTCGCGGACGACGACAGCGACAAAGAATCCGAGAATAATGCGGGCGAATAGCGGCATTCCCTGTTAAATTCATCCATTCCCCAACAATCTGACTCTTTCCTATGGCTCGTGCTTCCAACCTAACGATGTGTTCATTCTGTGGCAAAAGCCACTCCGAGGTCAAAAAGCTCATCGCTGGCCCGGGCGTCTACATCTGCAATGAATGCATCGAGGTCTGCTCCACGATCCTCGAAAAGGAACTGACCGACGATGGCACTTCGGAATTGAGCCGTAGCGCAATTCCCACGCGGGACATCCCCACACCTGCTGAAATTCGCAGCCGCCTCGACGAATACGTCATCGGCCAGGAACACGCCAAGAAGGTCCTCTCGGTCGCAGTCTATAATCACTACCAGCGCCTCCACCAGGATCACTCCAATGCTCCCGAGGAACTGGCCGACGTGGAAATCGAAAAATCGAACATCCTCCTCCTCGGCCCCACCGGGTCCGGAAAAACACTACTGGCTCGCACCCTCGCGCGGGTCCTCGACGTTCCCTTCTGCATCGTCGACGCCACCACCCTGACCGAAGCCGGCTACGTTGGTGAGGACGTCGAGAATATCATTCTGAGATTGCTCCAGGCATCCGACTTCGATGTCGAGCGTGCCGAACAAGGAATCATCTACGTCGACGAGATCGATAAGATCGGTCGCAAGACCGAGAACGTCTCCATCACTCGCGACGTCTCCGGTGAAGGCGTGCAGCAAGCCCTCCTCAAAATCCTCGAGGGAACCGTCTGCAACGTCCCACCTCAAGGCGGGCGCAAGCACCCCCAGCAGGAATACATTCAGGTCAACACCGAGCGCATCCTCTTCGTCTGTGGCGGCGCCTTCATCGGCCTGGAAGACGTCGTCCGCCGCCGTCTCGGCCGCAACGTCCTCGGCTTCCAATCTACCAAGCAGCAAACCGAAGACGCCAAGACACCGGCCAACCTCCTCGAAAAAGCTCAACCGGAAGACCTCCTCCACTTCGGTCTCATCCCCGAGTTCATCGGTCGTCTCCCCGTCCACTCCGCCCTGCGGAAACTGGCCGAAGACGAATTGATCCAAATTCTCACCGAGCCAAAGAACGCACTCGTCAAACAGTATCAGAAGCAACTCGCCCTGAACGGCGTGAAGCTCAAAATCACCCGTGACGCCCTCCGAGCCCTCGCCGAGGAAGCGGTCAAACGCGGCACCGGCGCTCGCGCCCTCCGCTCGATCTTCGAGCACATCATGCTCGATATCATGTATGAAATCCCCTCCCGCGATGACGTCGAGTCCGTCACCATCAATCGCGGCGTGGTGGAAGGCACCAAGCCCCCCACCATCAAGAAGAAGCGAGCCGACGCAGCATGAGTGGGGGGAGCACAGCCGTCTCGCCTGTGAATTCTGTTTCCCAAACATCCTCCCTCATTTCCACATTCCCCATCGGCCCGTCCCATGCTTGATTCCCTGCATGCGACGTCTGCTTCCTCTCCTCCTCGGCCCAAGCCTCTGCCTCGGCCAGGAACCCGCGCTTCTGCCTGACGATGGTCAGGGCTACCAACACGTCGAGCGCTTCATCCAAATCCTCGAGAAGGTCCGCGAGAACCATCCCGATCCGGACAGCGTCAGCTACGAGCGCCTCGTCAACCACGCCCTCGAAGGAATGCTCGGATCACTCGACAAGTTCTCCGCATTCTATCACCCCGAGACCTACGCCTACATCTCCGAGGAGAAAGGACAACCCGAGATCCCCGGCCTCGGTCTGACTCTCACCAAGAGCGACAAATTCCTCTCCGTCGCCGCGGTCCGTACCGGATCACCCGCTTCCCGAGCCAAGATTGTCCCCGGTGATCGCATCCTCAAAATTCGCGAGGAAGAGGTGGGAGAACTCAGCCTCCGCGACGCTCTCCTCAAAATGGGCGGCCAACCCGGCGAAGCGGTCAAGCTCACGCTGCGACACAAAGGCGATCATCGAGACAACGAAGTCACCCTCCTCCGGACCGTCGTCAAACAGGAGGCCATCACCGACGCCCTCATTCTCGAACGCAGTAGTGAGAAAAAAGTCGGCTACATCCACCTCGCCGAGTTCACCGCCCCCTCCCACCGTGAATTGGAAGCCGCCCTCGACGACTTGGAAGACAAAGGCATGAAATCCCTCATCTTCGACCTTCGCGGCAACCCCGGAGGCCTGCTCAACATCTCCGTCGAAATCCTCGGCGAGTTCCTCCCTCCCTCCACCGAAGTCGTCTTCACCCGAGGCCGCAATCCCGCGCACAGCTCCGACCCACTCAAGACCCCCGACCGCCAACGCAAAAAACGCGACTACCCCATCGCGGTCCTGATCGACAACGGCTCCGCCAGCGCCTCCGAGCTGGTCTCCGGCGCCCTCCAAGACCTGAAGCGCGCCACGATCGTCGGCGAAACCAGCTACGGCAAAGGCTCCGTGCAACAGATCATGCCCATGGGCAACGGCACCGCCCTCCGCCTCACCATCGCGAAATACCACACCCCCTCCGGCTCCACACCACATGAAGTCGGCATCACCCCCGACGTCGCCATCGAAATCTCCCAAGACGATCGCGATCTCCTCAACCTCTGGCGCCGCCGCGATTCACTCACTCCCGAAGAGGCCGGCAAACTCGGAACATGGAAAGACCCCGTCCTTTCCGCCGCCCTCGCGGAACTCGCCAAGTAGCACCTGCCCTCAACGACTTCACCCCGTGACAATACTCGCCCTCGAAACCTCCTGCGACGAATCCGCTGCAGCAATCCTGCAAGGCGACACCCATCCACCCGCCCTGCTCGCCTCTCTGATCTCTTCGCAAATCGACCTCCACCGCGCCTACGGCGGAGTCGTTCCCGAACTCGCCTCTCGCAACCACGCTCTCCGCCTCCACCCCCTCGTCGCCCAAACCCTCGACGCTGCCGGCCTCTCCATTCACGACATCGATGCCTTCGCTGCCACCCGCGGTCCCGGCCTCGCCTCCTCTCTCCTTGTCGGCCACTCCATGGCCAAAGCCCTCGCCCTCGCCTCCGGCAAACCCTTCCTCTCCGTCAACCACATGGAAGGCCATCTCCTCTCACCGTTCATCGAATCCGACGCAGCACCTCCCCCACACCTGGCCCTCGTCGTTTCCGGCGGACACACCCTCCTCATCCACGTCGAGGGCACCGGCCAATACAAACGCCTCGGCACGACCATCGATGACGCTGCCGGTGAAGCCTTTGACAAAGTCGGCCGCCTCCTCGGCCTTCCCTACCCCGGCGGCCCCGAGATCGAACGCCTCGCGAAAGACGGCGACCCAGCCGCCTACGCCTTTCCACGCTCTACCCCCGGAGACCTCGACTTCTCTTTCTCCGGACTGAAAACAGCGGTGCTCTACACCACTCAAAAGCTCGACGACCCCTCCCAACACACCGCCGATCTCGCCGCCTCCTTTCAAGCTGCCGTCCTCGATGTCCTCGTCTCCCGAACCATTGCCGCCGCCCGCAGAGCCGGCGTGAAACTCGTCAGCCTCTCCGGCGGCGTCAGCTGCAACAAGGCCCTCCGCCACGCACTCGCCCAAGCCTGCGCCGCAGCAGGCCTCGACTTCCATCCCTGCTCCTCCTCCCTCTCCACGGACAACGCCGCCATGATCGGCTACGCGGCCTGGCTTCATCTTCGCCAAGGCGACTCCAGCTCACTCTCCGAAGACATCGACCCGAACCTGCCCCTGGTCGCCACTTCCTGAGTCATGCGCTACCAGGCCCTCATCTTCGACTTCGATGGCACCATCGCCGACACCCTCCAAGCAGGAATCTCCATCTACAACAACATCGCCGCCGAGAACGGCTTTCGACAACTCGCTGGAGATGAGATCAACACGATCCGGAACATGGACATCCGCAGCGCCCTCACCCGCCTCAACATCCCAAAACTCCGCGTCCCTCTCCTCCTCGCTAAGGCTCGCCGCATGCTCAAGAGCGACATCACCAACATCCCGCTCATCGACGGCATCACCGAAACCCTGATGGAACTCCGCTCCAACGTGGACCGATTCGGCATCCTCACCTCCAACGCCACCGAGAACGTCGAAGCTTTCCTCGAGCTCCACGGACTCCGCGACCTCTTCACCTTCATCAGCTCCACCTCCTCCCTCTCCGGAAAGTCCAAACACCTCCGCTCCATCGCCCGGACCTTTTCCATGAACCCCTCCCGCATGCTCTACGTCGGAGACGAGATCCGCGACATTCACGCCGCAAAAAAAGCAGGCATCGACATCGTTGCCGTCACTTGGGGATTCAACTCCCGCGACGCCCTCGCCGCCGAACAACCCCACTATCTCGTCAATACTCCCGCCGAACTCCTCGCCGTCGCCGGCGCCTCGGCATCCTCCTGATATCTCCCCCTATTGGCCCGGGAATCCTGATGATTCAGAATCTTCCTATCCTTGAACTTACTCACAGAATCCGCTAAACCCGTCCTGACCGACGACAATCCCAACCCGCATTGCATATGAGCGACGACACCCCTCCACCAACATCAGCCCCCACTCCCGCCGGAAACCAGAATCTCATCATCGGACTCGTTCTCGGCGCCGCCGTCCTCCTCCTCTTCATCCTCGCCCTCAATATGAGGGACAAGGGCATCGGCGTCACCGGCGGAGCGCCTTCCGAAGTCGAGACTCTCCGCAAGGAACTCAAGAACCGCAGAAGCTTCATCAACGAAGAGCGCCGCCGCATGGGCCTCCCCCCTCTCGGTGACGAAGTCGCCGGTCAGTCAGTCGAAGCACTAGCCGCCCGCATCAACAACGACTCCACCGACCTCGTCACCATGGTGCGCCAAATGCAGATCCTCCTCGCCGAGAAGGAGCAGCGCCTCGCCGGGGCCGACACCACCTTTGCCGCGCTCACCAGACAAAACACCGACCTCCTCACTCAGGTTGCCCAACTGCAGGGATCCGCCCAAGACGCCGAATCCCTCCGCATCCGCCTTGCCAAGGCCCAGTCGCTCTACGAGACCGCACAAGAACGCATTGCTGACCTCCAGGAACAAATCGCCGGCACACCCATAAAATCCGAAATGGACAAGCTGCGCCAACAACTCGAAAACACTCTCGCCAACCGCGACAAACTGCAAACGGAAGTCGTCGTTCTTCGCGACGAATCGAAGACCCTCCGCGCCGAGAACAACGAGCTCCGCTACGAACTTCAGAAGACCCGCGCCGAACTCAGCCGCACCCGACTCTTCGTCGACTCCGCGGACAAACTCCCCGCAGCGGCCAAGGCCCTCTTCGTTCGCCTCGCCGAGCTCGAAACACTCAATGGCCCTGAACTTGCTGCCGAATACGCGAAAATCGGAACCCAACTCAAGGCTCGCGTCCTCGATACCATCGACTTCCAATCCGGATCCTCCCGCATCAACCTCGACAAGGCTCAGGAAACCCGGCTCACGGTGCAGGCTTCAGGAGAGAAGTCCTTCTTCCTCATCGTCGGCTACGCCTCCAAAACCGGCGACTTCCAAACCAACCAGAAACTCTCTGCAGAACGCGCCACCACCATCGCTTCCGTGGTCGACTTCAATAAAAAGTCCACCCAGAACGTCCAAGCCGTCTTCCTCAGCCAAACCGATCGCTTCTCACCGACCGACGTCCAGAAGAACCACATCTGCGAGATCTGGGAAATCCAGGAGTAATAACCCTCGAGCTGGTTTTAACATCTGAAGGTAAGGGAGACATTGCCCCCCTCACTCCACTATCCGCGACCCGGGATAAAACACCTCCCACGCCCGGCGATACGAAATCATTCCGTTCCGCGGCACCAACCTCTCCCCCTTCTTCTCCCCAAATAAACACTCTCCAGTCACCACATCCCACTCCGACCCCGTCGCCGCATCCCTCATGCGCCCTGACTTCATCGCGGCAAACTCCACAACCGCTCCATCCACCCGCACATCGAAAACCTGCACCCGCTTGCTGACCTTCCCAAGCGTCACCAACAACGCCTCCTCCCCGCTGCGCACCGAGACAACGGGCGTCTTCACCAACTTCGCAAACGACACCGCTGGCGCCTTCTTTCCAACTCCCAGCGGCACGCCATACACAAACCGCGAGGGCGACTCCCACACCTCCAGATCAAACTTCTTCGCCGTCCGACTCATCGCCAGCACCGTCGTCTTCGGGTGCCGCTTCTTCCAATCCGCCCACGAGGTGATCACCCCCGGCAACATCTCAAAACTCTTCCCCTTCAATTCCCCCCGCATGCATTCTCCCAGCAAATGACTCCATAGAGACCCCGTCTCCAAATCACGAATCACCAAACTCCTCTGCCAAAGCATCCCCGACACCTGCAAGGTCAACTCCCGCTCTCCAACCGTTCTGGCATACACGATGCCATTAAAACACAGATGTCACCACGTTGCCGCAATGGCCTGCCCTCCCAGCTTGTCATTGATGATCTCCCGCCTCGGACTGGTGAGCATGTTGATCGGATAAGCCCGCGCCTCACCCTTCACCACCACCCCCAGGACCAGCTCCTCATCCTTCACAAAGCGTCCCGCCTCATCCACCCCGACCGTCTTCGGGTCCCGAATCTCCTCAAACGGCTCCACCACCTGCCGTGGCCTGAACTCCCGCTCCTCGGCCCACACAAACCCAGTCAACACCAGCATCAACATCAGAACTCTCTTCATCACCGCAGATGTGAGTTCCATCAGGAGCATTTATTCCAATTGCCGCTCTTAGGCATCTCTTAGTCGTCCAGGCCCAACTGTTCCTGCAGGAGCCTCAACTCCTCCATGTGCCGCTCCAACTCACTTCCCCGGCCCCTCCTCGTAGCCTTGATCCGTCGCAAATCCTCCTCATCCACCTCATCCCACCGCAGAGCCGCGCCCTTGTCATCAGCCTCTTCCTCATGGTCAGCCATCAAGGTCTTGATGCTGTCCGCCGGGAGAATGAACGACTTGATCCGACCTGCCCGCGCCAAGGCAATCCCGATCACCCGACCATCGAGATCAACAACCGGCGCACCACAGTCTTCCGGCTGAATCTGCATGTCCGTCTGGATCACCTTCGCAAAATTATCCACTACCAGACTGTAACGGTGCCCGCCCATCTTGTTCATGGTATCCATCCGACCCATCGGAATCCTGCCATCAGGCATCCCACCCAGCACAACCTCTGCTGACTTCTCCGCATCCTTCCGCCGATACCGCACTCGCACGGTCTCTCCCGGACTCATCCGCTGCAACGCCGTGCTCAACTCAAAATTTCCATTGGTATCAACATCGTTGATCCCGATCACCACATCACCACGTCGCAACCCGGCGGACTCCGCTCCGGTGCCAGCCTGCACCCTGTCGATCTGCACTCCTGGCCCGGCAAACTTGAGATCCATTTCCACCCCGAGAAAAGCCCGGTCGCCCGGTCGCAAACTCCGCGGCAGCACACTCACCACCCCAACGCCTCCGGCCTCTCCATCAGGACGGGCCAAGACGATGAAACTCCCCAAGGTCAAGTCACCACCGTCCGCGAACACGACTGGCGGAGCTTTTAATTCCTTCACCTCCAACAAGGCCAGGTCGTCCTCCGCATAAATCCCCACCACCTTTGCCGCCAGCAATCGGCCATCCTTTCCCCGACAGGACAGACTCTCCGCAGCCCGACTCACATCGCTCCACTTACAAATCACCTGCTCCGGCCCGACCACCGTTCCAAACCCAACCCGCTTCTGCCAAACACGCACCTCCACGGCACTCGCCGAGGTCTTCTCCAGAACCGGCGCCACAGCGTCAAACACCCTCAACGCCTGTGCATCCAACTTCGCTCGGTCCTCCGGACGAATGTCCTCGAACTGACCCATCACGACTCCCGTCGCAACAAAGGAAATCATCAATACCCGCTTCATCGTCATCTCCGTCTTGGATCGATTATTGATCATCATGCACATCACCCAAGCGGGCCAATTTCAACTTCCGACTCATCTCCTTGTTGCCACGCACGAACGTCACCGTCACCTCGTCGCCCGGTTGATGGGTATTCAGGATCCCTAGTAGACCTTTAAAACTCCGCACCCGCCTGCCGTCCAACTTCCTCACCACATCTCCAATCCGAATTCCCACCATCGCCGCCGGGGAGTTTTCCCGCACCTCACCCACCAACACGCCACCGCGAACCTCTCCCTCAACATTGAAACCAATCACCGGACGATCCGGATTCATGAGCGGGTTCAACGTCAACCGCCCCCAAGTCTCCCCGTCCTTCAATCGGTCCCAATCGCGCACAAAGTCACTCACCCCACGATGGTTGTTGCTCGAAAGCTCCGGTCCGATCGAGGAATGAATCCCTACCACTTCACCCGACAGATTGAACAACGGCCCACCGGAATCACCGCCGATCAAGGCGCAATCGGTCACCAAATAACCCAGCGCGTTTCTCCCCAAAATCCTCCCGAATCGCACCGGTGGAGTCCGCAAGGGATCGTAACCCCCGGCATGCCCCAACGACACCACCCAGTGACCAACCTTCACTTCATCAGAATCACCCATCTTCACGAATGGCCAAGGCCCGTCGCCCTCCAACTTCACCATCGCTTCATCACGATTACGATTCGCACCCAGCACCGTTGCCCCGACCTGCTTCCCACTCGGAAACACCACCATCACCTCCGCAAACCCATCCACCACATGCCCCGCGGTCAGGACGAGACCGTCTGCCGACACGATCACCCCGCTTCCACTCCCCGATTGGCCATTTTCCATGGTCGAAAACAATGAGACAGTTGCTGGCATCACCCTCGCCACCACCCCACGAACCTGTCCTTGAAGGTTCTTGAGGTCTCCCAGGGTCTGCACAGAGTCCTCTGCCCGGCCCAGACCGGAAAATACCAGCCCCCAGGCAAGAATTCCCGCTATGGTCGGTCGCGCACTTGTCACTTTCATCTCTTCGAAATAAACTCTCCCCAGACAAAGCGCCATTCTGAGGCGCTCTCGTCTCACGAAGAACTTCCTGACCATCCCCTACTTTCCCACCCCCGACAACCCACAGTACTTCATTTCGCCTCTCCAGCATCACCAATAGATGGCCCGCCAACCACCAAAGCGCCCCACCCCGCGCAAACGAACCAGCACGGCACGCAAGCGTCCCACCAGAAAACGAGCGGCACGAAAGAGCACTCGCCGCAAAGGAGCCAAACGGAGAACGAAGGCCCCGAGAACACGCAGCCCCCTGTTCTATCTCTGCTTCTGGCCATTTCTACTCGTCGGGCGTATCACTGAATCTTGGCCCAAGCTCATTCGCTGGCCAGCCCGCCTCTGCGGTGGCATGGCCGTCATCGGCTTCATCATTTTCCTCATCGGCGCGACCACCTACTACGTCCGCTCCCTCCGCTTCGACATGGCCCGGGTTGCCGAAATGCCGGCCCGCTCCATGATCCTCGACCGCCACGGTAACGAAATCGGCCGCCTCCATGGCGAGAACCGCTACATCGTTTCCCTCGATGAGGTCTCCCCGAACTTCCGCAACGCCCTCCTCGCCCGGGAAGACAGGTCCTTCTACAAGCACTTCGGTGTCGATCCCCGCGGCCTCGCCCGTGCCGTCGTCCAGAACATCCAGCGCAGACGATTCGCCCAGGGAGCCTCCACCATCACCATGCAGCTTTCGCGCAACGCCTTCCACCTGCCAACCCGCGGCAAGTGGTGGGAGGAACTCGACCGAAAATTCCTCGAACTCGCCCTCACTTTCCGCATCGAGGTGCATTACGAAAAAGACGAGATCCTCCAACACTACATGAACCTTATCTTCTGGGGAGGATCCATCCACGGCATCGAAGCCGCCTCACGCACCTACCTCGAAAAACCAGCCCGTGACCTCACCCTCTCCGAAGGCGCCATGCTTGCCGGCATCATCCGCGCCCCCAATTCCTTCTCCCCCTTCCAGGACCTCAAGAAAACAAAACGCGAACGCAACTCCACCCTCGACTCAATGGTGCGCTTCGAATTCATCACTCAGGACGACTCCGACAAGGCAAAGAAAGAACCGCTCCACATTCGCCCCCCCGACCGACGCATCATCCACGACAGCTACGCCATGGATGCCATCCGCCGCGACCTAGAGCGTACCCTCGAGGAACAGAATATCAAACTTGGCGGACTCATCATCACCACCACCATCGACCAGAGCCTCCAGGAAGGCGCCGAACGCGCCCTCGACAAACACCTCCGCAGCGTCGAGCGCACCCTCGGCTACAAACACCAGACCCGCCACCAATGGCAAAACCTCAACCCCTCCTCCCGCGGCAACCCTGCCTACATGCAAGGCTCGGTCGTCATGGTCGAAAACAAAACTGGAGCCATCCTCGCCGTGGTCGGTGGACGTGACGCCGACGAATCAAAATTCAACCGTGCCCTCCACGCCCGACGTCAAATTGGCTCGGTCTTCAAACCCTTCGTCTACCTCACTGCCTTCAACGCCGGACTGAAACCCGACACCCTCATCAGCGACAACCGCATCCGCCCCGGCGAGATCAAAGGCGCCCCCAGCAGCTGGTCCCCAGACAACTCCGACGGCAAATACCTCGCCACCGTTAAAGTCCGCGAAGCGCTCATCAAATCCCGCAACACCTCCTCCGTCCGCGTCGGAAATTTCGCCGGCATGAAACCTGTCCGCGAGGTCGCCCGGATGTGCGGCTTCAACGAGAACAGCATCCCTCCCGTCCCCTCCTCCTACCTCGGTTCCTGGGAAGCCACACCCTGGCAAGTCGCCAGCGCCTACACCGTCTTCCCCAATGGTGGAAAGCGATTCCGGCCCTACCTCATTCAAGAAATCCGCGACCGCGATGACAACGTCCTCTACCGCACCGATCCACTCGGCTACCCCGCCACTCGCTCCGGCGCAGCATGGGAGGTATCCAACATCCTCCAGGAGGTCACCGACCGCGGCACGGCCTCCGCGATGCGCAGCAAATTCGACTTCCGCCACCCTGCCGCTGGAAAAACCGGCACCACCGACAACTACGTCGACGCCTGGTTCGTCGGCTACACTTCCTCCATCACCACCGCCGTCTGGGTCGGCATGGACAAACCAAAGCAAACCATCTCCGGCGGCTACGGCTCCAAACTCGCCCTCCCGATCTGGGTCGAAACAATGAAAACAGCCGACCGTCTGCGTCGCTATAACTTTGGAAGCCTCAACGCAAACACCCCCACCATCACTTGCAACCTCTGCCGCCACTCCGGACGCCGCGCCACCAATGGTTGCTCAGCCGCAGGAACCGCCTACTCCACCAGAACTCCCGCCGACCTCGCCCCCGCCGACAATGACTACTGCACCAAGCACCCCCTCCGCGCCGCCCCCGTCAACAGCAACCCCCACCCTCCGGTTCGTGCCATCCCCGTCGAAGAAGGCACCATCCGCGCCCGCCCCGTCCCCGAACGCCGCCCCATCCGCGCCATTCCGGTCGAGGAGTAGTATTCTTCTGCCTCACATCACACCGACCACGAACTCTCGAATCACGAAGATGCCAATAGGAGAGCTCATCGCAGAAACGGGAATTCGAATTCTCTTCGAAATCATCCTCTCCGGCTTCCTCTATTGGACCGGTTACATCCTCCTGTCCGCACTCACCTTTGGCCGCCTACCACTGGCTCCGTTCAGCACCATCGATGACCGAAACCGAAAAAAGGAACGAAGTGGTCCCTCGATTGGAGCATCTGGCCCCATCGCTCACAAAAGAACAACGCATAGAAGGCAGAGCCTACGGCTTGCGTCGACCTCCTCGTCTGGGAAAGCCATCGGGCTGACGATCTTCCTGACAACTCCTCACCGATAACTCCTCTCACCTTGTCCCGCTACACCCCAACCCGCTGGTCCCGCCAGCAATGCGCTCTTGAGAATGCTCCGGACTCCGATTCGTGGCGCCCTTCGAAAAGGCCCTCCCGTATCCCCAACTGGATCCCACGCCCCCTCCGCGGCCCACTGCGTTTCGTCCTGAAGGCCGGCGTCCTCCTCCCCCTCCTCTGTCTCGCCATCGCCCTCTTCTATTCCTGCCTCGCCTTCCGCTACGACCTCAAGGAAGTCGCCTCCATGCCCGAACGCTCCGTCGTCCTCGACATCCAGGACCGCGAAATCGCCACCCTCCACGGCGAAAACCGACGACTCCTCACTCGTGAGGAAATTCCTCCCTTCTTCGTCCAAGCCCTCCAAGCCCGCGAAGACAAACGCTTCTTCGAACACCACGGCGTCGATGTGATGGGACTCCTCCGCGCCACTCAGCGCAACCTCCGCGACCGATCCTTCACCCAGGGCGCCTCCACGCTCTCCATGCAACTCGCCCGAAACAGCTACAGCATGCACCAACGCAGCCTCCACCGAAAGCTGCTCGAAATCGCCATCACTCTCCGCATCGAATCCCACTACTCCAAAGACGAAATCCTCACCAGCTACCTCAACCGCATCTACTTCGGCTCCGGCTGCCATGGACTCGACGAAGCAGCCCGCACCTACTTCGGCATCCCCGCGTCCGAACTCACCCCGAACCAATGCGCCCTCCTCGCCGGCATCATCCGCGCTCCCCACGCCTGCTCTCCCCTCCGAAATCTGAAAGGTGCCCTCAAGCAACGCGACGAAGTCCTCGATCGCATGGTCGATGAGGAATACATCACCCAGGAAAACGCCGACAGCATCCGCATGGGCAAACTCGGGCTCCTCAGCGAACCGAACCACGGCACCGGCGGCATCATCGCTCCACTCATCCGCCGCCACTTCGAAGAACTCCTCAAAGACAGCGACATCAATGACGGCGGACTCGTCCTGAAATCCACCATCAGCGCCGGGATCCAATTCATCCTCGAAGAGGAACTCGCCCGCTTCATCGACACCCTCCCCGACGGCGTCGAGATCGCCGCAGTCATTCTCAACCCCCAAACCGGCGGCATCGAAGCCGCCCGTGGCGGCCGCACCCCTCGCCCCACCCGATTCCACCGTGCCCTCGATGCCCGCCGCGACCTAGGATCGATCTTCACCCCCTTCGTCCTCACCGCCGCCGCCGAACGCGGCCATCCCATCCGTGAGTCCGCCGTCACCACCGGAACCCGAATTGGCAATCCGGAGATGGAACGCCTCGCAAAACGCTTCGGCTTCACCGGCCCCTTCGGCAAAGGTCGCGATCTTTACCGCGGCACCCTCAGCACCACCCCCCTCGAACTCGCCGCCGCCGCCGCAGTCCTCTCCAACGGCGGTCAACGACCCCGCACCCACCTCATTCAAGAGCTCCGCAACGCCGACGGTGCCGTCGTCTTCAAAAACGCCCCCAGCCTGACTCCCGCATTCTCCGCCGCCGCTATTCGAGAATCCCTTAGCGCCGTTTTTCCCGCAAAGACCACCCGCATCCTGACCGGGTCCAGCCCCGCAGATACTGACGCCTGGGGCCTTTCCCTCAGTCCCAGTCACGTCATCTGCATCTGGGCCGGCCATGACCGGCCCCGGGCCCTCCCCGAGACCTTGATTCTCAAGGATCTGACGGCCCTCCTCGACCGCCTGACCACTCGGCTACACCGATGAACAGAATGAACTGGTATTCGCCGCGGGGATCTTGAGCTTTTCGCCCTTGCAATCAGCCCGTATTCCGTAGATTTCTAATCGCATGCAGGCTCTCAGATTCGACGCCGCCGTCGACGCGATCGTTCAACGCGACAAGCGTTACGATGCCGGGGCCTACTTCTTCCTCAAGGACGCCCTCGACTTCACCATCAAGCGCAGCAAGAGCGAGAACGACGGCGAAGAGCGCCACGTCAGTGGCCAGGAACTCCTCTGTGGAGTCCGCGACTTCGCCATGCAGGAGTTCGGCCCCATGGCTGCCACCCTTCTCCGCGAGTGGGGCGTCCGCGCCTGCAACGACGTCGGCGAAATGGTATTCGTCCTCATCGAAGAAGGCATGTTCGGCCGTCAGGACTCCGACACCAAAGACGACTTCCGCGAAATCTTCGACTTCGACGAAGCCCTCACCGAACCCTTCCTCCCCAAGAACCGCCCCGCCGTCCCCGCGGAACCCCAGGCCGCTCCCACCGAGTAGCCACAGGAGCGCGGGTTCCAACCCGCTCTAAACACCTCCTCGCCCCAGCGAGCACTTACTTACCCTCTTTCCCAACTTCCCACTGACCACTTCCCCAACTACCTCCCATCCACCTTCTCCCGAATCTCCCCCAACAACCTCTCCCACGCCGGTAACTCCGCACCCGCTTCCTTCGCGCGACGCAACGGCTCTTCCCAAATCGCGTTCACCTCAACCTCGCTACCTTCCACGTAATCAATCATGCTCGACGGCCGATACGGTCCCATCGGGTAAGTCCGCGTCAACTGCTCCACCGCCACCGAGTCGGGAATCACGTGCCCCAATGCCGCCGCCGCCACCAAGACCTCCCGCATCATCTCCCGCACCTTCTCTTCCCCACCCTCCATCTTCAACAGCGCTTCCGTATCGATCCCCCCCTCCGAAATACAAAGCCCGTTGAACGGCACATTCCACACCAACTTCACCCACTGCGCGTGTGCCAAATCAGGGACACCCCTTACCGTCGCCCCGGCCCGCGTAAACGTAGCCACGAGTTCCTCCAGGAATTCACCATTCCGAGTTCCATAATCCCCCAGGCTCACCATCCCACCCCCCGTGTGACTCACCATCCCAGGCTCCATCCGGTTAATGCACACAAAACACAAACCCCCGAGAATCCGCTGGGCCCCAAATAAGTCCGCTAACAACTCCGTATTCCCCAGCCCGTTCTGCAAAGTCACAATTCGCGTTCCCTCGTGCAACAAAGGCCGCACCACCTCTTCCAAGGCCGCATTCGCCGTCACCTTCCAGGTCAGCACCACAACGTCCACCGGACCGACCTCCTTCGAGTCCCGAAAAACCTTCGGCTCCTCGACCCTGAAATCCCCTTCAATACTCGTCACTGTCAACCCCTTCTCCCGAAGCCCCTCATAATCCGACCGCACCAGAAAACTCACATCCTCTCCCGCCGCAGCCAACCGCCCACCGTAGTAAAGTCCCACCGCTCCCGCTCCGACAATGGCATACAACATCCCCATGACTCAGTTCTAGAATCCCCGCAGCTCACGCGAAATCTTCTTCGCCGTCGCCACGGTATTGCGGTGAATCTTCGCCGTATACTCCGGCTCACGGTTGTAACCTCCACCATAAAGAATCGCCACCGGAATCCTGTTCCGCACAAACGCCCCCAACAACACCTCGTCCCGCCGCTGCAGATCCTTCAACGACAACATCATTTGTCCGTAGCGGTCGTTCTTGTGATTATCCGCACCCGCCACCCAGATCACCAGGTCCGGACTAAACGTGTCCAACGCTGCCGCAAGCGTCGTGAAGAGCTGCTTCAAATACATCTCTCCCTCCACGTAACGCACCGTCTCCACATCCATCGATCCGTTCACCTTGCTGCTTGGCGACTTCGCACCGACGTGAATCGAATAAGTAAACACCCGTGGATCGTTATCCAACAAGCTGTTCGTCCCGTTCCCCTGATGCGCGTCGGTGTCCACCACCATGATCTTGATCCCCGGCCGCTTCACCTGCAGATCCCGAATCGCAATCGCCACATCATTGAAGACGCAAAAACCCTCGCCGTGTTCCCGAAACGCGTGGTGCATCCCGCCCGCCAAACAAACCGCGACCCCCTCCATCAAGGCCGCCTCACAAGTCCGGCGTGTCGCCTCCACCTCCGTCGCACTCTTCGTATAGAGATGCGGAGTCACCGGCAGTCCCAGCAGGATCTGCTCCTTCCGATCCAGCTTCCCGTAGTAGATTTTCGATAAATACTCCGGATCATGCACCCGCTTCAACACGTGCGTATCCGCCACCCCAACCTCCACGATCTCCTCTGCCGTCACGATCCGCGAATCCAGCAGCATGTCCTTGGAAATCCGATACTTGCCCATCGGGAAAGGATGGTCTGCAGGGACATCGAGAGTGAAATTTTGGGAGTAAAAACAACGCATATGGTCTCGGCGGCCAACCCGCCCGGCACCTTGTGCCAAATCCCTCCCCCCAACGCAACCCCCTCGCGATGCAACTCCCTCCTGGCCGTGGCGTAACCGTCTCAGTCATGATCAAAACCCCTCCGGCACAGCCGCACTTCCCTCCGCCCTCCGCCCTCCGCGTCCAGCTTCCGGGTCCCTCAATCACCCCGCAACTCCTCCCGACACGAAAAACAAAAATCAAAATTCCCAGGATTCTTCTCCCCACAGCCTCCACACTCCACCTCCCGATCGGATCCTACCGCATTCTCATGCATCGCCCGTCGCAGCACCTCCCAGGCACTCAAAAAATCCTCATCACGCATCACACAAATGTTCGGGTAAAACTCCGCGATCGGAATCTCCGACAAACCGCTCATCGCCAGATGCAAATTCCGAAACATCACCGGAATCCCCTCAGCCTCCAACATCTCCCCGTAGAACGAAACAATCGTATGATCGCGATGACGAAAAATCTCTCTCATGATGACCTCTCCCCCTCGTTTGCCACTTCGACTTCCACCCCCCCTTTCGGATCACGACGCCCAACCACAAAGCTAACAAAGGCCACCACCGACCCAAGAAAAACCAACGCCACTCCAACCCCTAGCCCACCAAGCCTGCTCCAAAGCTCTCTCCGGACAGTCCTGTTCGACACCGAAAAAATTCGTTCCTGCCCCACCCCATCAACCACGAACTCCAATTCCGTCGCCCCGGACACCTCCACATACCCAACACTCTTCCTCCCATTGTTCCCAACACTCCAACCCTGCGACGAATCCGGAGTAAATGCCACCTCCACCCCCGACCCATCGCGGACAACAACCCGCCCATCAGAGGGACAATCCGCATCATACTTCAAATGCTCCCCCTCGAACCTCGTCCAATGATTGTCCCAAACATAGTGCCGTCCTGCCTCTTCGACGCTCACCACGAAGGTCCCCGGCACCTTCGCCTGCTCATCAAGCGCCGCACCCTCAACCAAATGCATCAACGTATACCCAAACACCGCGACCCCCATGATCACCAGGCCAAATCCTATTGTTGCTCCTTTCATACCCGGCCCTTCACGCCTCGTCCTGACTCAATCCCATTCGCCAAAAAATTACCAGCTCACACTGCCCCCTCTTCCCCTTCTTTGTCCCTGCGCTGATGCCGCCTCCCGTGCGTTCATCACACCGGGGAAATCTGCCGGGGATGTCCCACAGATCGTTAAAACGAAGCGGCGGTTGGTTGTGAAGGATTCATCAAGAAGGGATCTCGCTGGCGGATTCGGCTCGGAGCGAAGAGTCTGGAGTGGAGGCCGAATCCGCCAGCGACCGCGCCATGAACTTGATCCAAGTCGCGAGGCTGCCGTGCGGTTCTGGAAGTCTGCAGTGCTATCCAAACCTCGTAAACGCTGGCAATTCGATGGCTGGGCCCATGCCCTTTCCCGTCGTCAACCGGATGAAGCTTGTCGATCCACTCCGCCCACTTCATCCAATCTTTTGGAGGAGCTGACATCATTGCGGCGCCATTGTCCCAGGTCCATCGTGTCAGTCGATATGGATCTTGCTTTCTCCAAGCCTGCCACCAGACGACAGCCTCCGCCTGTTTTTCCACACCACCCACTTTCACTTTCAACTTCATCCTGAAATTCATCCCTGCCACCACCTGCTGTTGGGCACTTAGGAGTTCGACCAGAGTCAGTTTAGAAGGCGTTGAATCTTTCAGGCCGTTCATGGCCTTTTCCTGAGCAGTGACTGCGAATTCTGCTGCTGCAATTACATCTTTGTTGCTAACCGGCACTGGCGAATATCCACCAGCCGCATCCGCTGAGAATAGCGATCCAGCAAACCCCAAGGTCATACTCACGATACATAATTTTTTATAGGACTTCATACGATCTTCTTCGTTTTAATTTTTTCGCAGAACGTT
>JAPKDA010000055.1 GCA_028822695.1 Akkermansiaceae bacterium
GTCTTGTAGAGGAAAACATCGCCGATTTGTCCGTTGAAGGTGGTATAGCCGTCGGGTCCGTTACAGCCTATGGTGATCGCCTTGGCATACCCACCGGCGACACCGGGAACAAGCTGGTTCATCGGATAGCCTGACTGGCCCGACTGGGCCTTTTGACCGTTGGCATAGAGCACATACGAACCGTCGGGTTGAACGATCAAGCTGAGGATGGTGATCTGTCCGTCGGGGGCGCCGGCCTTGAGTGTCTCGACGCTTTCGTGTCCCTTGGCTTTGCCTGCACCGCCGTTATTTCGCACAAAGAACTCGCCGTTTTTATTTTTGATGCCCACCGACAGCCGGTCGTAGAAGACGTTGACGAGTGAGCCGCCACCGCCGTTGAGGGCACTGCGCTCCGGGCGGGCCACCATCACGATGCTGGCACCCTTGCAGGGAATTGCTTGGTCGTAAGATCCTACGTGAAACCGTTGCGCATAGGCAGTTCGGGTTTCTGCATACTTCTTGCCATCGATCGTCTTGACGCTTGGCTCGCCGAGCGCGGCGAATGGCTTGCCCTTCGGGGCGAAGGCAGGCCAGGCTGTGCATTTGCCGGGCGCAGGCAGTTGCTTGGCAAGGCAGGCGAAGATCAGTTGCTCGGGACGCGGGATGCTACCGCTGAGGATGCTGTCACTGCGGAACGTTGCCGCAATACGATGGCTCGTGGTCACCTTGGTGAACGTGTGGGTGCCGAGCTTGCCCACGTCCTTGCCATCGACCGTGACGCGGGCAATCGAATAGCCGGGCAGCGGTGTCATCTTGTAGGATGCGTTCTCGCCGCGATTCACCGCCTGCGTGCCGCCGGGGGTGATGTTGCCGCCATAGCCGGCTGATGCGGCGATGGTGCTGACGAAGGATACGTCGAGAGCGTGGCTCGCGCGGATATTGTCGAAGGTGACACGATCGCGTGGGCCCATCAGGACGCCGTCCACGGTCACGACCGCGCGGTTGCCGGGCTCGGGCACGATCGAGAAACTCACGGACTCGCCCTGCGTGGCTGCCGCTTTGCCGGATGGGGTGACGCGTCCTCCGCCGCCGGTGGCCACCGTCAGGGCGTACGACGGTGCGGTTTTCGTGAAGGTGGCGGCGATGGTGTGATTCCGCTCCAGCGGATCGAAGGTGTAATGACGCACCGCCCCGACCGAAACGCCGTCGACCTTCACGTCCTGAACATAATACCCGGCCTCGGGTGTGATCGTGTAGAGGACCGTGTCAGCGGGCAGATACGACTCGCTACCGGCCGGCGAAATCGTTCCGCCACTGCCGGCGGAGGCAGCGATGCTGTGCTGCTTGGTCACGTCTTCAACGTGGAAGGGCGCAGCGGGCAGGCCGCCCTGGTTGTAAAGGTTCGCGCCCTCCGGGTTCTGCCAGCAGGCGTAGGACACTTTGCGCGGCGCGGCTACGTCCGGCGAAGACAGGACAACCGTGTCGCCCTTGATCACCGCCTCGGCGACGTGCCACTTGCCGTCCGCAGCGGCGATGGAGAATCGCTGCAATTGTCCATCGGGCACTTCCTTGGTTGGTTCATACCATTTTTTCAAGCCGACCATCAGGCCGCCGCCAAGATGATCGAAGTTGCACACCACGGTGTTTCCGGCAACCGCGACGTTCCGCAGAACTGGCCCGCTGGTGACCAGGCTGGAGCGTCCGTACTCATTCTTCAGAGCCCACAGCGCCAGGCGCTCGCCCACGTCCTGTTTGTTCTCCGGGTGGTATCCACCCCAGCTCTCTTTCGAGACACCGATGTCCATGGCCGATGCGCACCCGGAGTGCGGCAGGGCCATCGCTTTGACCTGCTGCAACCGGGTATCTGCATCCCAGCCACCGCCGGAGATCAGCACGGGCTCCACGGTTGGCTGCAGCTTGCCGTAGTTCGCGATCATCACGAAATAGAAGGCGAGGTCGTCCTGTCCCCAGACCCGTTTCCACCCCTGGATCAGTGCCTTCATCTTGAGGTAGTAGCTGTCTGGCGACTGGACTTTGACTTCACTATTTTCGCCCTGATACCACAGCACGCCACGCGCAGCGTACGGAGCCAGCGGCGCGACGCAGCCGTTGAAGTACGAGGAGGTATGGTCGGTATAGGGACGATGCTTCAGCAGCGGATGCAGCGCGGGGATGTCGCCCAGGCCTTCCTTCGCCAACCACAGCTCGATTCGCGTTCCACCCACCGATGCCAGGATCAAACCAATCGGCACTTCGCCCTTCAGTTCCTGCTGGAGCTTGCGTGCGAAGTAGAATCCTGCCGCGGTGAAGCGAGGCGCTGCAGCTGGCGTGCAGACCTCCCACTTCCGGCTGCTGGGCAGTTCCTGGCTGGGTTCATCCGCCTTGCTTCGGGTGGAGGTGAAATGGCGAATCCCCGGAAAGTTGGCCGAGGCGACGTCTTGCGGACGCTTGCATGCGCTCAAGACCATCTCCATGTTCGACTGACCGCTACAGATCCAGACATCGCCGAGCAGCACGTCCTTGAGAGTCATCGTATTGGTACCCGAAACCGTCATGCTCTGGCCGGTCGCGTTGACGGTCATGGGCGGGAGACTCACCAGCCAGCGTCCGGCCATGTTGGCCTTTGTCGAGACCGTCCTTCCTCCCAAGGTGACCGTGACGGACTCACCCGGTGAGGCTGTCCCATACACCGGCACGGGCCGGTCACGCTGTAGCACCATGTGGTCGGTGAAGACACCGGAGAGTTGGACTTCTGCCTGTGCGGTCAACGCCGCCAGCAGGACGATAGCGAAAGATGCGATCACTCGTTTCATTATCATTGGGTCAATCATTGCTAGGAATTTGTTTTTTATCGGGGTGTCCCTGAGGACGTTGTTGAGAGGAGATAGGCTTGTCGGTCGAAGCCTTGGCGAAGATTGGAGAGGGGTGAAAGGGGGGTGATTCGTAGTGGGCTTGAACCGTTGCGGTGGAGTCGAGGTATTCACTTACGTACCTGTTCCCGTGGTAGGAAGAAGTTTGCTAGTGCCGAGTGATCAGGAGAAGAGCGCCTACGCCGCCTGCTCCTTGCATTGTACCCGATAAATCCACTCCCCAAAGGTAGCTATTTTCAAGAGTCGTGCCAGCGTATTCCGCGATGGGGGACGTGTGATTGCACGCAGCGAAAAGCAGATGGCGTGACGCGAGCGGGGTTTGCTCGGCAGGTTTGGTTTTGCCCGATTACCGATAGGACGAATGACGAAAAATGTTACGATGAGACTCTTGACCCCAGACAAGGTCGAAGGTCGAAGGTTGAAGGTTGCCGAGCGGCACGGGTCACGGGGACGCCGCGACTCCAAGGACTTTCGACCTTCGACGTTGAGACCTTTGACTCTTCATCGGCACTTTGAGGGGATAGCAGAGGGGTGAAAGGGGGTTACTTTGGGAGCGAGACGCTCCTGCTACGGTGCGGCGAGATGGCCCTACCATCGGGCTGCGCTCGATAGATGGGTTGCGATCGATACCTAGGTAAGAATGCGCAAGACCTGGCGACGTCAGCTCGCCTACTCGACAAGCAGCATCGGCTTCGAGCGATCCAAAGTCTTTGCATCGCGTTGGCCGGATCCGCGTTGGTCGTCGTCGCCGAGTTCGGCTTTTGCTTTGGCGATGAGTTCATGCATGCGTTGCATCACGGCGGGGTTGCCGGCCGAGACATCGGTGGTTTCCTTCAAGTCGGACTTCAGGTTCACCAGTTTCGCCGGGCGGCCTTTGCCCTTCTGCTGCGCGGATGTCCAGTTCGGGTGGGTGTTCTCCAGCTCGAGGTGGAGCTTCCAGTCTCCCCAACGCACCGCCTGCAGCTGGCGGCGGCGGTAGTAATAGAGCGCCTCGTAGGGCGACTTGGCATCACCCTTGCCGAACAGCAGCGGCCGGATGTCGTGGCCGTCGATCTTCTTCTCCGGCTGTGCGGCGCCGGTCAGCCCACAGAAAGTTGGCAGGAAATCCATGGTGGTGGTGAGTGCGTTGCAAGTCGAGTCCGCCGCGATCTTCCCGGGCCAGCGGGCGATCATCGGCACGCGCATGCCGCCTTCCATAGTCGAGCCTTTGTTGCCCGCGAGCGGGGCGTTCGAGCCGCCGTTGCGGCCGTTGGAACCGTTGTCGGAGGTGAAGATGAATAGCGTGTTGTCGGCGAGGTCGAGCTTGTCGAGACAGGCTAATATCTGGCCGGTCGACCAGTCGATCTCCTCGACCGAGTCGCCGTAGCGACCGTTGGCGCTCTTGTCCTTGAAGTCCGGGGAGGCGAATAGCGGCAAGTGCGGGAAGGTGTGCGGCAGATAGAGGAAGAAGGGTTTCGCTTTGTTGTTCTCGATGAAGCGGACGGCCTCCGCCGTGTAGCGTTTGGTGAGGGTCGACTGATCGACGGGGGCCTCGATGACCTTCTCGTCGGCGACCAGTGGCAGCGGCGGGTCGCCGCGGCCTTTGGCCTGCATGTCGTTGGAGTAGGGGATGCCGTAGTAGTGATCGAAGCCGTGCCGGGTGGGTAGGTGCTCGGGCTGGTCGCCGAGGTGCCACTTGCCGATGCAGGCAGTGGCGTAGCCTTTGGTCTTGAGCGCTTCGGCGACGGTTAGCTCCTCGGGGGCGAGGCCACGCTTGCTGCGCGGGATAAGCACCCAATGGCCGGTCGCATCTTCGTGCATGCCGACGCGGCGCGCGTAGCAGCCGGTCATCAGGCTGGAGCGCGATGGCGTGCACACCGGGCTCGACGAGTAAAAGTCGGTGAAGCGCAGCCCGTCGGTCGCCAGCTTGTCGATGTGTGGCGTGCGGTTCTTCTTTGAGCCGTAGCATCCGAGGTCGCCATAGCCGAGGTCGTCGCAGAAGATGACGATGATGTTGGGGGGAGGGGTCGGAGCCGCGTGGGTGGGAACCGCCGCGAACAGGGAGGCTGTGGTGAGCAAAATACCTGCGAGGGCGGAAAGAGTGCGGGTGTTTCGGGTATTTGGGAGCATGAGAACCGAGAAACTACACAGGAATCGAAGCTTGTCTGCCGCGGAGTTGGGATCGCGCCCCACGCGCCGGACCGCTTAAGGACAGGCACGATTATGCGATATCAGCGCCTTTGAACTGTGGTGGATAGGCGGTATTCTAGAAGAGATGCCCCCCGCTCAAGGCCTGAGAACACCAACTGTCATAGGATCCCTATTGGCCACGATCGCGCTTGCCGATGCCGCGCCGGTTATCAACGAGATCCATTTGCGTAGTTAAGACCGATTTCAATGCGCCCGGAGTGCGGAGGCTCGACTCCGCCCACGGAGGCTCCGGCTTGACGGATGTGGTGGAGCAAAGTCTCTCAAATCGAACGCGCTCATCCCTAAATCTTCGAGTCCAACTCAACCCCATGACCAATTCCTCTCCCCCCACCCGGGTCAAGCCCCGCCCCTCCCGGGCGGAGTCGAGCCTCCGCACTCCGGCTCCTCTGAAATGGCTCTTAACTACGCACCATTCTGGACTGTCTCTCTATTCGGCTTATAACCAATGTCATAACGAGCTCAAGGGCTGTTTTGGGGGCAAAAGCCGATGAATGCGGGGTTGCGCGGTCGGGAGGGGCGGTCGAGGATGCGGCCGTGAGCTGGACGAGCGTTAAGGACTTCGAAGACATCCGTTACGAGAAGACGGAGGGGGGGCAGATTGCCAAGATTACGATTAATCGACCGGAGGTGCGGAATGCCTTTCGGCCGCAGACGGTGAAGGAGATGTTGGCGGCGCTGGAGTTGGCGCATGAGGATCCGCAGGTGGGGGTGATCATTTTGACCGGGGAGGGGGACTTGGCCTTTTGCTCGGGAGGAGATCAAAAGGTGCGGGGGCATGGCGGTTACATTGGTGAGGATGGGGTGCCGCGGTTGAATATCCTGGATGTGCAGAAGAAGATTCGCGGATTGCCGAAGCCGATCGTGGCGATGGTGGCGGGTTATGCGATCGGTGGTGGGCACGTCCTGCATGTGGTTTGTGATCTGACCATTGCGGCGGACAACGCGAAGTTCGGTCAGACTGGTCCGAAGGTGGGAAGCTTTGACGGGGGATTGGGTTCGAGCTATCTGGCGCGGATCGTGGGGCAGAAGAAGGCGCGGGAGATTTGGTATCTCTGTCGGCAGTATGATGCACAGCAGGCCTTGGAGATGGGGTTGGTGAATACTGTGGTGCCCTTGGCTAAGTTGGAGGAGGAGACCTTGACGTGGTGTCGGGAGATGCTGGCGCACTCGCCGATGGCTTTGCGGTGTTTGAAAGCGGCACTGAATGCGGACTGTGATGGTCAGATGGGGCTGCTGGACATGGCGGGGAATGCGACGCTGCTTTACTACATGAGCGAGGAGGCGAAGGAGGGTAAGCAGGCGTTTCTTGAGAAGCGGGAGCCTGATTTCTCGAAGTTTCCGCGAGTGCCCTAGGGACATGAACGCCTGGATCCTCGCAGCGCGGCCAAAGACGCTTCCAGCGGCGATCGTGCCGGTGTGGGTGGGTTGTGTGTTGGCGTGGAAGTTGGTGGGGACGGTGGATTGGTGGCTGGCAGGATTCACCTTGGCGGGGGCGGTGTGCATTCAGGTGGCGACGAATTTGTTCAACGATGCGATCGATGCGAGGAAGGGCGCGGATACGGAGGATCGGTTGGGGCCGCGGCGGGTGACGGCGAGTGGGATGCTGTCGCCGCGAGCGGTGTATGTGGGGGCGACTGTTTTTTTGCTGTTGGCGTTCGCTTGTGGGGTTCCCTTGTTTCAGGAACGGGGTTGGGTGATGGTGGCGATCGGGGTGCCGTCGTTGTTTTTGGCGTATGGTTACACGGGAGGGCCGTTTCCTTTGGCCTATCTCGGGTTGGGGGAGTTGTTTGTGATTTTGTTTTTCGGGTTTGTGGCGGTGATGGGGACGGTATTCGTGCAAATGGGGGAGTGGCCATGGCCTGGGGCGGTGTTGGGTTTGCAGGTGGGCTTGCTGAGTGCGGTCTTGATTACGATCAACAACATGCGTGATGAGGAGGAAGATCGGCGGACGGGGAAGCGGACCCTTGCGGTGCGATGGGGGGGGGAGGCGATGCAGCGGGTGCTGGGGCTGATGGTGTTGGTGGCGGTGTGCCTGACTCCGTTTGGGCACTATTTCGGGATGCATTGGTTGTATTTGTTGTCGATTCCCTGGTTTTTGTTGGGGCTGACTCTTGTGCATCTGGTGAAGCGGACGGAGCCGGGACCAGCCTACAATATGTATCTCGCGCTGGGAGCGTTGCAGTTGGTGAGTTTCGCGGTGGTGGTGACCATTGCGGCCGTAATTTGAGGATGGATCGGAGATGCACTTCCGCTATAGTTTGAGCGTGGGCTCGAACCTTCAGCAGGAAACCTTCATCTGGCGCTACACGCTGCGTAGCGCGGGGACGGTGAATGCGAAGTCGGGACGGACGGAGTTCGAAGGAGCGTTGATCCGGGTGCGGGATGGCTTTGCTTGTCTGCATCCGTGGCCGGAGTTGGGTGATCCATC
The DNA here is from genome assembly GCA_028822695.1 of Akkermansiaceae bacterium. Classification (GTDB taxonomy): domain Bacteria; phylum Verrucomicrobiota; class Verrucomicrobiia; order Verrucomicrobiales; family Akkermansiaceae; genus JAPKDA01. Next base: position 7,468 of record JAPKDA010000055.1, read on the forward strand.
GGTGGAGGATTTGTTGCAGATGATGCGTGAAGGGAGAGGGGACCGATTGATCCGTCGGGCGCATGCCTGTGCCGTTCTTGATCGGCATGCTCGGATGGAAGGGCGGTCCTTGTTCACGGGACTGGCGGTGCCGGACAGTCATGCGACGATCGTGGAATGGACTCATGAGACGATCGAGAAGGCGGTGAGGAGCGGGTTTGAAACGATGAAGCTGAAGGGGGGGCGTGATTTGGTGAGGGAATTGGAGTTGTTGAGTGAATGGGTGCGCTTGTGGCCGCAGGTGCGTTGGCGGATCGATTTCAATGGGATGCGGAGTTTCGTCGAGATGCGGGACTTCTTGGGATGTTTGACGGGTGCGGTGTTGGAGCGGATCGATTTTCTGGAAGACCCCTGTCCGTTTGATGCACAGGCGTGGACGGGCTTGCGGGAGTTGGGGAGGGTGCCTCTCGCCATGGATGAAGGGGTGGCCACGGGTCGGGGAGAGCCTGATGTGTTGGTGGTGAAACCTGCCTTGATGGATCCGCAGGACCTTGTCGCGGGAGCGTTGCAAAATGCGCAGAGCCTGGTGGTGACGAGCTACATGGATCATCCGCTGGGGCAGTGTTTTGCGGCGGTGGAGGCGGGGCGATTGATGGGGACGGAAGGGAGTCCCTTGGTGGGGCGCTGTGGTTTGTTGACGCATGAACTTTTCGAGAAGACCGAGTTCTCGGAACGCTTGGGGGGGATGGGGCCGGGGTTTAGTTCGCCAGCCGGGACGGGATTGGGATTTGATGATTTGTTGGAGAAACTGCCATGGACCCGGCTGAGTTGATGAGGTCTGAATTTTGGGAGGATGATCGGCCGGTAGTTTTTGCTGCGCCGGGGATGGAGGAGCAGAGTCGTGGTCTGGAAGTGCTCTTGGCAGGGGAGGAATGGGCTCGTGGGGCGGTGGTCTTTGCGAGTTCAGGGTCGACCGGAGCACCGAAGTGGGTGTTGCACCGTCGGGAGAGTTTGTTGGCGTCGGCGGCGATGGTGAATGCTCACCTCGGGGTGAGTGTGGACGACTCTTGGTTGCTCGCCTTGCCCCGTTGGCATGTGGGCGGCTGTGGGGTGGCGGCGCGGGCCCATGTGGCGGGGTGTGGATACGGTGAGTTGGAGGGGCGTTGGGATGTGGCGCATTTTGTGGGGGCGGTCGCGGCGAGCGGAGCGACGTGTGTGTCTCTGGTTCCGACGCAGGTGCATGATTTGGTGTCGGCAGGTGTCCGGGCCCCGGATTCGATGCGGGTGGTGGTGGTGGGCGGAGGGGCGCTCGATCGGTCGACCGGGAATGCGGCCCGGGATTTGGGCTGGCCGGTGGTGCAGAGCTACGGAATGACGGAAGCGGCTTCGCAGATCGCGACTGCGCCGCTTGAGAATCTGGAAGAGGGCTTTGATCCGGATGGAATGTTGGTGCTTCCGGGCTGGGAGGTTGAGGTTGACGAATCGGGACTGCTGAAGATTCGTGGAGAGGCGTTGTTTGACGGGTATGTCGTGGAGCGGGAAGGTGGCCTTTCCTTGCTTCGGGATTTCGAAGAGGGATGGTTCACGAGCTCCGATGTTGTGCAACTGATTGGAGGGAAACTCACGTTTTGTGGGAGGAAGGATCGGACCGTGAAGATTCTGGGGGAGTTGGTGGAGGTGGATCGGCTGGAGCGCGAACTGTTGTCGTTTACAGGGACCGATCAGGAGCTGCGCATCGTGGAGGTGAGGGATGAGAGAGTGGGGTATCGCTTGGTGCCGGTGGTGGAAGGGCGGGTCCTGGGTTGGGAGGCGCGGGTGGAGAAATTTAATGAGGGATTGCCGGGATTTGCGCGGTTGATGGCTCCTGTGGCAGTGGAGGAATTTCCCCGGACAGCGCTCGGAAAAGTGGATTTGGAGGCGCTGCGGCGGCTTGCGGCTGGTTGCGGATCCTTGGGGCTGGAGTAAGTTGAAGGACGAAAGTTGGTCTTAGGTATTGCCAAGGCCTGCGAAATCCAATTAGTTAAGAGCAATTGAATATTAGGACTCCATTTTTGGTTGGGAGCAGTAGGGGAGGGCAGAGGGGTGGCGAGGGTCGAAATGTGGCTGGATTCGGGGGTGGAGCGGATTTTCTGAAGCGATTAATCAACTCTCATTATGATTCACCACAGCGACGAGACGTCGGCGGGGCCCTTGGAAACCGAGAAGGCCGAAGTTCCGAAAAAACCCTCAAATCGACTGACGATCGCCCAAGCGCGGGATTTCGGGCTCACTGCCCCGAATCAGTCCGGTAAAAACTTTGTCCTCGATACGAACGTTCTTCTTCACGACCCCGGTTGTCTGGGGAGGTTCATGGACAATCACATTTGCGTGCCGGTGGATGTCCTGGCGGAGTTGGATCGGTTTAAAAACGAGCAGACCGATCGGGGCGCGAATGCGAGGGCGGTGCACCGCAAATTATCGGAGATGTTTGCTTCGGCGGATGGCTTGACGTCCGGGGTGACGACGAAAGGTGGGGGCTCATTGCGGTTGGTGGTTTATGAGCCGAAAGGATCGGAAGTGAGTTCCCAGCAACTGCGGAAGTTTCATCGGATATTTCCTGATCGGGAACGGGTGGATCACCGGATTCTGGCCTGTGCCTTACTGTTGGCTCAGCACAATAAGACGCCGGTGGTGTTGGTGACCAAGGACTTGAACATGCAGTTGAAGGCCCGGGCGGTGGGGATCGAGGTGCAGGATTACCTGAACGACAAGGTCGATCCGCGGGAGGTCTCGGACTATGATTTGCGCCGCATTGATGTTGATCCGGCCGAGTTGCAACGTTTTGCGAGTGGGGGAGAACTGGAGATGGAATCTGAGCGGCGGATGGAGGTGGTGCTCAACCAGTATGTGTTGTTGCAGGTGAGTGAGAAGCAGACCATGCCGGCGCGATTGGATGCGAACGGGACATTTATGCGCTTGGCGATTCCGGAGGCGCTGCGGATTCCGGATGGAAACAGCCTCAAGCCGCTCAATCTCGGGCAGAAGTGTCTGGTGGACGCGCTCTTGAATCCGGATTTGTCCTTGGTGACCTGCTATGGGCAGGCGGGGACGGGCAAGACCCTGGTGGCGATCGCGGCGGGGTTGCATGAGGTGTTTGGTCGGCGATACAATGGCATGACGGTGAGTCGCCCGGTGGTCTCGATGGGCGACAATATTGGGTTTTTACCCGGGACTCTGGATGACAAGATGAGGCCGTGGTTGCAGCCGATTTACGATGCGTTGGATCTGTTGATGACGCCGCCGGCGACGAAATCACCGCGTCGGAAGCAGGCGAAGAAGGAGGGGGCGAACGGGAATTCCGTTTTCGGGGCCCAAAAAGCCTACGACCCGCTGGTGGAGCAGGGGATTATCGAAGTGGAGGCGCTTTGCTACATTCGGGGTCGATCGATTCCGAATCGGTTTTTCGTCCTGGATGAGGCGCAGCAGTTGACGCCCCAGGAGGCGAAAACAGTGGTGACGCGGATGTCCCGGGGGTCGAAGCTGGTTCTGTTGGGGGATCCCGCGCAGATCGACAATCCCTATGTGGACAGCCGCAGCAATGGTCTGGTCTACACCCGTAACCGCTTGAAGGGTCAGCCCTTTGCGGGCCACGTTTCCCTCAGCAAGGGTGAGCGTAGCCCTCTGGCTGAGGCGGGAGCGCAGCTGATGTAGGGGGTCCGTTGACAGCCGGAAATGATTGGCTAGACTGGCAATGTTCTTGAGGTCAAACATCCAGAGATTCCTGCTGTTGCTACCGCTGCTCGGCCTCCTTGGCTGTGCCGGCCGGCGGGAGCCTGAGTCGCGATGGGCGGGCGTATTGGGGCCTGAGTTGAATGCGATGGGGTATCGGAACTGGGTGGTGGTTTGTGACGCCGCGTTTCCGGTGCATTCCCGTCGGGGAGTGCGGACCTTGTCGGTGGATGGTGAGATTCCTGAAATACTGGGGGGCGTGTTGGACTCGGTGGAATCCGTGCAGAACGTGACCCCGCGAATTTATCTGCCGCGGGAGTTGCGACATGTGACCAATGATCGGGCGCCGGGGATTGATGAATACCGTCGCCAGTTGGAGAAATCGTTGCACGGGCATCCGACCCGGGAGATGGATTACCGGTCGCTGTCGTTGATGGTGGAGGATTCCTCGAACAAGTTTTCGGTGCTCGTGTTGAAGACAGGGACGACCTTGCCGTATTCGAGTATTTTCATCGAGATGGAGAGTGCCTATTGGGATGCGGAATCCGAACGGGAGATGCGGGAACGAATGAAAAAGGCGGAGGAGAAAAAACTACCGGGTTAGGAACAATGAAGAGGGACTTGGAGGCAATGACCCGGGAACGGGAAGAAGCGTGGGTCGGCGATGCCGTGCTGGCCCTGTATGTGCGGGAATGGATTTTGCGGGAGCAGAAGGAGCTGGATGGCGCGAAGTTCGTGCGATTTACTTCCAACGATTTTCTCCGAGCGCTTGGGAATCCGACGAGTGTGGAGGCAGAGATCGGGGTGATTTACCAGAATCACGGATTGAAGGCGGCCTTTGCGCACATGGAGGAGAAGCTCCTGCCGGTGTTTCTTCAGCAGGAGAAGGTGAGGGAGAAGCAGATCCTTTCGGGGAACATCAAGGGCTGAGGCGCTCGATGATCCAGTGGTCGGCGTGGCGTCGGTAGGCGATGCGGTCGTGCAGGCGGCTGGGACGGCCTTGCCAGAATTCGATGGCCTCGGGATGGAGACGGAATCCGCCCCAGAAGTCGGGGAGGGGGACTTCGGAGCCTTCCGGCCAGCGATTGAGGAGTTCGGCCTCTCGGGTGGCGAGTGCTTCGCGGTTGGGAACGGTGGCGCTTTGGCATTCTGAGACCCAGGCGCCGATCTGTGAACCGTGGGGCCGGGTCCGGAAGTAGGCTTCGGACTCCTCGCGGGAGCTGCGGGTGACGGTGCCGCGGACGAGCACCTGACGCTCGAGTTCCTTCCAGAGGATGACGAGGGAGGCTTGCGGATTTTCGGTGAGGTCGGTGGCTTTGCGGGAGCGGTAGTTGGTGAAGAAGCAGAAGCCCCGCTCGTCGAGGCCTTTCAGGAGGACCGTGCGGCTGGAGGGTTCGCCCTTGGCGTTGGCCGTGGCGAGGGTCATGGCGTTGGGTTCGACCATGCCGCTGCCGAGTGCTTGATCGAGCCAGAGGCGGAACTGGGCGATGGGGTTGGCATCGACCTCCGATTCATCGAGGCCGGCCTGGGTGTAGTTCTCGCGGAGTTCGGCGAGGATGAGGTGCGGATCGCTCATATCGGATTGGGGACAGTATTGGTGGGAATGATGTTGGAATCAAATTAATCTATTCGGGGGGGAGCGGGGATTGGGGCAGTCTTCCACCAGGATGAATTCTGATCGATTGCTTGGTTGGCGGGCCGTGGCCCCTGCGCTGGTGGTGCCGTTTCTGGGGTGTCTGGTGTATTTCGTCTGGATGCCGGAGGGGACGGTGGGGAAGGCGGCCTATACGCTGACGAAGCTGTTTCTCCTGTTTTATCCGCTCGTTTTCGTGTGTCGGACGGGCTGGGGCGGATTGTGGAGGCGGAAGGAGGGGGAGGGTGCGCCGGTGCGTTGGTGGACGATCATCTGGACTGGTGCGCTATCCGGAGTGGTCATCGCGGCGGCGGGTGGCGGGCTGATGTTGACTCCGCTCGGGGAGATTGTGAGGGGAGGTGCGGCTGGTGTTGGGGCGCGGGCAGACGGATTGGGATTCCGGGAGCATTATGTGCTCTTCGCGGTTTTTGTGTCGGTCCTGCACTCAGCGATGGAGGAGTATTACTGGCGTTGGTTTGTGTATGGAAACCTCAGCAAGCTGTGTTCCAGAGGGTGGGCTCATGGGATCGCGGGGCTTGGCTTTGCCGCGCATCATCTGATTGTCACCTTGCAGTTCTTCCCGGCACCGATGGCGATCTTTTTGTCGTCCTGTGTGGCGGTGGGCGGGGTGATCTGGACTGTGATGTATGCCCGGCAGGGGACGGTGGTGGGATCGTGGATCAGCCACATGTGCGTGGATGCACTGTTGATGGGGATCGGGTATCAGCTGTTGGGAATGGGATGAGGAGCTCGAAGGTCGGAGGTCGGGGGAGAGGGGGGCGGGAAGGGTGGAGGACTGACGGGGGTGGATTCGCCCGTTGGGGCCTGACCCATGGAAACGCGGCCTCTCAACTGCGTCAATCCCTCGAAGCATGGCGCATTCATCAGCGCCTCATGGCCGACTGCGAACAACAGATCCAAGAGTGTATGAATGCCCTCGATGACCACGGTGAGGGCTGACCACCACCGTCCGCGAAGAGGGGAGCCAAGAAAGTGGACGAACCGATGCGCCACCACCTCTTCGACAAATTCGGGGTGGATCTCACCGCGGTGGAGGGTGTCAGCATCCAGGCCGTCCTCGCCTTCCTCGGCGAAGTCGGCACCGATGTCAGCAAGTTCGCCGCCGCCGAACACTTCGTCTCGTGGCTGGGACGATGCCCCGACAACCGCAGCCCCCTTTTCCTCCTTTTCCCCTTCCCCCCCCTTTTTTCCTCTCCGATCTCCGATCTCCTCAGCAACGCCCTCCCAAAAGCAAATTCCTAGCTGAATCTTATTTTTCTTGCCTGCTCACTGCCAGCTCGACATCCTATAATCATGCGTTCTGCGGCCCCTTTTCCAATCTCAAGGACAACCTCAAAGGTCCCACTCCCAACAGTGAATTCCTAAGAGTTAAGCCGATCACAATCACAAAATAACTATGAAATGTTTCACTTCATTACGACCGCTTGGATTGAAGATACGCTTGATGTCTTTCATTTTCCTATTATTTGGCATCCATGCCCCAGCCCTCGCTCAGACTATCGATGATCCCAATGATCTCGAGGATGTTACAAGATTTTGGGCTTATTGGATGGTTAACCCGACGACTACTGGTCCCCGTTTTTATCTAAGGACAGAGAGGGATATTCTTCAATCCAGCTGGAGTGACGCATCTTTTCAGCGGGGCAGCATGAGTATGGTGGTCGCAGATGGCTCGGTCGGCAAGATCTGGAATCAACTCGATCCTGATGAGGTAGATACCGATCGAGATGGCTGGCGCGACGTGGTTGAAGAAGATGATGCCGATCCACCAACCGACCCGTACGATCCAGATTCCTCCCCTGCTGGTGTTGCGCCGGATGTATACTGGACTACATTGGCCAACGGGATACAACTGCCTGTCGATAAATCAGGCTTAATTCCGGCGACTGAGATCCGTCCTTCTTCCTACCCATTTACTCGATTAGCAGTAGCGCCTCCGCTTTCGAATTTTGACCGCCCGGTGACGCTTAATGATTATTCGAGCCAGTTTAATATCGTCAATCCTGATACCGCGATCTCTGAGCCATTCGGACTCTCGCTATACAATTACAGCAAGTCCTATCCGAATCCTGAGGATGTTGAAGAAATGGAAAGAGGTCTGGTGCCGGGGGACTATCAGGTTGAATATCCGATCATATCGGACCTAGGTCAGAGAGCTGGTTTACAGGCGGTTCATGGTTTGGTGCCGAACGGCACCTTCAAAATAGGACATTATCATGAACCAACATGGCTATTAAGATCCGTTGAGTCTTTGGAGCGCCTTGACGAGGCCCCGGTGCTACAAGACTGGGTGATCGGAGAAGATGGTGTTGATAGACTCCGCTTCGACCCGGAACTGGACACGACCTTCAGATGGGACGATCTTGTGCAGCTAGGCCTTGCTTCCTATCAGGATGAAATGACAGTCAGAATCGAGGACGAGGGTGGGACTCAGATTTGGCCCACCGGCGGTAGCGTGGTCGTCGGCATGGCCAGTCCTCAGGTAACGCTTCAAATGAGGGGTCAGCTATTACCCCAGCTGGTAACAGGCGTAAACCAACCACCATCGTCCCTCAATGGATTCATGGTGTTTAAATATGCGCGTAATTTGGTCACCGGGTCTTCTGGTGACGTGTCTAGTGTCACTCTGCGGGTGCCAATTGAAATGAGACGTAGCTATGCCTCATTTCGATTAGTCAGGTGGCCGGGTCTTGAGGGCTTTGATGATTCCATCTCCGGCCCCAATGCCGATCCGGATGGGGAT
>JAPKDA010000056.1 GCA_028822695.1 Akkermansiaceae bacterium
CCGAGGTTGAGATGTTCCTGCTTTGCGTAGGGCAGGCGGTGGCTTAGGAGATTGCAACTTCGTGATGCTGCGCTGGGTGGACTTTCCGTGGAATGAAACCGTGAGCACGACCTTCGGTCTTGGAGTGGGGCTTTCCTACTCTTCGAAGGTTTACGAGATGGATCGTGTTGCCCATCCCGGCGATGACCGTTCGCATCTTAAATTCAATCTTCCGGTTGAGTGGACCTTTGCGAGCCCGTGGAATCCTGATCAGCAGTTGATGTTGTTCATCCTCCACTAGTCCGGTGGGCACGTCTTCGATACCGGCGGGGTGAACAGTGTGGGAATTGGTTTTCGGACGCCGTTCTAGGAGCTATTGCCGGGGTTGGAGGAACTGGGCGAGGGCCAATCAGCTTGAGAACGCGCATGCCTGCCGGGGCTTCCGGAACGATGTTTCAATTGTCGCAACGCTGGGGCTCAGTGTTTCGGTTGGGCAAGGTTCTCCACGAGCGATTTCCAATCATTCAGTGCGTTTTGGTAGGTGTGGCATTTCGGGAGGCTCTTGTTCGGACTTCCGGGTCGTCGGAACGAACCAGTTGTTCGAGGATCACCAATGCCTCCGAACCCCCGCTGCGGAGAGTGGTTTCCGCTTTTTCGCGGACGGTAAAGTCATCCGCAGAGAGGATCTTTTCGGCCTCCTCAAGGGACATCCCTGGCGCAAGAGCGATGAAAGAGAAAATGGCCAGCACGGCTGGAATGATTCCTGACGTCATTGCTCTGAATCTAGGCGACAACCGGGAATTTAACAGCGTTGAGAATTTGGATTCGGAGAGGGCCCTACTCAAGCCGGCGGGAGTAGTCGTGGAAGAGGGTGAATACGTTTGTGGAGGGGACCGGCCTTCGGGAAACGCTTCGGAGGGCAGGAATGCCGTCGCTCCGATGGAAGAACCCGGGTTGTGAAGCGGCTTACAAAGCCGCGCTCCCTTAGCTGGCCTTTGGCTCCTTGAGGGCGTCGCGGAGGTCGTTGGCGGCGGAGGAGGGGTCGGGGTCCTGGGTCTCGTCGTCTTCGATGATGGGATTGTGATCGTCGGGGGCAGCGAATCCTTCGAATCCGTCTTCGACTGGCTCTGGAGCGGGGCCTTTGTTGAGGGCTTCAGAGGCGGAGCGGAGGGCGGCGATGGCGCCGTTGGCGGCTTGGCCGGTGGCGTCGGGGCTGTCGGCAAAGCCTCCAAAGTGATCGGCTTCCTCCTCGGGTGTGTCTTCGGCGAGGGTGCGGGGTTCGCGGGGGGCGTGGTCGATGGTGTTGGCGTCGGCGAGGGTGATGCTCTCCTGGGAGGCGCCGAGTTCTTCGAGTTTCTTGGCGCCGGGGAGGACGCGGGACTCGAGGGAACCGAGGGTCTTGTTGTAGTCCTGAACGGTGGAGTTCAGGGAGCGGCCCATCTTGGCGAAGTGGTTGGTGAGGGTGGCGACGCGTGAGTAGAGTTCACGGCCGACTTCGGAAATTTGATGCGCGTTCTCGGCGAGCGCTTCCTGGCGCCAGCCGAAGGAGACGGCGCGGAGGAGGGCGATGAGGGTGGTGGGGGTGGCGAGGATGACGCCTTGGTCGACACCCTTCTCGATCAGGCTGGGGTCCTGGGTGAGGGCGGCGGAGAAGATCGATTCGCTGGGGAGGAAAAGGACGACGAACTCGGGAGTGGAGGCGAATTGGTTTTGGTAGGCCTTTGAGGAGAGTTGGCGGATGTGATCGCCGACTTGTTTGGCGTGGCGGGTGAGGGCGGCGTCGCGGATGGCGTCGTCGTCAGTTTCGAGAGCGTCGAGGTAGGCATCCATGGGGGCCTTGGAGTCTACGATGACCTGTTGGCCGGCGGGAAGTTTGACGATGAGGTCGGGGCGGAGGCGGCGGCCTTCGGTGTCGGTAGTGGAGGATTGGGTGACGAAGTCGCAATACTCGACCATGCCGGCCATTTCGACGACGCGGCGGAGTTGCATTTCGCCCCATTGGCCGCGGCCGACCGGCTGGCGGAGGGCTTTGACGAGTTGTCCGGTTTCTTGTTGGAGCCCGCGCTGGGACTCGACCATGTGGCGGACTTGCTCGTGGAGGGAGGCGTAGGCGCCTTCGCGGGCTTTCTCGAGATCGCCGATACGGCTCTGGACCTTTTCGAGGGAGTCGGCGACGGGTTTGACCATGCCTTCGACGGCTTGGCGGCGTTTCTCGATCTCGCCTTTGGCTTCCTCCTGCTGGGCACGGAGGGCGGTGCGGGCGAGCGTGAGGAATTGTTCTTGGGAGGAGCGGAGGGCGTCTGTGGAGAGGGATTTGAAGGTTTGGCTGAGGCGGACTTCGGCGGCTTCGAGGAGGGCTTGTTTCTCGGCGTTGGACTTCCTCTGGGCCTCGACGCGGGTTTCCAACTCACTCTGGCTCTTGAGGAGGGTGAGTTCGGTGTGGCGGAGTTCGTGGATTTCGGATTCCTGACGGGCGGTGATCGCTTCAGCATCTGCGGCAGACTTCTTGGCTCCACGCTGGCGTTCCTCGGCGCGGGCTTGTTCAGTCTTGATCTGGCTGCGCATGAGGAGCCAGGTGAGCATGATTCCGAAGAAGAACCCGGAGAGGGCGGTGACGTAAGCGGCGTTTGCGGTGAGAAATTCCATGGCGAGATTGTCCCTTGCGGATTGTGGTGAAGGTGCTTTGCTGTCCCTAGCGGAGGGGCCATGTTTTATATACGCAGGGCTAGTCTCAACGCAACGGAAACCTATTAACATCTATTAACAGACTACTTACAATGGCACACGAACTTCCAGAACTCGGTTTCGCTTACGACGCTCTTGAGCCGCATATCGATGCGGCGACGATGGAGATTCACCACGGCAAACATCACAATGCTTACGTCAGCAAGCTGAATGCAGCCCTTGATGGGAATGACGATTTGGCCGAAAAGTCGATTTGCAGCCTGATCGCCAACATCGGGGATGTCCCCGAGGCCATCCGCGGCGCAGTGCGCAACAACGGCGGTGGACACCTGAACCACAGCATCTTCTGGAAGCTCCTGAAGCCTGGTGGAGCCACCGCTCCGACCGCTGAGGTTGCTGCAGGGATCGATGCGGCCTTTGGGTCCTTTGATGCCTTCAAAGAGGCCTTCGCGAACGCTGGGATGACTCGCTTTGGCTCCGGCTGGGCTTGGCTCGGCGTGAAAAAGGACGGCACCTTTGGAGTTTGCTCCACGGCGAACCAGGACAACCCGATCATGGGAGATGTGGCTGGCTGCGGTTGCTGCATGCCGATCCTTGGACTCGATGTCTGGGAGCACGCCTATTACCTGAACTACCAGAACCGTCGCCCTGATTACATTGCGGCCTTCTGGAACGTGGTGAACTGGGACGTCGTCGCAGAGAACCTCGAGAAGGCGAAGAGCTGCTGTGGTTAAGTCCGGAGCGCTGACTGATTTTTACGGCCGGGCCTGCGGGTCCGGCCGTTTTGTGTGTTGGGTCCAGTCTCCACATGAGGGTGGCTCTAGGAGCTCAGTGGAGAGGATGCTCTCTGCCAGGTAGTTTTCTGGGTTCCGCTCCGAGCTCTTCAGGCTGATCAGGGTTCTCGGAATTTGGCGATTTCCTATGAGGGCGTCAGCGGGGCAAAGGCATTTGAGTTGCTGGTTGCTGATGGGTTCGAGGATTTCTCACTTTGCGAGAAGAGATGGTGGCGGCCAAGGAGCCAGTGGTTGAGTCCCATATCGCTCTGGATGCTTTGACCGTTCAGGGAAGGGATTAGGGGCGAGGTTGAGCGGGACGGTTTTCCCTGGGTAGGGAGAGGCGAATGCGGCCCGGCGTTTTTCGGTGTGACCGTTGTTGGTGAAGTGGGTCATGAAGATGGACTCCCCGGGGAGGGACCGTTTCGCCGGGGTCGAGTTTGATCTGCATCTCTTCGCCGAATAGTTCGTAGTCGATCTCGTGGCTTCTTTGGCCCGGGGCAGCACCCACGGGGGCGTTGGGTGGTAGGGCTGGAGGGGAGCTTGGTTGATCTGCGAACAGCTGGGGCAGGACCGTGTTGGCGGGCTGCCAATTTTCCATGCCTTCCTTCCAAAGATTGGTTTGGGGCTCTGACAGATAGGACCGGCTGGGTACTTTGTCTTGAGAGCTGCGATCGATGAGGGCCATGTTGTTGAGGAGGGAAATATGGAGTTGTTCTGTTACGAGAGGGGAGCACAGGCGTCCCGCCTGTGTTCGTTGGAAGGGAGGCCGGGGTTGATGTTTAAGGTCGGTGATGGAGGGAACGGGATGTCGATGGGCCGGTTGGCATTGTGGTGGGTGGAAGATTTGTCGGCGGTGCCGCGTGGAAGCGGTGTCGCCGCTCGTGCCTCGCTCCCTTCTTCGCTAACCTCCGTCGCTCTGAGGACTATGTAGGTCAAGAAGCGACGAAGGGCAGGTTGCCATCGCAGTCCAAAAGGGGCTGGAAAGGTTGGAGGGGATGATGTGGAGTGGGGGGGTCGTGGAATTGTGTAGAGCAGAATTTGGATCAGGGGACTATGCGGCCTGTCTGGAGCTGCGGCGGGTGGTGTTGCGGGAGCCGTTGGGGTTGGAGTGGTCGGAGGGGGATTTGGCGTTGGAAGAGGAGGAGTGGCAGATGGGATGGTGGGAGGAGGGGGAGGTGCTGGCTTGCGTCTCGGTGCGCTGGCTGGGGGCGGGGCGGGTGAAGTTGCGGCAGATGGCGGTGCGTGGGGACCGGCAGGGCAAGGGGTTGGGGGGGCTGCTGGTGGGTGCGGTGCTGGAGATTTTGGGGGGAGAGGGGGTGGCTGAGGTGGAGCTTCATGCCCGGGAGTCGGTGGTTGGATTCTATGAAAAACTGGGTTTTGAGATCGTTGGGGAGCGCTTTGAGGAGGTGGGATTGGCACATTGGGCGATGAAACATCAGATTTAGGTTTGCGGTGGGCTCAATCCTGATTAGAGAATTCGGGCATGGAGCATCACGTCTACTTTTGGTTGAAGGACGAACACAAGAACGACGAGGATATTACGGAGTTTGAAGCCGGGATGGTGGAGCTGTGTGAGTCGGAGACGATCAACCGGGCGAAGTGGGGTAAGCCTGCGGCGACGGAAGAACGGTCAGTGTCCGATCATTCTTGGGACTATGGGTTGTCGCTGCGTTTCAAGACGCTGGATGATCACAACACCTACCAGTCGGATGATCCGCACCATCAGGCGTTCATTGATAATTTCAAGGACTGGTGGAGCGAGGTGTTGATTATGGACTTGGCGTAGCGGGCGGACGGGAGGATGAAGCGGGTTGAAAACCCACGCTCCCGTGGTGCAGCTACCGGTGGAGTTGGAGGAGGCGCTTTGATTCCTTGAGGAGGAAGGTGGGGTCCGTGAAGGGGTCGGCGGAGATGTCTTGCCAGAGGACTTTGCCGCCGGGGGTGATGAGGAAGGTGCCGTGGAGGGGTTGGTCTTCGAAGTCGTCGTAGGCGTTGTATGGACGGAAGACGTTGCCGTCTGGATCGGCGAGGAGGGCGAAGGGGAATTCGCTGCCCTGTTCGACGTAAGCTTCCTTGGCCTTGTGGAGGTCGGCGATGGTGTCGTTGCTGACGGCGAGGAGATTGAAGCCGGCGTCTTCGAACTGGTCACTGTGTTTGGCGAAGGCTTCGAGTTGCTCGGCGCAGTGGAGGCAACCGTAGCCGAGGTAGAAGATGAGGATGAGGGGTTTGTCCTGGAATGAGGAGAGGGGGGTGGGTTGGGAATCGCCGTTGGGGAGCGTGAAGGGCGCTGCGGCGGGTGGGGTCCAGGAGATGGGGCCGAGGGTGTCGAGGGCGGGGCGTTGGCCGACGTCGTCGGGAGTGCTTGGCTTTGCCTGCCACTGTTCGGGGAGGTCGAGGGAGGCGGCAATGGGGGCGAGGCGTTTGAAGGGAGGGGTATTGGGGTCGAGGGAGGCGCTGATCTTGATGAGCTCGTCGAAGGCGGTGCGGAGCTCGTCGGTTTTGTGGAGGGCGTCGAGGATTTCGATGCGGGCGGCGAGGGGGAGGACGTGGTGTTCGGATTTTTCGACAGCCTCGGCGCTGAGTTTGAGGGCTTCCTCCTCGTCGCCAAGGTGGAGGCGGAGGAGGGCGAGGGCATGTTTGTCGCGTTTGATGTCGCCGAAGTGTTCGCGGGCCTTTTCTTTATCGTCCTGGAGGATGGCAAGGCAGGCTTCGAGGCCGGTGCGGGTTTTTTTGAGCGACTTGATCATCTCGCCGGGTTTCTTGCCGGCGTCCTTTCCTGCTTTCTCGATGTCCTTCTCGGACTTTTTGTCGGCTGTGGCTTTGTCGCGGGCTTCGGTGCTGGCTTTTTCGTGGGCGGCTTCGGCTTCCGCGAGGAGGGGGTCGAAGGCGGTGATGGTTTCGATGAGTGCGTCGGCCTCGTGGAGGCCGAAGTGGGCGGTGCCGATGAGTTGGAGGCGGTCGCGTTGGTGGGTGAGGGAGAGGCCATCCTCGAGGAGGTAGGGGCCGTTAGCGAGGGCGATGGCTTCCTTCCAGAGTTCGAAGCGGGTGAGGACGTCGATGAGGCGTTGGCGTCCGGAGCCGGCGCTCTTGCTGTTGTTGCTCGCTGGGTTGAGCTTGGGGTGCCGCGGGTTGGCGATGAGGCTTTTGGCCATGGCGAGGGCATCCTGGGCGCGGCCGATGGTGATCCAGTTGCGGGTGAGCCATTCGTTGTTGTGGGCGTAGTTGTGGATTTGGTCGGGAAGGACGCGGGTTTTGAGCATCCAGCGGTGGTCGACCCGGGCGGAGGCTTGTTGGTGCCAGGCGGAGTCCTCGTAGCGTTTGAGATCCGAGTAGGTGTGCCCGGGCATGTGCCACATGTGGGCGATGTGTGGGGCGGTGTGGCCGAGTTTGGCGGCGGAATCGAGGGCACGGGAGGCCTTGTGTTTGTCCCAGAGGTGGATCCGGAAGTGGTGGGCCGGATGCATGGGGGCCATGGCATGGACCTGATCGAGGAGGGCGTTGACTGCTTCGTGGCTGTGGATGGGTAGGCCTTTGCGGGAGAACTGCCAGAGGCGGCAGCAGAGGATGGCGCGGGCTTCGATGTCGTCGGGGAACTCGTGGATGATGTTCTCGTAATCGTTGAGCAGTTCCTGACGGCGCTTCTTGTCGTCCTTGGGTTCGCCGTCGAGGTAGTTGGACTGGGCCTTGAGGAAGATGAGTTCGTGCGGGGTGACCTTGTCCTGGAGGGCATCGGCTTTCTTGATGAACTCTTGGGCGCGTTTGAGGTTCTCCCAGTTGGCCATGGCCATGCCCCAGTAGGCCATGGCGCAGTCGGGGTCGTGGGCGGCGATTTCGCGGAAGCTGCGTTCGGCTTCGTAGTACCAGAATCCGTGGAGTTGACCGAGGCCTTGGTTGAAGAAGGCTTGGCCTTGGTCCCAGCTGGTGGTGATGGGGAAATGCACCTTGCCGGTGTCGCCGAGGAGGGTGGCGGACTGGCGGGGGCCTTCGTTGAAGGCGTCACCGACGTGGGAGTGGCCGGGCAGGGGTTTCTCGTCCTCGGCGAGGAGGGCGACCGGGAAGAGGAGGAGGGCGAGGAGACGTTTCATGGTGGTTACCATTTTCTGAAGTCGTTGGGATTAAAGTCAGGGTTCCGGGAGGTGCGGAAGGCACCGGTGGAGCTGCGGACCTCGTCGAGATTGGCCCGCATGGCTTTGACGCGGTCGGCATTCTTTCCGGCGAGGTTGGTTTTCTCGCCGGGGTCCTCGGCGAGGTTGTAGAGTTCGGTGCCCTTCTTGTAGTCGAAGGCGATGAGTTTCCAGCCGCCCTCACGGATGGCCGCGCCGGGGATGCTGCCTTGGTTTCCCCAGTGTGGGTAGTCCCAGTAGAGGGCGCGGGTGGCGTTAAGTTTAGCGGTGGGGTCTTTCAGGAGGGATGTGAAGCTGGCGCCGTCCTTGTGTTGTTTGGGAAGGGCTGGGAGGGCGGCGGCGTCGAGGATGGTGGGGAAGAAGTCGGTGGAGATGAGGGGGGTGTCACAGGTCGAGCCGGGTTTGGTGACGCCGGGCCAGCGGACGAGGAGTGGTTCGCGGATGCCGCCTTCGTAGAGCCAACCTTTGCCGGCGCGGAGGGGGAGGTTGGAGGTGGGGGATCCTTCCGAGGTGGAGAGGCCGCCGTTGTCGGAGAAGAAAATGACGAGGGTGTTGTCGGCGACGCCATTGTCCTCGAGGGCGGTGAGAACTTTTCCGATGGCGAGGTCCATTGCCTCGACCATGGCGGCGTAGATGGCGTGTTCCTGGTTGGTGCGGTTTTTGCGGGGAGCTTCGTCTTCGGAGGTGGACTTCAAGCCGAGCTTCTCCTTTTTCTTTTTGTATTTCTCGACGAGGTCGGGACGTCCGATGAGAGGGGTGTGGACGGAGTAGAAGGAGAGGTAGGCGAGGAAGGGACCGTCCTTGTTGTCGGCGATGAACTTGGCGGTTTCGGTGGCGAGTCGGTCCGGGAGGTGTTCGCCGGCAGGGCCGTCCTTGAGGTTGGGGTTGCCGTAGGGGGAGAAGTATTTTTTGCCACCGTAGGGGCCGCCGCCCTGGGTGCCTCCGATGTTGATGTCGAAGCCGTGATCGGTGGGCCAGGAACCTTTGTTGCCGAGGTGCCACTTGCCGGCGAAGAAGGTGGAATAGCCGTGGCCCTTGAGTGACTCGGCGAGGGTGGTGTGATCGGCGGCGAGTTGATTGTGGTAAGGAGCGGGTCGGACGGGTCGCTTGCTGTGTCGGCCGAACTTGCCGTCTTTGGCGGGGTCGTAGTTCTCGGGGAGAGTTTCGAATGCGTTGGGTGCGCCGAAGTAGTCGGTGTTGTGGGTGCGGGCCGGGTATTGGCCGGTGAGGATGGAGGAACGGGTGGGGGAGCAGACCGGGCAGGCGGCGTAGGCGTCGGTGAAGCGCATGCCAGAGTCAGCGAGGGCTTGGATGTTGGGGGTGTCGTAGAAGGTGTCTGGGTTGTTGGGGGAGACGTCCATGTAGCCGAGGTCGTCGACGAGGAAGAAGACGACGTTGAGCGGCTTGCCGACGAGGGGAAGAGCGAGGAGAAGGAGGGAGGCGAGGGACTTCACGAATAGGTGGCGAGAGTAGGGGGCTGAGGGCTGGGAGCAAGGATACGGAGGGGGTGGATGTGTTCTTGCACCGGGGGACAGCTTGGGACAAAAGGTTCGCGTTGAAAGCCTCGAATAGGTGGCTCCCTCGACTCTGGAACTGGTGGAGCAGGAGTATGGACGGATCATCAACATTGGATCGGTGACCTGCGTGAGCGGTGATGCCGGGCTCGGGCCGTATTGTGCGAGCAGTGGGGGGACGAAGCAGTTGACGATGAGCTTGGCGGATGGCTGGGGCCTGTATGGGATCACCGTGAATTGTTTGGCGCCGGGTTGGTTCAAGACGGGGCAGAACGCGGTGATGTATGAAGATGAGGAGTGGGGGTGGAGCTGCCGGGACAACGCAGTTGTTCCGCTGCACGGGAGAGGGCCTGTGAGCGGGGCGGTCACGCCACGGGTTACTTGATCGAGTCGAGCCAGGGGGCGACGACGGCGGCCCAGGCTTTGTAGCCGTCGACGGTCATGTGGAGGCCGTCTGCGATGAAGAATTCTTTTTTCGGGGTGCCGTCTTCGCTGAGCATGGGGGTGACGGTGTCGATGTAATGGAGTTTGGAGTCGGCGGCGGCGAGTTTTTGGATCGCTTTGTTGGCCTTCTTCATTTCCGGCCAGAGGGTCCAACGTTTGAGGCTGGGTTTGATGGGGAGGAAGGCGAAGTGGGTTTTGGGGAGTTGGGAGCGGACTTTGGCGGCGAAGGCTTTGTAGTCGGCGATGACTTGCTCGGCGCTTTCGCCGTTGCCGATGTCGTTGTCACCGGCGTAGAGGAGGATGGCCTTGGGGCGGTAGGGGAGGACGATGCGGTCGAAGTATTGGAGGGAGTCGGAGAGTTCGGATCCGCCGAAGCCGCGGTTCATGGTGGGGAGACCGGGGAAGGAGGTTTTTAGTTTCCACATGCGGACGCTGGAACTGCCGATGAAGAGGATGGATTTTTCGGGATGGGGATTTTCGGCGTCGTATTTTTCGAAGGCGCGGATGGAGGGATCCCAGTTTTTGGGTTTCGCGGAGAGGGGGCTCATGAGGGCGGTGAGGAGGAGAAGGGTGGTGGGGAGGTGGGGGGGCATGGGGCTGTCCGTGATTGGTTATCAGTTATTGGGGGGAGAGAGGAGAAGAGGGACGTTGGGGAGAGGTTGGGAAACCGGGGGTGGAGTGTCGGGGTTGATGAGGGCAGGCTGGAAGCCTGCGCCACTTTACAGGAGGTGGGCGCCTTGGGCGGGGCGGGAGGCGAAAATTTGGGGGGTGATCTGGGTCTTGGCGCGGTAGCTGTCTTCGAGGGTGGCGGCGATGTCGACGGCGTTGTCGGTGCGGCAGAGGGTGACGGTGGATCCGCCGAAGCCACCACCGGTCATGCGGGAGCCGAGGACGCCGCCTGCGGGGCCGATGCCGTCGGCGATTTCTACGAGGAGATCGAGTTCTTCGCAGGAGACTTCGAAATCATCGCGGAGGGAGACGTGAGAGGCGGCCATGAGGGGGGCGAGGGAGGCGAAGTCGTCGTTCTTGAGTGCTTCGGCGGCTTGCACGGTGCGGGCGATTTCACCGACGACGTGTCGGGAGCGACGGTAGACGCGATCGCCCATCTTATCTTTGGCGGCTTCGACGTCTGCGGCGGTGGCGTCACGCCAAGAGGATTTTTTGATGTGGGCGAGTCCGTCCCCGGTGTCCTTGCGTCGGGCGGCGTAGGCACCATCGGTGAGGTCGTGGGAGACCATCGTATTGGCGATGAGGATGGTGAGCTTGGGATCGTTGAAGGGGATGAGTTCGGGTTCGGCAGATTGGCAGTCGATGAGGACGAGGTGGTCCTTTTTTCCGAAGGCGGAGGCGAACTGGTCCATGATGCCGCAGGGGACACCGGCGAAATCGTGTTCGGCCTTTTGGGCGAGGAGGGCCTTTTCCTTGGTGGGGAGATAATTGTCGGCGAGACCTTCGCAGAGGGTGGCGACAGCGAGTTCGAGGGCGGCGGAGGAGCTGAGGCCACCGCCGGTGGGGACGCTGGAGACGATGAGGGCATCGAATCCTGGTAGCGGCCAGATGTTGCGGGTGCGAAATCCTTCGAGGACGCCGCGGACGTAGTGAGACCACTTGGGGGCGATGGGCAGTTGTTCGTGGTTGAGGGGGATGACGGCCTCTACTTCATCGGAGGTGGTGCGGATGCGGGCTTCGTTGGTGCCATTGGGAGCGGCGGCGATGAGGATGTGGCGTTCGATGGCGAAGGGGAGGACAAAGCCGTCGCAGTAGTCGATGTGCTCGCCGATGAGATTTACGCGGCCGGGAGCGGCGGCGACCAAGGTTGCTTCCTTTTTGTAGAAATGGCGGAGCTGGTCCTTGGCTTCTGCAGCGAGGTCGGCGAGCGACGTGTTCGGTTGAATCGACATTGTATCGGAGGGCGGTGACGAAGAGGGCTGAGTCATGGTGGGTTAGCGTTGGGGACTGAGCCTGAAGGAATAGCGGTAGGATTGTCCAGCCGGCAGCCGGTATTGTTTAAGCGGCATTTGTCCCCATGAATTTGTGCCACCGAGGCCAAGTTGGCCATAATCGAAATTGATAGTGTTGGTTTGATGCCGCTGGAGGTCGATGGGATGCCTTGAAAGCTCGATATTCAGGGGGGAATAGGGGTAGGCAGCTATTTCGAGAAGATGGCGTCCGAGGGACTCGACGCGGAGTCCTTGGCCCTCCTGATTGGTCAAGGTGGCCCAGCGGATGCCGGTGCGGTTTCCGGATTCCTGAGGGTCGAGGTAGTGGTTGAAGAGATATTCAACTGAACCGGAGTGTTGGCCGACCCAGGTGCCGCGGTGTCGGTCCTGGTAATTTTCGGTGGGTCCGCGGCCGTACCATTTCCAGGTGGAATGGCTGGCGGGGATCCCACACTGCATGCCGATGCGGGGGAGCATGGGGACATCTTTGCCTTTGGGATTTACGGTCACCGCGATTTCGATTTCGCCGGAGCTGTGGACGGTGTAGACGAGCTTTGCGGTGGACTGGGCGACGGGGAGTTTGAGATCGAATTTCAGAATTTGTGAAGGTCCGGCGCCTTTCGTCTTGATGGCGGTGACCTTGGCGCGGGAACCGGCGTTTCTCCAAATGGACAACTTGCGATGAAGATTTGCGCCTTCGTCGTTGTTGGTGGGAGGGCGCCAGAAGTTGAGTTGGAGTGGCCTGGCGAGGAGCTCGTTGCCATCGACCTTGTAGGAGACGAGGGAGCCGTTGCGTCGGTCGAAGTCTGCGGTGAATCCCTTGCCCTGGACGTTGAGGAGGTTGCCGTTCTTTTTGGCTCCGGCGAGGGCTGCTCCGGGTGGGGCTGGGGTGGGAGGGATGTAGTCGCCGCTGAGCTTCATCTGGTCCCATGCGAGGTCGTGGCCTTTCG
Organism: Akkermansiaceae bacterium; assembly: GCA_028822695.1. Classification (GTDB taxonomy): domain Bacteria; phylum Verrucomicrobiota; class Verrucomicrobiia; order Verrucomicrobiales; family Akkermansiaceae; genus JAPKDA01. Next base: position 12,413 of record JAPKDA010000056.1, read on the forward strand.
GAGCCCATGGTGCGTCGGTGCCGAGTTTGAGGGTGAGGCGGAGGAAGTGTTCGCCGGGGCTGTCGAGTTCGGCTCCGAGGTCCTTGAGGACGATGGAGCCGGTGGCGCCGGGGGCGACGTCGGGGACGGTGATGTTTCCGGTGGCGACGACTTCGCCGTTGCGGGTGAGTTGCCATTCGCCGTCGAGGTGATCTCCTTTGAGGGTGGTGAAGTCGAACTCGTTGCGGAGGTTGATGTTCATGTCATTGCCCTCGCGCTCGCCGGGACTGAAGTGGGCGGATTGGTAGGCCTTTTTGATCTCGGCAGATTGTGGTCCGAAGCTGCGGTCGGGGCGGACGATGCCGTTGAGGCAGAAGGATCGGTCGTTGGGGTGGTCGGCGAGGTCTCCGCCGTAGGCCCAGAATTCGCGGGATGTTTCGGTGTTGGCGAGGTTGCGGAAATTGAAGTTCACAATTTCGGGGAGTTGGGCCCGGATTTTCGGGTCAATCGCCCCGTTGACGACGGTGACGCTGGCGATGGAGCCGTCGAAGCGGCGGGAGGGTTCCTGGGCGTTGAGGCCGATGCCGAGGTCGTGGTGATTGGTGGTGATCGCACCGGAGCAGTCCTTGGAGGCGACCTCCTTGCCGCCGATGTAGAGTTTGAGTTTTTGGCCATCGTAGGTGCCGATGATTTGGTGGAACTGGGATTTCCAGTTGGCGGGGAGGGGGGCCTGGAGGACCTGCCAGGTGTTGGTGTAGACGAAGAATTCAATCTTGTTGCCATCGCCGGAAACTTTCAGGGAGTAGGCGGTGTCGCCTTTCGTGACGATGGGGTAGCCGTCGGAGGCTTGGTGTTTGCTGTTCGTGCTCCCACCAGTGTTGCCGCGGACCTCGGCCATGACGGTAACGGCCTTGGTGAGGTTGAGGCCGTCGTTATTGGAGACGAGAAGGCCGCCTGCGTTGAGTCCTTGTTCGGGGTGGAGGACGCCCATGAGGTGGGTGCCGGGGCCGCAAACATCAGCGGCGTGTTTCTTGGCGAGTAGTCCCTGGTCGACCCAGTCCCAGATGTAGCCGCCTTGGAGGAGGCGCTCCTTGCGGATAAGGTCCCAGTATTCGCCGAGGTTGCCGGAGCTGTTGCCCATGGCGTGGCTGTATTCGCACTGGATGAGCGGACGTTGTTGATCGAGCGGTTTCTTTTCCTCGTCGCGGCAGAATTTAGCGGCGGCGGGGATGGGCATGTACATCGGGGTGACGAGGTCGACGTGGGTGCCGCTCTTGCCCTGCTCGTAGTGGATGGGGCGGGAAGGGTCGCGTTGTTTGATCCACGCTGCCGCGTTGACGAAGGCGGGGCCGTCTCCGGCTTCGTTGCCCATGGACCATTCGATGACGGAAGGGTGGTTCTTATCGCGTTCGACGACGTTCTTGATGCGGTCGAGGTGGGCGGCTTCCCAGTTGGCGTGCTTGGCGAGTGACTCGGGACCGTAGCCCATGCCGTGGGATTCGATGTTGGCTTCATCGATGACGTAGAGGCCGAGTTCGTCGGTGAGTTCGAGGAAGCGCGGGTCGTTGGGGTAGTGGGAGCAACGAACCGCGTTCATGTTGAGTTTTTTCATGAGGACGATGTCCTTGCGCATGTCTTTTTCGGTGACGTAGTGTCCGGTGACGGGGTGGTGGTCGTGTCGGTTGACCCCCTTGAAGAGGACGGCTTTGCCGTTGATGAGGAGCTGGCCGTCTTTGATTTCGGAGGTCTTGAATCCGACTTTGTGGGCGTAGCAGGAGGAGATGTTGCCGGCCTTGTCCTTGAGGGTGACGGCGAGGGTGTAGAGGGTGGGGGATTCGGCGGACCAAGGTTGGATGGCGAGGTCGGCGGCCTTGTTGCTGCTGGTGATTTCCTTGCCGGGTCCGGGGTTTCCATTCCCGGACCAGTCCTTGATGGTTTTCCCGGAGGGGTCGAGGAGTTCGATGGAGTAGGAGTTGGCGGCTTCCTTGTCGCTGAGGTTCCGGAGAGTGAGGAGGATTTCGAGTTCACCCTTTGTGTAGTCGTCGCTGAGGCCGGCGCGGACTTCGAGATCGCGGAGGTCCGTCGGAGCGGCGGACCAGAGGTAGACGTCGCGGAAGATGCCGGAGAGGCGCCACATGTCCTGATCTTCTAGATAGGAGCCATCGCAGTGTTGGTAGACCTCGACGGCGAGGGTGTTGTCGCCGGGTTTGAGAAACTTGGTGATGTTGAACTCGGCGGTGGTGCGGGAGTCCTGGGAGTAGCCGACTTTTTGGCCGTTGACCCAGAGGTAGAAGGCGGAGTCGACGCCTTCGAAGGCGAGGAAGGTGTGGCGGCCGTTCCAATTTTTGGGGACGGTGAAGTTGCGACGGTAGGAGCCGACCTGATTGCGATTTTCCTCGGGGAAGGTGAGGTAGTGTCCCTCGGGAACGCCCATGACGCGGGGCGGGTCTTTTTTGAAGGGATAGGTGATGTTGGTGTAGTTGGGGGTGCCGTAGCCGTGCATTTGCCAGTTGGCGGGCACGGGGATGTCATCCCAGGTGGAGACATCGTAGTCGGGTTTGAAGAAGTCGACGGGGCGGTTGTCGGGGTGGCCGACGTGGTAGAATTTCCAGACGCCGTTGAGGATGCGGCAGAAGGGGGACTCGAGGCGTTTCCGGGCGAGGGCCGACTCGCGGGTGGGGAAGGGCATCTTGGTGGCGTGGGCGGCCTCCTTGTTGATACGAAAGACGGTTTCGTTTTCCCAATCGGGCTGAGCTGCGGCGAGGGGGAGGATGGTGAGTGCGAGGAGGCGGAGGAGAGGGACTTTCATCGATGGTGGCGTGGGGAGGATGGTGGGGAAAGAGAGTGTCGGGCGAGGGGGAAATGGTGACGGTCCTTATTATTAATTGCTTGGGAGGGGGATTGTTTCAGGTGAGTGGTATTTAAGGGGAATAGATGGAGGATTCAATGTGGGGGAGAGAATGATCGCCGGTGCTGCGCGAAAGCGGTGTCGCCACCCCGCTGGGG
>JAPKDA010000172.1 GCA_028822695.1 Akkermansiaceae bacterium
AGGGCCGAAAACTCGGCATGGAAGGCTGGGACGAAAAACTCAAGCAACACAATCTGCTCTGTGTTTTTTGGCTTTGCGGATGTCGCATCGAAGAGGCCGCTACGTGGGGGAGGGGCTGTGACCGGGACGGTCACGCCACGATTATCCCAGAGGGCGGAGGCCGATGACGGTCTCGAGGGTGTGGGTCTTGCCTGGGCGCACGGTGGGTTGGTCGGTGCCAGCGTTGGCGGTTTCGATGCAGACGAATTCCAGGTAGGCGCGGTCGGGGAGGTCTTGGATGGCCTTGGATTTTTCGATCCAAGGGTTCCAGAGGACGGTGGAGCGGGAGCCGGATTTGTCGACGAAGACGGAGCGTTTTTGGCCGAGGTCGCGCATGAGGACGGAGGCGACGGAGCGGTAGATGCGGTCGGTTTCCTCTTCGATCTTCACGGGGACTTCCTGAAACTTTGAGATTGGGGGGTCTTCGAGTTGGTCGATGTAGTGACACTCTTTGATTCCTTCTACCTGAACGCGATCGATGTCGCCGACGGTGAGGTAGGTGTGGAGGGCGCCGCCGACCTTGAAGAGTTCTTCGCCGATGTTCTTCGTTTTGAGGGCGACGCTGAGTTTGTCGCCGACGGTGATGTGCACGGTGACTTCGCAGTCGTGGGGGAACATCGCGCGGGCTTCATCGTCGAGGGCGAGTTTGAAAGTAAGGTGGGCGGTGGCTGCTCCGGATTTTGCTTCGATGAGATCCCAGAAGCGGGTGCGGGCGAAGCCGTGTTGTGGTTTGGAGGGTTCGTCGGGGACTTGGCCGAACCAGGGCCAGCAGACGGGGATGCCGCCGCGGTAGGGGATGCCGGCTTCGTATTTGGCGCGGGGGCTGACGTAGAGGACGGGTTGCTGGCCTTCGGGGATCCAGGTGAGGACTTGAGCGCCGTGGAGGGCGATGGTCGCGGTAGAGGTCTTGGTGGAGACCTTGATGACCGGGAAGCCGGGCTCTGGCTCCGAAACGGAAAGTTCCGGGGCAACGCTGAGAATTTTGGTTAGTTCTTCGGGGGTCTGCATGGCTGGATTCGTAAAAAGAGGAGCGGACCGGAAGAGTTGCCACAGTGAGGGGCTGAGGGGAACAAAAGTTTTCCTTTGGAGGCCACTTTTTTAGGGGAGGGTTGCGGGAGAGGGCGTTATGGGGGCGGAGGGAGTGGCTTGCGGCTGTGCCGGAGGGGTTTGGTGGCGACCGGGACAGTCACCTTACAGTCCTGCGGTAGGATGCCGCAGCCACGAGGGCGGCGGAGGGGACTGGAAGAGTGGGGTGGACCAAATCTGCGGGATCAGGGCGGGGGGCGGAAGGGAGATTTTGACCACGGATTGCACGGATTGGGGAGAGGGTAGGAGGCGGGAAGGGTGGAGGTGGATGGAGGTTGCGGCCTTTGGGGTTGAGGGAGCTAGATCATGACCGAGACGGATCATGCCACTGTTGGGGAGGCGCCCTGGAGAACGCCGCTCCGTGATTAGAGGACTCGGAGGGAGCGGAGGCGGTTGAGGGTGGCGGCGAGTTCCTGGAGGCGGAACTCGGCGAAGTCGCCGGGGGGGTGGGGGTCGAGGGCGGTGAGGCCTTTGTTGGCGATGAGGGCGGTGACTTTTTCGAGGGCGTCGCGGAGGGGGGTTTGGCCATCGAGGTTGTGTTCCTTGGCGTAGGCGAGGGCACAGCCGATGGCGCGGACCTGGGAGTCGTCGACGAGTTGGGAAAGGAGGGAGAGATCGATTTCCTCGCTACCGAAACTCAGGGCACGGGTGCCGTGGGCTTTGATGTTCTGGCGGGGAGGTCGGGAACCGCGATCGCCACCGCGATTACCACCGCGTTGGTTGCCGCGGTAGGGGGCGGCGGATTTGAAGGGGTTGACGGAGTCGGGGTCGGGGATGCGTTGGAGGGCGGAATGCGGGAGGGAAAATGTGAAACTGTGGGAGGGGCCCGCGAGTTGTTTGGCTTGCTCGGTGAGGTCTTGGGGGAGGTAGTTGTCCATGGCGAGGACGCGGTCGGCGGGGCCGAAGTAGTCGCCGGAGCCGCCGAGGACGAGGATGGTGGAGATCCCATGATCGTCGTAGAGAGAGCGGACGCGTTGGACGAAGGGGGTGATGGGTTCCTTTTCCGGGGCGATGAGTTGCTGCATGCGTTCGTCGCGGATGAGGAAGTTGGTGGCGGAGATGTCTTCGTCTAGGAGGAGGCAGGTGGAGCCGGCTTCGATGGCCTCGATGATGTTGGCGGCCTGGGAGGTCGAGCCGGAGGCGTTCTCGCTGGTGAAGGCGGTAGTGTCCTTTCCTCCGGGGAGGTTGTTGATGAAGGGGGAGAGGTCGACACCAACGACGGAACGACCGTCTTCGGCGCGGACTTTGGTGGCGTCGGCGCGGGAGACGACGAGTTCGCGGCCATCGTGGGGGCGGTGGTTGTAGACGCCGCGTTCGAGGGCGTTGAGGAGGGTGGATTTGCCGTGGTATCCGCCGCCGACGATGAGGGTGACGCCGGCGGGGATGCCCATGCCGGTGACTTCGCCGGCGTGGGGGAGAGTGAGGGAGGTTTCGAGGGAGGAGGGGGACTGGAAGGGGACGGCGTCCTGCATGGGGCGGTCGTCGACGCCACTGGCGCGGGGAAGGATGGCGCCGTTGGCGACGAAGGCGAGGAGCTTGTGGTCGTCGAGTTGGGCGCGGAGAGCGTCGGCGTCCTCATTGGTGTTAGCGGAGAGGATGAGGGCGTCGGGGTCGAGGTTTTGGTGACGGAGAGAGGCTTCGACGACGTTGGGGATGGTGTCGGTGAGGAGATCGTTGGCGGCGCGGCCGAGGATGCGTCGACCACTGGCGGGAAGGCCGGCGACGAAGCGGATGATGGTGACGTGCTCGGTGATCTGGCAGCAGGTGCGGTGGAGGACTTGCTGGCCGGGGGCGTCGATGTTGAGCAGTCCGGATTTACCGGAGCCGAGGTGATCAGTGGAGTTGCGGCAGGCTTTGGCGAAGGCGTTGGCGAGGAAGGTTTCGGTGCCGGTGCGGCGGGACTTGTTGGAAAAGAGGTCGGCGGGGAGGCCGGAATGTTCGTGCTGGATGTGGATGGAGAGGCGCGAGGGGGCGGCGAAGGGATCGCCCTGGACGTGATCGATGGAGAGGGTGAAGTGATCGAAGTCGTAGCGTCCGCGGAGGTCCTTGTAGGCCGGGTAGGGGCGGCCGTCGATGTTGCGGAGGGAGTCGGTGAGGTCGTTGCGGGTGGGCACGAACTTGATTTAGGGGACCGGGAGATTTGGTCCACAGATTTCGCAAATTTTCCCAGGTTGGGGGGACGGGAGAAATTGATTGGAACACCCAATGGAGCACCCTCCTTCATGAACGCGACGGGAGGGCAGGCAAAGGAATGTCCACTTTTCAAGTGGAGAGGAGA
>JAPKDA010000008.1 GCA_028822695.1 Akkermansiaceae bacterium
GAGGTTGGGCCTTTGTTTTTACGAGGTAATCCCGGATTGCTTTGTATCGTGAAGAATTTCGTCCCAGTCTCCCCCCCATGGCGCAGATGGGAGAAAGAGCAGTATTGAAGATTCTTCGGGAGGAGGCCTTCGGTGTCTTTTTGGACGCGGGAGATGAGTTGGGGGATGTCCTGTTGCCAAGGCGGGAAATGCCGAAGGAGTGGTCGATCGGAGCGATGGTGGATGTGTTCATCTATCGGGACTCTGAAGATCGTCCGGTGGCGACCTTGAAGGAGCCGAAGGTGATGCCGGGGCAGTTCGCCTATTTGGAGGTGTTGGAGATCACCGGGGTTGGTGCGTTTTTGGAATGGGGTTTGCCGAAGGATTTGTTGCTGCCGTTTCGGGAGCAGCGGGAGCGATTGGAGGTTGGGAAGTCCTACGTGGTGCACGTGCATCTCGATCCGCAGAACAACCGGATCGTGGCGAGTCGACGGCTGTCGCGGTGGGTGGACAAGACGCCGCCGATTTACGCAGAGGGGCAGGAAGTGGACTTGCAGATTTTCGGGAAGACGGACTTGGGTTACAAGGCGATCATCAATGGTGAGCACACCGGAGTCTTGTTTGAGAACCAAGTATTCCGGCGCATCCGAGCGGGGGAGAAGACGAAGGGGTTTATTGTGCAGGTGCGTGAGGACGGGAAGATTGATTTGTCACTCTATGCCCATGGCAAAGAGGGGACGGATACCCTTGAGAAGCAGATCGATATCGAGTTGGAGAAACGCGGAGGATTTTGGGAACTTTGTGATTCGAGTTCGCCGGAGGATATTCAGGCGGAGTTGGGGGTGAGTAAGAAAGCGTTTAAGAAAGCGACGGGGTCTTTGTTTAAGAAGAGGAGGATTACGATTGGGAAAGACGGGATTCGGAGGGCGTGAGAATTTGCCGCGAAGAGGCGCAAGGATGACAAAGGGGCTGTGCCGAATGGCACGTGGTTAAGGGTGATCTCTGTGGTGAGAAGTGGCCCGACGAGAATTGCGCGTGATGATGACCGTTTTCGTCAGGAGCGTCCCCACTCCTTAGTCGTCTTTCACGACTTCCACGTCGATGACTCGGCCGGAGCCGGGGGACTCTTCTGCTTGCTGGGCCATGGGGGGGACTATTTTGATTTTGGATTTGAGGTAGGTGCCGAGGTGGTCGCGGAGGATGGCGCGGACGGGGGGGACGAGGAGGGCGAAGCCGACGGCGTCGGTGAGGAAACCGGGGGTGAGGAGGACGGCGCCGGCGAGGAGGATGAGGAGGCCGTCGAGGACTTCTTGGTGGGGGAGGCGGCCTTCGGCGCTGGCCAAGCGGAATTTTGCGAGGGCCCGGGCGCCTTGGGCTTTGGTCAGGGCGGCACCGAGGATGCCGGTGAAGACGATGATGGCGAGGGTGGTGTGGAGGCCGATACGGCTACCGATGATGAGGAAGAGGTAGAGTTCGACCAGAGGGACGAGGATGAAGAGGGCGAGGAGTTTCGCTAACACGGGAAGAATGTCGAACACCGAAGGCCGAACGTCCAATGTTGAATTCGGGAAAGGTGGGGAACCGGGGATGGGAGGGCCACGGGCCGAAAGATGGTGGAGCCTTTGCTATGGGGAGGGGGAGGATTGGCGGTCTTGGTCTTCCTCGGCTCTCCGGGGGAAAAGGTGGTTGGAGATGAGGGGGCTACTGGAAGGTGTAGCGTTTGTTTTGGACGGTGGTGTTGGGGGGGATGGTGGATTTTTCGAAGAGGTCGTAGCCTTGTTGGAGGTTTTGCCAGAAGGAGTGCCATTTGCTCTCTTTGGCTTGGGCCATGCGGTTGGCGGTCATGCGAAAGGGGAAGGAGTGGACGCGGAAGTAGTCTTGGCCGTTGTTGTGGGCAGCGTCGCAGAGGGTGTAGATTTCCTCGATTTTGGGATCGGTCATGGCGAAGCAACCGATGGAGACCTTGTTGCCATGGACCATGAGTGCGGAGCCGGTGCGTTGGTGGGCGCGGTCGAACCCGTTGGGGTAGCCGAGGTTGAAGGAGAGGTGAAAATTCGAATTGGGGTTCATGCGGGAGCGCGGCACGAAGTAGAATCCCTCGGGGGCCTGGCGGTCGCCTTCGGCAAGTTTGGGGCCGAGGGAGCCGGACATGGCGGCGATGTGGTAGGTGCGGAAGAGCTTGTAGGTTTGCTTGCCTGGTTGTTGCATCCAGAGTTCTAGATGGCGTTCTTCCTTGAATATGCGGATGAAGACGGGGCTGCCGAAGCTAAGGCCGGCCTTGGTGAGGTCGCGGGTGAGGAGAGGACGGACGCGATCGGCGGCGGCTTTGGCCCGGGCGGGACCGGATTCTTTTGCGGAGGCTCGTTGGCCGGCGAGGATGACGATGGCGACGGTGCCGAGGACGGCAACGGCGAGGAGGGCGGCTTTCATGGGGAGAAGATGGGAGGTTTTGGAGGGTTTGGCATTTCAAAAAGCGTCGCGGAGGGCCGAATGCTTCTCGGTATAAATAGTGAAGGTGGATTTTAATTGGTCGGAGACGCGTGAAATTCCTGCGCTTGCGGATTGGTTGGGCGGCAGATTATGGTCCGGGTATGGAGCCATGTATCGGAGTGATCGGGGGGAGTGGATTGTATGAGATGGAGGGGTTTGAGCAAATCGAGGAACGGGTGGTGGAGACTCCGTTTGGAGAGCCGTCAGATGCCTTGGTGGGTGGACGGATGCGGGGGCGGCAGGTGTGGTTTTTGCCACGTCATGGGCGGGGGCATCGGATTTTGCCGCACGAGATCAACCATCGAGCCAATATCTGGGCGCTGCGCTCGTTGGGGGTGAGGTGGGTCATTTGTGTGACGGCGGTGGGGAGTTTGAAGGAGAACTATCCACCGCGCAGCATTGTTTTGCCGGACCAGTATTACGACCGCACGAGTCGGCGGGAGCATCACACCTTTTTTGGAGGGGGAATTGCGGCGCATATTTCGTTCGGGGAGCCGACCAGTCCGCAACTTCGGACGCTATTGTTGCATGCTGCTCTGGAAGAGGAAGCGGAGGTGCATTTTGGCGGGACTTACGTGAACATGGATGGCCCGGCGTTTTCGACCCGGGCGGAGAGTGAGGCGAACCGCGAGTTTGGATTTGATGTGATTGGGATGACGAATTTGCCGGAGGCGAAGCTGGCCCGCGAAGCAGAGATGGCGTTGGCGACCTTGGCGATGGTCACTGATTACGATTGTTGGAAGGATGAGGAGGTCAACGTGCAGGCCGTGATCGGGCACATGAAGGCGAATGCTGTAGTGGCGCAGAAGATTGTGGGGCGGGTGGTGGCGGGGATTCCCGAGTCTGCGGACTGGTCGGAGCATCAGGCTCTTGAGAATGCGATCATGACGCCCAGGGACTTGTGGCCGGTGGGGAGGGTGGAGGAGTTGCGTCCGTTGTTGGGGCGGTTTGTGGGGGGTCCTGAAGGTCCGTAAGCTATCTGGATATTCGAATATTTACGCATTGAGATGTCTAGTCTCTACGAAGTAAATGCGTGACACACGACCCTGTTGAGAGTAAGAAGCTTCGGGGCTCTTGCCTTGTCTCTCTTCACCTTCATCACCCTTGTTTATGCTGCGTTTCTTCAGACTTATTTCCGCCCTTGTGCTCGTGTGTGCCTCGAGTAGTTGCTCGATGTTGACGGGGGGCAAGAGTGATTCGGATGCTGGCTCGCAGGTGCGGACCGGGCCGAACACCGACTATGAGTCTCCTTTCTATGCCCGTCCGGCGCGTCAGAATCCGAACATGACGTTGCCGTCCAACTTTTCGACGGGGGTTGGCGTTTCCCATTCCCGCGGGCCGTCCACCCATCCCTACATTGCGATGACCTTTGATGATGGTCCGCACCCGCGCAACACGCCGCGGCTGCTCGACATGCTTCGTCAGCGGAACATTAAAGCGACGTTCTACGTCATTGGAAACAGCGTGAAGATGTATCCTGAGATCACCCGCCGGATCGTTGCGGAAGGGCACGAGATCGGAAACCACACGTGGACGCACCGTAATCTGACCAAGCTCAGCAACAGCGAGGTGTGCAGAGAGATGGACCGGACCCGCGACGTTATTGTTTCGGCGACGGGTGTGCAGCCCCGCACGATGCGTCCTCCCTATGGGGCGCTGTTGACGAGGCAACGGAAAATGATTTTTAAGGAATACGGTTACCCGACGATCATGTGGTCGGTAGATCCGCAGGACTGGAAGAGGCCGGGGATCAGCGTGGTGCGTGATCGGATTATTTCGCAGACGCGGAACGGCTCGATAGTTTTGTCCCACGATTTGCATGCGCCGACGGTGGATGCGATGCCATCGACTCTTGATGGCCTGCTCGGCAAGGGGTTCCAATTTGTGACGGTGTCCCAGTTGTTGACGATGCAGGGGCGGGCCCAGTAAGCCAGTAGTTTTGGGGTGACGAGCGATGTTTGGGGAGCGCTATTTTGCAACGCGCAAGAGGCTTGTTCGGGTCACCGATGATGTTCGGCGTCTGGCGGGTGAGACGGGGTATGTGTTGGATGGTTTTTCTCCGGACGGGGAGTTGGTGCAGGGGTTGAAGAATCCGTTTCTTTTCGTGGTGAGCGGAGAGGTGAATGCGGGGAAGTCGACACTGATCAATGGCTTGTTTGGAGCCGACATGTGCGAGGTGAACATTCTCCCGCAGACTGACCGGGTGTTGTGGTATCGGCACGGTGAGGAGAAGGACGTGGAGACCACGCCGGTGCTGGTAGAGCGGTATCGGGACATTGATTTCCTGCGCGACTTCAACATCGTGGACACGCCGGGAACGAATTCGGTGGTAAAGGGTCACCAATCGATCGCGGAGCGATTTTTACCGGTGGCGGATCTGGTGTTGTTTGTGTTTCCGGTGAGCAATCCGTGGGGTGCGGCGACCTGGGATTTCATCACGAAGTTTCCGGATGAGATCCAGGGGCGGGTGGTTTTCATTCTGCAGCAGAAGGATTTGCGGAGTGAGGAGGAGTTGAAGATCATCATGGAGCACATGCGCGAACTGGCGGTGCAGAAGATGGGCAAGGAGCCGGATATTTTTGCGGTGTCGGGGAGGGCGGCGATGGAGGCGAAGAAGCAGGAACCATTCGAGCAACGGATCTGGCGGGAGAGTGGCTATCCTGCTCTGGAGGACTTTATTTCGAAGGTGGTGACTGAATCTCCGGGTCGGCGGAAGTTGTTGAAGGATGTGCATGATGCTTCGGTGGTGGCGTTGAAGGGGATCGAGGATCAGATCGAGGAGCGGACGAAGGCGGTGGATTTGCAGGGAGATTTTTTGAAGAAGATCGACGTTGAGGTGGACGCGTTGCGGGAGGGATACGACCGGAGTGGGGCGGGACGTTTTGCGGGGGTGGGTGAGGTGTTTATGGAGGAGAAGGAAGAGGTGTTGAGAGTCTTGCGGTCGAGGACCGGAGTTTGGGCGACGCTGTGGTCACTCTTTCGGCGGGATGATTCAACGGCGGTGATCGAGAAGGATTTAAGTAAGGCGGTGGAGAACTCGGTGCAGGAGCTTGCTGACGTGGAGACCGGTGAGCTGGAGGCGATCTGTCGGAAACACTGGGAGAGTGTTGCGCCGAGGATGCGGGATCAATTAGAGGCGAATGACGCGGCCTTGAAGGCGGCGGGCGATTTTGAAACGACCAGATCCCGGGTGGTGAAGCGGATGGGTCGGTCGGCGCGTCAGGCCGTATTCGGCTTGAAGTTGCGTGGCCTGTTGGATTTGGAGATGGAGGGGCGACGGACGGTGATGCGGCGTTTTGTTGCGCTGGCGCTCTTTTTGATTTCGGTGGGAGGCGGACTGGGGGCGGCTGGATGGCATCCCTGGTCATGGGTGGTGATGGGGAGTGCGGTGACGATGGGAGTGTTTGGACTTTTCGAAGCGCGGCGGAGTGGCTTGGCGCTGGTGCGCTGGTTTGGGGAGCGGCTCGAAGAATGCCAGGTGCCGTTCGCGGCGGCGTTGAAGAGTGAGTATGCGGAGACGACGCGGGAGTTTTTCTTGGACTACGGAAAGATGTTGGAGGGTGGCCGTAAGGTCGTGGCGGTCAACAAGGCGAAGCTGAAGCCGTGTCTGCAGGAGTGGAACAGTCTCTATGTGGAATTGAGGGCGATTGATCAGGATTTGTAATCGCTGAGGAAGGGTTGGGCGGCCCAGAGGGCGGCGTGGATTTTGAAGTCGACGGTGGTGCCTTCGCTGAGGCGGTCGTTGATCCAGGGACGGAGGTCTTTGAGGGGAATGATGTGGGTGATGATATCCTCGCTGGCGACTCCGCCGCCCGGACCGACGCGGGTGAGGCCGGTGGCGAGGAAGAGGTGCATGAGTTCGCTGCTCATGCCGGGTGAGGTGGGGGAGACGATGAGTTTCTCGATATTGTCGGCTTCGAATCCGGTTTCTTCGAGGAGTTCCCGCTTGGCTGTTTCGGCAATGGATTCGCTGCGATGTTCTTCCTCGTCACCAACGAGGCCGGAAGGGAGTTCGATGACGGAGTTTTGCACGGGGATCCGGAACTGTTCGACGAGGACGATTTCCTGCTCCGGGGTGATGGCGAGGATGCCGACGCAGGAATCGGAGTCGGGACGTCCCACGAACTCCCAATGATCGATGCGGTGGACGGCGAGCCAGCGGGATTGGAAGAGTGTCTCTCATGGGGGAAGTATGAGGGTGTTGGTCGGGTGAGCAAGTCAGGCCGGGTACATAAAAACGGGGAGGTCTGAGACCTCCCCGTTGGAATTCTATGAACGATGGTTGGGTGAGTTATTTACTCGCCGTCGGGCTCTTCACCTTCACCGCGGCCTTTACCTTTTCCTTTGCCTGTTCTCTTGCTAGGTCGGCCTTTGCCTTTGGCCTTTGCGTGGGCAGCACGCCTGTGCTTCATGGCGGCATCGGCCTTGGCTTGTTCGTCGGCACTGAGGTCTCCGCTGTTGTCGGCATCGAAGCGCTTGAGGATCATGGCTGCGTGGGCTGCCTTGCGCTCGCCCTCGTCGAGGGTGCCGCTGTTGTCGGTGTCGTGCTCGGCGATGAACGCTGCGCGGCGTGCTTTACCCGCGGCGCGTGCTGCTTGCTTCTCGGTGTCGCTGAGCTTGCCGTCTCCGTCCTTGTCGAAGTCCTTGAGGATCTCTTTACGGTCTGGGCCGCCGTGTCCGCCGTGGCGTTTTGGGCCGCGTTTCTCGCCGTCGCCGGGCTCGGCAATTGCGCTGAGGGAGCCGACTGCGATGAGTCCGGTGATGAGTGCGATCTGGTGGAGTGTCTTTTTCATATGTTTGTAGTTGTTTGCTTTTTTGTGTGATTTGTCGCGGGGGGGCCGCTGTTCGAGGGATAAAACAGGGGGGGGCGGGAAAAGTTGCAGGAGTTTTATTGAGGGGGGGAGGTTTGGCATTGCGTGGCGGGAGCTGAGGGGGTTTCCTTCCCACAGGAATGGATCCTGCGCCCGGTCAACAATCATCTAAAGTGGGGGCTTTTCGGGCTCGTTTGTTTAGTACGCTGATCCTTTGGGGGGTTGTGGTAGGGGTGTTCCTGAGTGGGAATTTTGCGGCGGTGGTGGTTTTGGTGAGTTTGCTGGGGGCGCTGGGTTGTGTGGAATTGTATCGACTGACGCAGAGTATTCCGGGGAGGGACTGCCGGATTTGGGCCTTGCTGGTGTCATTGGTCTTTCTGGGGGTGTTGGCTTGGGCTTTTGCGTGTGGATGTGAGGTAAGTGAGCGCTTGGTGGAGGGATTCCGGTTGGAGATGGGGGCTTTGGTTCTCGTCTTGTTGGGGGCCTTTGCGATTCGGTTGCGGCATGAGATTACCGGGCCGGAGTCGGTGTATCCGGTGGCGATGGCGGGGTTTGCCTTCCTTTATGTCCCGGTATTGTTCGCGAGTTTTACGATTCGGTTGACTCATTTGCCGGTGGAGTTGGTTTCGGTGCAGGCGGGTTTGTCGTTGGTGTTGTTGTTGGCGATTGCGACGAAGTTCACGGACATGGGTGCGTATTTGGTGGGGAGTTTGATCGGGAAGCACAAAGCGATTCCGCACGTGAGTCCGGCCAAGTCGTGGGAGGGGTATATTGGGTCGATGTTGTTCACACAGGCGGGTGCCTTTGCGGTGTATTATCTGGCGGGGGATGATTTCGGGTGGTTGGGGTCGTGGGTGCATGTGGCGGTGTTGGCGGTATTGATCAACCTGGCGGCGAGTGTGGGCGATCTGGCGGAGTCGATTTTGAAGCGGAGTTTGAAGGTGAAAGATTCAGGGCACATGTTGCCGGGGATCGGGGGGGTGTTGGATTTGTTGGATAGTCTCTGTTTCACCATGCCGGTGGCGTATTTCTACATCATCATTTTCGTGAATTGATTGAATTGTGAGTGAGATCAGAAAGCGGAAGGTGGTGATTCTCGGATCGACGGGATCGATCGGGACGAGTGCATTGAAAGTGGCGCGGCAGATGCCGGAGCGGATGGAAGTGGTGGGATTGGCGGCGGGGACGCGGGTGGAGGAGTTGGCGGCACAGGCAAAGGAGTTCGGGGTGAAAAACGTGAGTATTGCGGACGAGGGGAAGCGGGAGGAATTACGCGGATTGGTGGGGAGCGGGACGACGGTGTATGCGGGGACGGAGGGATTGATTGATTTGGCGGTGTTGGAGGAAGCGGATGTGGTGTTGGTGTCGATCGTGGGGACGGATGGATTGGCTCCGGCGCTGGCGGCGATTCGGGCAGGGAAAGACCTGGCGGTGGCGAGCAAGGAGATCTTGGTGATGGCGGGGGAGATCGTGATTCGGGCAGCGCGGGAGGCCGGCGTGGCGGTGTTGCCGGTGGACAGTGAGCACAACGCGATTTTTCAATGTTTGGAGGGGAATGGGGGATCGGGGGAGAACGTGCGGCGTTTAATTTTGACGGCGTCGGGTGGGCCGTTCCGGACTTGGGAGGAGGAGAAGTTGTCCTCGGTGACCGTGGAGCAGGCTTTGGCGCATCCGACTTGGAAGATGGGACCGAAGATCTCGATTGATTCGGCGACCTTGTTCAACAAGGGGCTGGAGATGATTGAGGCACGGTGGTTGTTCGATGTGGAGATGGGGCGGGTGGATGTGATCGTGCATCCGCAGAGCATCGTGCACTCGATGGTGGAGTTTGTAGATGGCAGTGTGTTGGCGCAGTTGAGCACGACGGACATGTGTTTTCCGATTCAGTATGCGGTGACCTGGCCGGAGCGGGTGCAGGGGGATTTACCGCCGTTGAATTTTGCGGAGTTGGGGCGCTTGGATTTTGAGGAACCGCGGACGGAGGTTTTTGCGGCCTTGGGTTTGGCTCGCGAGGCGGGGGAGCGGTGTGGCACCTTGCCGGCGGTGCTGAATGCGGCGAACGAGGTGGCGGTGGAAGCGTTTTTGGGTGGGCGGATTCCGTTTTTGCGGATTCCGGATCTGGTGGGCGAGGTGATGGGGGGGCATCAGGTGGTGGATTCTCCGTCGTTGGAGGACCTGTTGGCGGCAGATGCTGAGGCGAGGCGGGTGGCGGGGGAGAAGATTTGAGGGTTTGGCGGGATGCGGGGAGATTTTGACCGCTGATTTCTCTGATTAAGGATTGGGGGTGGGAGGTGAATTGTTGGTGCCGGGGCTGGGGCGATGGATTGAGGTGATTTGGGTGGACGCTGATTCTGGGAATCAGTGGTTTAGGAATAGGCGGGTCTCTGGGAGGGGTGGAACTTGGCTCTGATGTGGAGAGTTGTGCATTGACTGCTCGGGGGCTCTGCGCTCCCATCGCGCATGGGCCGACGGGATGGAGAAAAGACGGAAGAGAAAGGCGCGGGGAAGCGCGTTTCGGCGATGGCTCTCTATGGCTATCTGGATCGCTACCGGGGGGTGTTCCTGCCGTCGTTGGTGGCGCTCTTTGTGACGGCGGCGCTGTCGCTGGCGTTTCCGTATTATCTGAGCAGTCTGATTGGGTCTCCGTCGGAGGCATTCCGGAGCGGGGAAGTGGATGTGGAGGCGGTGAGTGCGAAGATCAACACGACGGTGTTGACCTTGATCGGGATTCTTGGGCTGCAGGCCTTCATCTCCTATTGGCGGGTGCGGGGGTTCATCAAGGCGGGGGAGAGTGCGCTGAATGACATTCGGCGTGATGTGTTTTCGAAGTTGCTGCGGTTGCGGGTGGAGTTTTTCCAGAGTCACCGGGCGGGTGAGCTCAGTGGGCGTGTTGCGGCGGATCTGGGCGTGTTGCGGGAGACTTTGTTGACGACTGTGCCGCAGTTGGTGAGGCAGACGGTGATCCTGGTGGGTGGCCTGGTGTTCATCTTCATCTTTTCGTGGAAGCTGTCGTTGTTCATGTTGGCGATGATTCCGGTGGTAGTGTTGGCGGTGGCGATCTTTGGAAGGAAGGTGCGGGGTTATTCGACGGCGGCGCAGGACAGCATGGCAGAGAGCACGGTGGTGGTGGAGGAGAGTGTCTCGGGGATTGCGGAGGTGAAGGCCTACAGCAATGAGGAGTTTGAGGAGGCGCGGTATGGCAAGTCGTTGTCGGACTATTTGGGAGTGGTGCAGAAGGGGGCACGGGTGCGGGCGGGGTTTCTGGCGTTCATCATTTTTGTGTTGTTTGGCACAATTGCAGTGGTGGCTTGGTTTGGAGCGGGGATGTTGGCGAACGAGGAGATTGGGACCCGCGAGTTCACGGGGTTTATTTTGTTCAGTGTTTTTGTGGGTGCGTCGTTGGGATCATTTCCGGAGATCATCAGCCAGGTGCAGAAGGCGAATGGAGCGACAGAGCGGTTGCGGGAGATTTTGGGGGAGGAGCCGGAGAAGGAATCTGGTGATGCGACGGACTCCCTGAGTGGGGCGGTGGTGGCGAGGGACTTGAAATTTTCCTATCCGAGCCGGAAGGATGTGGCGGTGTTGGACGGGGTGTCGTTCGAGGCGAAGGCAGGGGATCGGATCGCGTTTGTGGGGCCGAGTGGGGGAGGTAAGTCGACCTTGTTTTCGTTGTTGCTTGGGTTTTACGAAGCGGATGGTGGGGAGTTGTTGCTCGACGGGCGGTCCGTGGAGGAGTTGTCGCTGGGAACCCGGCGGGGAGCGATGGCGTTGGTTCCGCAGGATGTATTGCTGTTTGGCGGGAGTATTCTGGAGAACATTTCCTACGGACGACCCTCAGCGAGTGAGGAAGAAGTGCGGGAGGCGGCGCAGAAGGCGCATGCGCATGAGTTCATCGAGGGATTTCCGGAGGGCTATGCGACCTTGGTGGGGCCACGTGGGGTGAAGTTGAGTGGCGGACAGCGGCAGCGGATCGCGATTGCCCGGGCGATTTTGGCGGACCCGAAGATTTTGTTGTTGGATGAGGCGACGAGTGCCTTGGATTCGGAGAGTGAGCGGTTGGTGCAGGAAGCGCTGGAGGAGTTGATGAAGGGGCGGACGAGTTTGATCATCGCGCACCGATTGGGGACAGTGAAGAATGCGGACCGGATTTACGTGCTCCAGGGTGGCAAGATCGTGGAGAACGGGCGACACGATGAGTTGATCGCGGCAGGGGGGACGTATCGGGTATTGGCGGAGACGCAGTTGTTGTAGTGGGGAAGGGGCGGAAGTCGGAGAGGACGGTTGAACAAGGGGTGGCGATTTAGAGTGAAGCGGGGGAGGCGGGAGCGGAGGGAGAGGAGGGAGGACATGATGACGAAGGCGAGGGCCCATTCTTCGGTTTCGCCGATGCCGATGTGGTGGTGGACACAATGATGCGGATTGATTTTCCGGAGAAATTGGCGGCAGGAGGGACGACGGATTTGCAGATCGCGTGGGAGTTCAACATCGTGAATGCGGTGGAGATGTGGGCGCGAGGTGGCTATGAGTATTTTGAGGAGGATGAGGGCTTCCTGTACACTGTGGAGCAATGGTATCCGCGGATGGCGGCGTTCACGGATGTGGATCGCTCGAACAACCACTGGGCGGGGCACGCGATGAAGAAGAGGTTTCAGTTGAAGGAGGAGGAGAAGTAGTCAGAGGGGTGAAAGAAGCCTGGGTGGTGGGACGTAGGTATCGTTCCTGAACAGGAATTTGTCATGATGAAGAAATCGATTGCCGCCCTTGTGATGTTATTAGCCGTGAATTTGGTGAGTGGAGCTGAAGAACTCAATACGCTCTCTGAGAAGGAGAAGGCTGATGGGTGGGAGTTGTTGTTTGATGGGAAGAGCACGAAGGGGTGGATGAGTTGGAAGACCAAGAAGCGGTTGAAGGCTGGGGCGTGGGCGGTGGAGGATGGCGTTTTGGTGAAGGGCAAAGGGGGCGGGGATATCTACACGAAGAAGGCCTATGAGAATTTCGAGATGAGCCTCGAGTGGAAGACGGAGGGGAATAGCGGGATTTTGATCCGGGTGAATCCGGAAGTGAAGGGGCCGATTTACAAAGTGGCACCGGAGATGCAGATCGAGCGGAGCAAGGGGAAGAAGAGCACGGATGCGGGTGGGCTCTACGCGCTTTATGAGATCGACTGCGAGGGGGAGAAGAAGATCGATCCGGAGGGGTGGAACTCAGTGAAGATCCGACTCGTCGAGGGGAAGGGGACGCATTGGTTCAACGGGGTGAAGGTTGCGGAGTATGAGATCGGGAGTGAGGATTGGAATGCGCGGATGGCGAAGAGCAAGTTCAAGGATTGGAAGGGATTTGCGGAGACGAAGAATGGACACATCGGGCTGCAGGAGCACGGGGCGAAGGTGTCGTTCCGGAATGTGAAGATTCGGGTGGTGAAGTAGGGGCGCTTCGCGCCCCTCATTGGTCATTGGGTGCTGGGGCGGACTGATCCGCCTGAGGCGGACCGCGGTCCCCGGGGGAGGCATCGGCTCAGCACACGAGGTGTGCTGGCTACATTGGGCCGGTTCGGGGTTGCTAATAGGGATATGACAGCCTAGGGCCGCAGGGTTGCCGGGTCGGGAAGATGCTGATTTGGCGCACTATGACGCCATGTTTCAGTTGATCTATCGTAAGTACGGGCAGGGAATTCGTTGGAAGGATGACCTGCTCTCGGGGTTGACGGTTTCCTTGGCTTTAGTGCCAGAGGCGGTGGCTTTTGCGTTTGTGGCGGGAGTGGATCCGCTGGTGGGATTGTATGCGGCGTTCATCGTGGGAGTGATCACCGCAGCGTTTGGTGGTCGTCCGGGAATGATCTCCGGAGCGACGGGTGCGATGGCGGTGGCGATGACCGCGGTGGTGGTGATGTATGGCTTGGAGTATCTTCTCGCGGCCGTGGTCCTGGCGGGTGTGATTCAGATTGCCACGGGCTTGTTGAAGCTCGGGCGCTTCATTCGGATTTTACCGCATCCGGTGATGTTGGGATTTGTGAACGGCTTGGCGATTGTGATTGGCCTGGCTCAGTTTGGTCAGTTCAAGACGGGCCACGCGGTCGAGTTTGCCGAGCCGAGTGGGCACGATGCCGGCGGTTTTCGCGTAGTGGGTGACTGGTTGGATTTTGCGTCCTCCGAGTTGTGGATCATTGTGGGATTGATCGTGGCGACGATGGCGATCATCCAGTGGTTGCCCAAGTTGACGCGGGCTGTGCCAGCGCCCTTGGTGGCGATTGTTCTGGGGACCGTGGCGGTTGCCTTTGTTCCGAATTTCACGACGGTCACGGTGGGCGAGGTTTTGGATACGCAGCGTTTGTTGCAGGCCGAGACGGAGTTGAAAACGAAGCGCTTTGCGGAAGAGGAACCGAATTTGTTGGTGAAGGATGTTCGGGCGAAGGGTGAAGAGCTGGCTGCGCTGAAACTCACGAAAGCGGAGATGGAGACGGAGTTGGGCCGTGATATCAAAGAAGGACTCAAGGCCGGCCTGCCGACGCTCCACATTCCGCAGATCAATTGGAAGGATTCCGCGGCTTTGAAGGCGATTCTCTTCTTGGCGGTGACCTTGGCGAGTATCGGTCTGATTGAGTCACTGATGACGCTTTCCTTGATTGATGAGCTCACTGAAACCCGGGGTTCCAGTGATCGAGAGTGTATGGGGCAGGGGGCTGCCAACGTGGTGACCGGATTCTTTGGTGGAATGGGGGGCTGTGCGATGATTGGTCAGAGTATGATCAACATCAACTCGGGTGGCCGGGGCAGGCTCTCGGGGATTTCGGCGGCGCTGTTTCTGCTGGGCTTCATTTTGTTTACGCCGGGGTTGATTGAGATGATTCCGATCGCCTCCTTGGTGGGCGTGATGTTCATGGTGGTGATTGCGACCTTCGAGTGGTCGAGTCTGCGCCTGATCGGGAAGGTGCCGGCAGCGGACATCATTGTGATTGTTTTGGTGAGTGGAGTGACCGTGTTCATGCACAACCTGGCGCTCGGCGTGGGTGTGGGGATTGCGGCATCGGCTTTGGTCTATGCCTGGGAGCATGCCAAGGAGCTGAAGTTACATTTGCGGAAGTCGACGGACACGAAGCGGACTTATGAGATCGATGGGCCGTTGTTCTTCGGATCGATCCAGGAGTTCAAGGAGCTCTTCAATCCGGCGGAGGATCCGGATGACGTATATCTGTCCTTCGCGAACACGAAGGTTTGTGATCACTCCGCGATTGAGGCGATTCACTCGATGAGTGTGAAGTATCGCGCTCTTGGCAAGCGGTTACACCTTCACGATCTTGCGCCGGACTGCAGTAAGTTGCTGGAGAAGGCGGGGGATTTGGTGGAAGGGCAGTATTACGGGAAGGTGAGCGGGGGGCATTAGAGGAGGGGGCGGAGGGATCAGTTGTCAGGGAGAGAGGGCACGGAGCACGGAGGTTTGTGGATCGTTGGCGAAAGTCCCAAGTCGAAGGCTTGAGGTTTGAGAGAGGTGAGGCGGCGGTCGCTGCTGGGGAGAAGGGGCGCTGGGGCCGCGCGAAAGCGGTGTCGACGTTCGTTCCTCGCTCTGCCACCGCAGTCCAAAAAGGCCGGAGGGAAGGACGGCTGCGTCGGAGGGATTTGGTCGTGACCGAGACGGATCACGCCACGACTATTTCTCGAGGGCGATGAGGTCTTCGAGGGACTGGCGGCGGCGGATGACTTTGGCTTCGGTAGCGTCGACGAGGATCTCGGCGGGCATGGGGCGGGTGTTGTAGTTCGAGGCCATGGTGAATCCGTAGGCTCCGGCGCTCATGAGGGCGAGGAGGTCGCCGGATTGGACGTCGGCGATGTCGCGGTCCTGACAGAAGAAGTCACCGGACTCGCAGATGGGGCCGACGACGTCTGCTTTGACGAGTGGGGTGCGTTGGTCTTCGCGGATGGGGACGATTTGGTGGTGTCCTTCGTAGAGGGCGGGGCGGATGAGGTCGTTCATTCCGGAGTCGACGACTTTGAAGGTTTTGGCGCTGCCTTTCTTTTCGTAGAGGCACTCGGTGAGCAGAACGCCGGCGTTGCCCGCGATGTAGCGGCCGGGTTCGAGGAGGATGCGGAGGCCGAGCTTCTTGAGGCGCGGGACGATTTCGGTGGCGTACTTCTCGATGGTGAGTTCGTCGTCGTTTTGCTGCGCCCACCAATCGGGGCTACCCGACTCGAGGGCGGGGTCGTAGATGATGCCGACACCGCCGCCGATGGAGAAGAACTCGATGTTGTGGGCGGCCTTGAGTTGTTGGACGAGGGGAGCGACGCGTTCGATGGCCTCGATGAAGGGGGTGATGCTGCGGAGTTGAGATCCGATGTGCATCTGGAGGCCGCGCAGATTGAGGTTGGTGAATCCGGCGGCACGGTCGTAGAGCTCGGAGACGAGTTCGAAGTCGATGCCGAACTTGTTTTCGGATTTTCCGGTGGAGATGTATTTGTGGGTCTTCGCGTCGACGTTGGGATTCACACGGACGGCGACTGGGGCGGTGAGGCCGAGGTCTTTGGCGACCTCGTTGATCAGCTCGAGTTCGGCGATGGACTCGGCGTTGATGCAGTAGATGTCGTTTTCGAGGGCATACTTGAGTTCGTCGCGGGTTTTGCCGACGCCGGCGAAGGTGCATTGGGAGCCGCTGCCGCCGGCTTGGAGGACGCGGTAGAGCTCGCCACCGGAGACGATGTCGAAACCGCTGCCGAGTTCGTTGAGGAGGCGGAGGATGGAGAGGTTGCTGTTGGCTTTGACGGCGTAGGCGATGTGGTGGTCGAGGTCGCCGAGGGCTGCGTCGAGGCGGGTGTAGTGATCGCGGAAGGTGTGGGCCGAGTAGACGTAGAGCGGCGAGCCGTGCTCCTTGGCCAGGGTGGCGAGGTTCACGTCTTCGCAGTGAAGGGATCCGTCTTTGTAGTGGAAGGAATGCATGAGTTGTTGGTGCTGTATGTGCGTTGCAGCAGGCGCGGTGGCAAAAGAAAAGTGTGGGAAATCCGGGCCCGGCCTAGTTTTCCTCGATTTTCTTTTCGGTGCGGAGGACGGTGACGGTGTAGCCCGATGCGGTGCCTTCGCGGAAGCGTTGGGTGTCGAAGTCTTCCGCATCCTCGCCGAGGCTGGGGAGTTCGCCATAGAGGTTGAGGAACAGGCAGGGCTGCTGCCACTCGCGGGGCCAGATGCCGAGGTCGTGGTCGTAGAACTTTTCCGTGATGGGGAGGTCGAGGAGGAGGCGATGTGATTTGAAGGTCACGGGGAGCTGCAGCGCAGTGTTTATTGGTTATTGGTTATCAGAGGGGAGGGAGATTGCTCCGACTGTGGTCGGAAGAGTTTTTGATAGGAAGGTCGTGTTGTCAAAGCGCCCCTGCTGGATGGGGAAAGAAAAGCGGCCAATCCCGGGGGGATTGGCCGCTTGAGAAGATTAATCCGTGGGGACCTTAGGAGGTCGGGACGGATTCGATGGTCTGGAGGATGCGTCCGGCGATCGCGTAGGGGTCGCCCTGCGAGTTCGGACGACGGTCCTCAAGGTAGCCTTTGTAGGCGTCGTCCTTGACGAAGCTGTGAGGGACCCGGACGGATGCGCCGCGGTCGGCAATACCCCAGGAGAACTTGTCGATGGACTGGGTCTCGTGGAGGCCGGTGAGGCGCATGTGGTTGTCGGGTCCGTAGACGGCGATGTGCTCTTCGACGTTTTCCTCGAATGCTGCCATGAGCTTGAGGAAGTAGTCTTTTCCACCCTTGTCCCGGAGGTGATCGGTGGAGAAGTTGGCGTGCATGCCGGAGCCGTTCCAGTCTCCCGCGAGAGGTTTACAATGCCATTCGATATCGAGGCCGTAGTTTTCGCCGAGGCGAAGGAGGAGGAAGCGGGCCATCCACATTTCGTCAGCGGCACGCTTGGAGCCTTTGCCGAAGACCTGGAATTCCCACTGGCCTTTGGCGACCTCGGCATTGATGCCTTCGTGGTTGATGCCTGCGTAGAGACACTGAGAGAGGTGCTCCTCGACGATTTCGCGAGCTGCACCGACGTTTTTGTAGCCAACGCCACAGTAGTACTCTCCCTGGGGGGCCGGGTAGCCGGCTTTTGGGAAGCCGTAGATGTCACCATCGTCGACGAAGAAGTATTCCTGCTCGAAACCAAACCATGTGCCGGGATCATCAGGGATGGTGGCGCGGGTATTGGAAGGGTGGGGAGTACCGTCTGGAAGCATCACCTCGCACATGATGAGAACGCCGTTCTCGGATGCCTTGTCTGGATAGACGGCGACTGGCTTCAGGACGCAATCCGAGTCACCACCGTCAGCTTGCTGAGTGGAGCTGCCGTCGAAGCCCCAGAGAGGGAGCTGATCGAGGGTCGGGAAGGTGTCGAATTCCTTGATGCAATTCTTAGTGCGGAGGTTTGGAACGGGAGTGTATCCGTCCAACCAGATGTAATCCAATTTGAACTTTGCCATGGTTGTGTGTGTATACGATTTCAGGTTTCTCAGAGGCCGCCCGGAAGCGTGCAGAGTCCTGCGCAGCCGAACGGCACCCCCTGAGCGGGGGGCACTATGCGTAAAGCAGCTGCCGTGCCAAGCAGGGAATCCGGGATTTTCTGGGGAAATCAGGGGGGGGTGGGCGATCCGACGGAGGATCGGGGGATTGGGGGCGGGAGGAGGGGGCCGTTTAAGGCAGGGTCGATCCAGATCCGATTGTGGTGGGCCGGGCCCATGAGACAATTGATGCCGTGAATCACTTGATGGGCTGGAGTATTGGTGGCGTTACTCGGCAGAAGGCGATTGAAAAGCGCTTCAACGCAAGGCGCACAAAAAACACCCAACCCCAAAGATGGGTTTGAGCGATAGCCTCAAACCTATCGGTTGTTGAACAAGGCGTGGATCCAAATCGCGACGTACGCTGAATGAGTGGTTCGCGAGGGGTTCTCGGACAATCGGGACTTCACAGGTGCGAAACGAACAACGGTGACATGACGACTCACCAAATCGCCTACTTGCTGTGTGTTTGTCAGTTTGCTGGTAGACCAAGAGGGGCTCTTAGTGTCGGAGCGGCTCGACCACGAGGGGGCGAACTGAATATCGCTGCTTTGTCGCGTCCCTGTAGGCCGCCGGTTTGGTGAGATCCGAACCCGGGGCTGCGTTCGTGTTCTCACTTGCCCCGGATTTTGTTGTCTGGCCCCTTCAGAGTGGGCGATTTTGATGAATTTCGGGGCTTCACAGGGGCGAATCGGATCGCTACGAGGTGGGCAGTGAGGGGGAACAGGACGACGTATTTACTGATGGGGATCATCATTCTCCTGATGAATGTGCTGGTTCTTTGGGAGATTTGGGGGGCGGGGAACCATGAGCTTTATGAGGAAGGGGAGTTCATCGAGAACACGACGGCGTTTTCGTTCATGTTTTCCGGCATTTTGTTGCTTTTCCTGAGTCTGGGTAACAGCGGCTTGGAGAGGATCTTGACGCTGATTTTTTCGGCGACTTGCCTGATGTTTTTTCTCCGGGAGGTGGATGTGGAGGATTTCAGTATTCCGCATGGGCTTCAGTTGGTGGCTTCGGGGATGGGGCGGAATGTTGTGTTCTCGTTGGTCTACCTCTTGCTCGGATGGGGAGTTTTGGCGAACCTGAGGAAGCGGGTGGATTTCAAGATCGGGCCCCTGTTTCGATCGGAAGTAGCGATCGTGGTGATGGTGGGATGCGGGTGCATTTTAGTGGGGGATTTTTTCCAGCATCTTGACAGCGTGATGGGCGAGGAGATTTTGGAGATGAATGGGGGGCTCTTGATTCTGTTGGCGGCGATCCTTCACGTCAGGACGCCGATCTGGAAGGGGTAGGCGGTTGGGATTGATTGAGGGAAGACGTGGGGGCTTGAGAATGGCGACGAAGCGGAGTGATGATTGGCCGTTGGAGGAGATCTACGTGGACAGCGAGGTCATTCAGCGAATGATCTGCTCCGTTCTTCTGACTAGTCAGTCACCCGGTCCTTAATGGTCAGGAGAGTGGGCGATGTAGCCTGCCACGTAACCTTCCGGAAACTTCGCGACGGTTCGCAAATTGTATAGGGCTTGGTGTCGGGTGTAGTTGCGGGAGCGGCGGTCAGTCGCGTCATGCCGGCTTGATCGGAAACCGGTTTTGTATGCGAGTTCCTGGTTGTTGGTGTTGAGGTTTGCAGGTGCGAGGGTTCCCGGGTTGGCATTGAGTCCTCCGGTGTTGTTAACGCCGCAACCTGTGACTGCAACGACGGCTGCCAGGGCAAAGAGTAAATTTTTCTTTATGTGTTGGAGTGTGGTGAAGGCTCAATTCTTGTCAATCATCACAGCCCCCGGACTTCGGCGACGATGAGGGTGGCGTCGTCGGATTTGTCGTTGGCGGTGGCGCGGGTGAGGAGGGCGTTGGCGAAGTCCTGGGGCCCGCCTTCTTCGTTGAGGCCTTCGCGGATGTGGCGTTCCCAGAGGCCGTCGGTGATGCCGTCGGAGCAGAGGAGGAGGCGGTCGCCGTTTTTGAGGGGGTGGCTGGAGAGTTCGGGGTTGATGGTGGGGTGGCCGCCGCCGAGGGCGTCGTAGAGGGCGCTACGGCGGGGGTGAGTGCGGTACTGCATTTCGCGGATTTCGCCGCGCTTGAACTGTCGCCAGGCGATGTTGTGGTCGTGGCTGAGTTGTTGAGTTTCGCCGTCGCGGTTGAGGTAGAGTCGGGAATCGCCGATATGGGCGAGGTGGACGAGGCTGGGGGTGATCCAGGCGAGGGTGAGAGTGGCGCCCATGCCAGTGAGGTTGTCCTCTTTGGCGGCGAGTTCGTTGATGCCTTCGTGGGCGTTGCGGAGGAGATCGCCGAGGGGGGAGAGGTCTTCTGATTGGTCGTGGAGTTTTTCGAAGAGTTGCTTGGCGTGTTTGCGGATCCAGCGGAGGACCAGGCGGGAGGCGAACTCGCCGGCTTTGCCGCCGCCCATGCCATCGGAGACGGCGAGGACGAGGTGGTTGGGATCGAGGAGGGCTTCGCCGAGGGGGTCGAGGGGGCGGGCGCCGTCGGGGCTGACTTCGAGGGCGAGGAAGGCGTCATCGTTGGCGACATGGCGTTCGCCTTGTCGGGTGAGCGCGCTCCAGGAGATTTTCCAGACGTCGGGGTTTTCGACTTCCTTGTGGGTGGGGTCGGGGAGGAGGGTGGCGAGTTCGAAGTCGATGAGGCAGAATCGGCCCATCTTCAGGTGGTAGGTGACGTTGCGCGGTGCGGGGTCGTCGTGTCGGACGCCGTAGTCGGCTTCGAGTTCGGCGAAGAGGGCGTCGGATTTTTTGCGCGAGATGTTGGGTGCGGGGCCGCCGCAGTTGGTGGTGACGATGTAGTTCTCCTCGGGATGAGACTCGAGGAGTTTAGGGACGTAGGTGCAGTCGCGTTCTTCGAGTGCTTTGAGGATGACGACCTCATTGGCACAGCGTGTGTCGGCATCGGTGCCGCGGAAGTGCTTGTGCACGTTGCCGAGGATGTCGATGCGGACGAGGGAGCGGATGCCGTCCTTGAGTTTTTTCACTGGGGGTATTGAAGCGGAAGATGGGGGGAAGCGCAAAAGGGAAGGACGGAATGCGGAAATTTGAAGGGGTAGTGCGGAAATAGGGAGGTGGTTGGGGAAGAGGGGAGTTGAACCGCTGATTTCACGGATTGGGATGGTTTTCTTGTGAGGGATACAGGGAAGCCGCCGGACCGCGCGGAGCGACTGTCCCCTACCTTGACAATATGGGGAGTGGTGGGATTATTTGGTTGCGTGGATAAGATTGAAATACCTCGGAAGGCGATTTACCGGTTGTCGATTTACCAACGGTGTCTGCGGAGGCTGTGGGAGAATGGATTGGAGATGGTGAGTTCGTCGGCGTTGGCGAAGGCGGCAGGGGTGAAGTCGTCGCAGTTGCGGAAGGACCTGGGGTATTTCGGGCAGTTCGGGACGCGGGGATTGGGGTATTCGGTGGAGGAGCTGTTGAATGCGATTCGGGAGTTGTTGGGCCGGACGCAGTTCCAACCAGTGGTGTTGGTGGGGGCGGGTAATCTTGGGTCGGCCTTGTTGCGGTATCAGGGTTTTGAGAAGGAAGGCTTCGAGGTGGTGGCGGCATTTGATGCGTTTCCGGAGACGGTGTTGAAGCGCGGGATCGGGACGGCGGTGTTGCCGATCGGGGACATGTTGGAATTCGTCAAGAAGGGGGGGGTGCGTTTGGCCATTCTTTGTGTGCCGGCGGAGCATGCACAGGAGGTGACGAATGATTTGGTGGGGGCGGGGGTGACGGGGATTTTGAATTTCTCGCCGTCGGTGTTGCAGGTGCCAGAGGCGGTGACGGTGAATAATGTGGATCTGGCGTTGGAGTTGGAGAATTTGAGCTATTTTGTGAGGGAAGAGGGGTAGCGGCGGGGAGTCGGAGGTTGGAAGACAGGAAGCAGAGGTTGGAGAGGGGGGATTAATCGCTGATTTCGCTGATTTGGAGAAGGGGGGATGAGGTGGGGGACTGATGGGCGGTGGGGCCGGTCACTGACCGGCGTTCCGGGTGGGAGAGGGAAAATATGGGGGAATGGCCTAAGAAGGGCTCGCGTGGACCGTTTGTTGTGTAGAATGGCACCCCGATGGGTCTAGAAGAGGAAGATATGGTCGACACTCGCGATGAATTCGTTGAGCGGGCTCTCGAAGAATTTGAGGGGCCGTTGATTGGATACGCGATGGGGATCGTGAAGGACCTCGAACGGGCCCGGGACGTTGTTCAGGACACATTCATTCGGCTGTACCAACAGGATCGGGAGAAGGTTTCGCGCGGGTTGAAGACTTGGCTCTTCACGGTGTGCCGGAACCGGGCGCTCGACATTCTGCGGAAGGAAAAGCGGATGGTGGAACTGGACGATGCCGTGGCGCTCCGGATTGTCAGCGACGAAGCTGACCCTGGAGATGCGACGGACTGGGATGAGCGGGTGGCGCAGGTGATGTCTGCGCTGGACCGGTTGTCCGGGAATCAGCGGGAAGTCATTCGTCTGAAATTTCAACAAGGACTCAGCTACAAGGAGATCAGCGATGTGACCGGACTTACCTCCGGGAATGTTGGCTTTTTGTTGCACACCGGACTGAATCGGCTGCGGTCGATGTTGCCGGATGATTTGTTGGATAACCTGAACCCTGCCAAATCGATATGAAGAGAATTCATCCAGAAGATCCCCGCGTCACCCAGCATGCGCTTGGTGAGTTGAGCTTCAGTGAGGCTACAGAGGTGGACAAGGCTGCCTTGCTTGATCCTGCTGTGCAGGAGGCGATTGACGAGACGCGGCAGTTGGCCGGCTTGCTTGATGGGGTGATGGGGCAGGTGCAGTTGGGATTGGGTGAAGACCGTTTGGTGGCGATTCGTCGGGCGGGGCGGGCTCCGAATGTGACGGACTTGTCCTCGGCGAGTCCGCGGCGGCGATGGGGTCGGGCGGTGTTGATCAGTTCGGCGGCGGCGGGCTTGATGTTGGCGACAATTTTTGTGCTGAAGGGGATTCCGGTGGACAAGACCGGGGGGCGTTTGACGGATGGAGGGCAGGGAGTTTTTGAGGAGGAGACCGTGATGCGGTTGCTCCTGGCACCAGCACCGCATCCGGAGCAGGTGGGGCATATGGCACAGGGGACTCCTGTGGCTCCAAATGTGCCGCCGGTGGTTCCGGGGAGGGAGAACGATGAGGAATGGATGGCGGAGTATCGGGCGTTGACGCAGTTGCTGCACGAGGATCCGGATCGATTTTTTCAGAACGTTGAGCGGGTGGCGCGTGGGGCGGAGATCGGGGACATTGCGAAGTTGCCGAGCTTCAAGGACAACGAGTTTGTGGACAGTAAGGAGACGTCCCGGTCGCCGGTGCCGGTGGTATCGGGTATGGCGAGCTATGCGATGGTGGAACGGTTTGTTCGTGGCGAGGGGATCTTGCCGCCGCGCAATGCGGTACGGGTGGAGGAGTTGATGAACAGCATTTCCTACGAATCGGGTGGCGACTCGGAGTTGGGTGGGGTGCGTCTCGGGGTGGAGTTGGTGAATTGTCCGTGGGATTCGGGTAAGTTGTTGTTGGGTGTGTTGTTGCAGAATGGGTCGGAAGAGATGATTCCGAGCACGGCGTCCTTGCAGTTGGTGGTGAAGCCGGAGTTGGTGAAGAGCTATCGTTTGGTGGGATACGCGGGGGTGGGCTCCAATGATGAATGGAAGGATCGACCGGCAGCGGTGGATGCGGGGTTGGCGCCGGGGCGTTCGAACTTCGTGATTTATGAACTGTTGCCGACTGACAAGGATTTGGCGGAACGCTGGGTGATGACCAAGGTTGAGTTTGTCTTCGGGGAGGGGCCGAAAAAGTACATGACGGTTCCCGTGATGAGCCCTCCGCGGGCGTGGAATTCGGCGAGCGACAATTTTCAGACCGCAGCGGTGTTGGCGGGATACGGGTTGTTGTTGAGGGATTCGGAGCACAAGGGGGCCCTGGCATCGCATTCGCTGACGAAATTGGCGGAGAAAGCGTTGAGTTCGCAGAGGAACGGAGATTTGCAGCGTCGGGAGGCCTTGCAGTTGGTGATTGATAGCTGGAAGTTGCTGGAGGAGCGGTAGGGGGGCTTTTGGAAGTCGGAGAGAAGAAGATATAGAGGGAGGGAGAACGCGGCAGGTCCAAGATTGGATTGGGGAGATTGACGTTTGCGAAGTGGGGGGGGAGTGGGTAGATTGGCGCCGAGATGGCTGACGCATTGCCCTGCACTCTTCTGGTGGATAACGGTTCGTATCGTCCGCAGTCGACGCTGTCCTTGCGGCGGATTGCGGGGGCTTTGAGTGAGGTGGTAGGGCACATGGTGAATCCGGTGTCCTTGTTGCATTCGACGAAGGCGAAGGCGGAGGATTTGGAAGGGGTGCCGGCGGAGATTTTCGAGCCGTTTTTGAAGAAGCGGCGTGAGGAGGGGGTGAATTCGTTTTTGGTGGTGCCTTTGTTCTTTGGGCACAGTGCGGCAATTTATGAATACTTGGTGCAGCGGGTGTTGGGGATGCGCGAGAAGTGGCCGGAGCTGGAGGTGCGGGTGGCACCGTGTATGGTGGACATCACGGATTCCTCGGACACAGGGGTGGCGGAGATTTTGGCGGACTTGGTGCGAAAGAAGATTGCGGAGGTGGGCCTGGAGAAGCCGGCGGTGACCCTGGTGGATCACGGGACGCCGCGGAAGTTTGTGAACGACGTGCGCAATTTCCTGGCGGGGCAGTTGAAGGGGTTGTTGGCAGACGCGGCCGGGGCGGTGGAGGCGTCGTCGATGGAACGGCGGGAGGGGACGGAGTATGATTTTAATGAGCCCTTGTTGGAAAATTTGCTAGGGAGCGAGGGGTTTGAGAAGGATGTGGTCTTGTCGATGTTGTTCATTTCGCCGGGGCGTCATGCGGGACCGGGGGGGGACATTGCGGAAATTTGTGAGGCAGCGGAGAAGAAGGCTCCGGGTTTGCGGACGCTGATGAGTGATTTGTTGGCAACGCATCCTGCGGTGGTTCCCTTGTTGGCGAAGCGTTTCGCGCAGGGGGTGGGGAGTGATCCGGTGGAGGAAGAAGTGTCACCGCCGACGGTGGCAGAGCGTTGAAGGGTGATGAAGAAGCCCTTTGAGCGCTTGTTGGTGTGGCCTGATCCGGTGGCGCGGTCCGGACCGGAGAACATGGCGGTGGATGAGGTTCTGTTAGAGACGATTGGGGAGGAGCCGTTGCTGCGGATTTATGATTGGGAGGGGGACTGGGTGAGCTTGGGGTATTTCCAGAAAATTGCAGAAGCGCGGGAGTTGTTTGCGGGGGAGAGGGTGGAGTTTGTGCGGAGGATGACGGGGGGTGGAGTGGTGGATCACCGGGAGGATGTGACCTACTCGCTGATCGTGCCGCGAGGACAGGCCTTGGCGGAAGCGCGGGGAGAGGAGAGCTATCGGATGATTCATGCCGCGGTGGTGGAGGCGTTGCGGCAGGCCGGGGTGGTGGCGCGGATGTTGAGGGAGGATGATGCGAATGAGTCGGTGGCTTGTTTTGAGAAGGCGGTGGCCTGGGATGTGGTGGGGGAGGATGGTCGGAAGATCGCGGGGGCGGGGCAGAAGCGGAGTCGGGCGGGTTTGTTGCACCAGGGGAGTGTTCTTGGGGCGGTGGGTGATGGGTTGGCGGGGTGTTTATCGGAAGGCTGCTGTAATTGGACTCCGAATGCAGAGTTCATGGACAGAATCCGTAAGCTGGGGTGCGGGAGGTACAAGCCCGTCGATTGGTTGGAGCGCCGGTGAGAGCAGGGACAGGGTGAGCCTTGGAGGGAGTGCGGCGGAACTGCCGAAACAACGCAGTTGTTCCGCTACGGGGGAAGGGAGGATCGGCGGTTGTTTCTCGAGGCGTGGGGGGTTGGGGTTTTGGAGTGCGGTGGCAAGAAGCCCGGGAAGGCTGGCGACACCGCTTTGGGGGAGGCGGGTTGTGGGAGATGGAGCGGGGGTGCCGGGTGAAAGCGGTGTCGGCGTTCGTGCCTCACTCTACCACCGCAGTTCAAAAGGGGGGCCGCGGCGGGACGCCACGGGCACGGCCTGCGGAACGATGCACTAGTGAGCCCCTTCGAGGTGTTCCTTGAGGAGGTCGCGGCCGAAGTCGTTGGAGAAGTCGCGCCAGACGGCGTGGGCGTGGTTGGCACCGTTCTGGGTGTTGGCGTATTCCATGAGGAAGGTTTCGCCTTGGACGCGGAAGTAGTGCGGTTCGCCTTTCTCGAGGCTACCGGCCCAGGCGAAGTGGATTTGCTCGAGGTCGCTGGCCTTCATGTCGCGGACGGCGTCGGCGAGGGCGTCGGCGGGGTGGTTTTCGAGGTAGGCGGCAACGAGGCTGCGGACGAGGGCATGTTGCGCTTCATCCATGTCGGGGGTCATGACGCCCTGTAGTTTGAGGTGGGTGACGGCGCGTTGCTGGCCGGTGATGATGTCGCGTGGGGGTTTTTCGGAGAAGATGACCTTCAGGCCGGCGGCGTGGAGGGATTTGGCGAGGACGCGGCCTTTGTCTTCGATGTTTCCGAGGGGGCGGAGTCCCTTGCGGGGGCCTTCTGTGATTTCGGCGGGGTTGGTGCCGAAGAAGGCGGGGGTGAGAGCGAGGGCTTTGCCCTTGGCGACGGTGACGTTGATGGAGAGGTGGTGTCCTTCGAAGCGCCAGCCCCAGGTGCCGCCGGGCTTGGGGGTGCCGAAGATGGCGACGTAGTATTTTTGCGGGTTGCGTTTGGCCGGGTCGTTTTCCTGGACGGCGAGAAACTGTTCGAGGCTCATGATGGCCGTGGCGGTGAGGAGTCCCTTGCTGCTGAGAGCGGATCCGAGGAGGCCGTAGGCGAGGGATTGTTGGGCCGGTTTAAGGTCGGAGAGGATGATGCCCTTGCGGTCGAGGGGGATAAAGTGCCAGTTCTCGCGCTCGTCGACTTTGAAATCGAAGGTGGCGGCCTTGCGTTGCTTGTCGTCGAGGGTGTCGAGGAATGTGTCGGCGGCGGCGGCCATGGCGTCGGCGTGGGAGGAGGGGGAGTGCTCCTCGTGGGCGAGGGCGAGGGGGGTGGCGAGGAGGGTGAGGGAGAGAGCGAAATATTTCATGAGGAGAGGGATACGGGTAATGATCGAGATGTTGTTCAAGTTCTAGATGGGAAAGTCGAAGGTTCTAAGTCGAAGGATCACAGATCACGGACATTTACCCTTCGACTTGGGACTTTTGACTGGGCCAGCGGCCCTAAAGACCTAGGAGGGCACGGACGACGGTGAAGTAGATGATCATGCCGGAGACGTCGACGACGGTGGTGATGGCGGGGGCGGCGATGACGGCGGGGTCGAGTTTGGCGGAGCGGGCCCAGAGAGGGAGGAGGGCGCCGATGAGAGTGGAGGCGGTGACTTGGATGGCGAGGGCGAGGGCGATGGTGAGGCCGAACTCCACGAAGCCCATATCGACGGGGATGTTGGGTTTGAAGAGGGGGAGGATGAAGATGGCTGCGGCGGCGATGCAGATGCCGAGGAAGGTGCCGAGGAAGAGGCCGAGACGGAGTTCCTTCCAAGCGACGCGGAGGATGTTGCCATCGTCGAGTTCGCCGAGGGCCATGGCGCGGATGACCATGGTGGCAGCTTGCCCACCGGTGTTGCCGCCAGCGGCGATGACCATGGGAAGGAAGAGGGCGAGGATGAAGGCGCTGTCGAGGACGGACTCGAAGCGGAGCATGATGTAGCCGGAGGCGATGGCGAGGAAGGCGAGGACGAGGAGCCAGAGGAAGCGGCGTCGGAAGTGGGTGAAGACGGTGGTGTTCAGGTAGCCCTCCTCTGATTGGTCACCGGTCAGACCGGCGATCTTTTCGATGTCCTCGGTGGATTCCTCTTTGAGGATCTCCATGGCATCATCGTGGGTGACAGCGCCGAGGAGTCGTCCGCTTTCATCGACGACGGGGAGGAGGACGAGGTCGTATTTGGAAACCATGTGGGCGGCTTCCTCCTGGTCCGCAGTGGCGAGAATGGATTGCTCGACGGGCCGCATGATGTCGCGAATCGGAGCGGAGCGGTTGCCGAAGGCGAGGTCGCGGAGACGGACGATGCCGAGGGGGTGTTGATTGTCATCGATGACGATGATGCGAGCGAGGTGTTCGGTGTCCTCCTCTTCCTCCCGGAGGGTGTCGAGGGCCTCCTGCAGGGTGAGGTCGACGGGGAGCCGTCCGATCTGGGTGGTCATGCGGCCACCGGCGGTGTCTTCCTCATAGCGGAGGAGGGTCCGGGTGAGTTCCTCCTCTTCTTTTTCCAGAAGGCCGAGGAGGCGGCTCCGGGTATCGTCGCTGACGTCCTGGAGGATGTCGACGCGGTCATCGTCCGTGGTGGCCTCGAGAATTTCGCGCTGTTCGCTGGGCTTGAACTGGTTGAGGGACCCTTCGACGAGGTTTTCGGGGAGTTCTGGGAGGATGTCGGAGAACCGCTCGGGGCTGAGGGTTTTCAGGAAGAACTCGCGATCCTCGGGTTCCTTGAGTTCCTTGAAGGCGGCGGCGAGGTCCGCGTGGTGCATGGAACCCTCGATTTTCAGGAAGGCAGAGTCATCCCGGCCAGCGATTGCTTCACCGAGGAGTTTGATGGTTTCTGTGATTTCCTCGGCCACGGGGTGATGTTAGGAGCGGGGTGAGGATTGAGAAGCTGAAATTACGCTAAACCATTCGGGGTGGGCGGATATTTTCCATTGCGAGGGGGAGCTTCCCGCCTTGTATCTATAGATTTCGCGCAAACTCCCCCCTTTGAGCGACTGATGATCAAAACCCCCCTGTTTCCTTTCTGTTGTGGCTGTTCCTTTGGAGTGCGGCTGCAGGGGAGGCGGCGCGTTTGCAGGATGTGGTGTTGGCCTTCACGAATTTGGATCGGGATACTGATCCGTTTGAGGCGTAGTATTTGCGCTTGGTGGATGTGACGGACCCGTTGGCGGTGGAGGCTGTCGCCCCTCCTAGGGTTTGGGAGTTGGGGACGAGTGAGCACCTGACTCAGCCGTGGCTAGAATCTCGCCAGTCCTACCGGGGTTGAAGAAGAAAGGGCGGGTCCGCTAGAGGATCTTGCTGACGAAGTCGTCGCGGGAGAAGGCGTCGAACTGTTCGGGTTCTTCGCCGGTGCCGATGAAGCGGGGGGGGATGCCGAGTTCCTTGTGGATGGCGGCGACGATGCCGCCTTTGCCGGAGCCGTCGAGTTTGGTGACGATGAGGCCATCGATGGGGACGGCCTTTTGAAATTCGCGGGCTTGGGAGAGGGCGTTGGTGCCGGTGGTGGCATCGACGACGAGCAAGGTCAGGTGTGGCGCGGTCTCGTCTTGTTTGGCGAGGGTTCGGCGGATCTTGGAGAGTTCCTCCATGAGGTTGTGCCGGGTGTGGAGACGACCGGCGGTGTCGCAGATGAGGAATTTGAATTCCTCTTTGATGGCCACCTGATGGGCTTGGTAGCAGACCGAGGCGGGGTCGGCGTTGGGAGCGCCTTTTAGCATGTCGATTTCGAGGCGGTCGGCCCAACTTTCGAGTTGTTCGACGGCGGCGGCCCGGAAGGTGTCGGCGGCAGCGAGGAGGGTGTCGGCGCCACTTTTGTTGAAGAGGTGGGCGAGTTTGGCGGTGGAGGTCGTTTTGCCGGTGCCATTGACGCCGATGACGAGGATGACGAAGGGCTTGCCGTCTTCCCGGAGGTCGAGGGAGTGGTCATCGTCAGGGAATTCCTTGGAGATGTGGAAGCGGGTGGCTTCAATCACGTCCTTGGCGCTGACCCGGCGGCCGAGTTCCTTGAGGGTATCCATGATCTCCATGGTGAGTTTGACGCCGAGGTCGGCGCCAATGAGGTCTGCCTCGAGATCGTCCCAATCGATTTCCGCTCGATCGGCGAGTTTGTTGAAGAGTCCTTTAAAAAGTCCGGCCATGGAGAAAGTGAGAGTTTGGCGGCGGGTGGCGCGGCGGGAGATTGACTGGAGATAAGGCTGTGACGAAGTCGGAAATCGCGAAAATTCAGCGATTCAGTTCCTTGCGGAGGGCCCCGGGGCGGTCGGCCTTCTTTTTGAATTTGCAGAGCCCGGAGGCGGGGCGGTGAGGAGCAGTCTTTTTGTAGGCCTGGATGACGCTGGAGTTGAAGGAGATGACTGTGACCTGATCCTTGGTCAGGGAGCAGGAGTTCAGGGTGGTGAGGAGAGCAGGGACGATTTCGGGTTCGCATTTGACCTCGAGGAAGAGGAATCGATCCCGGGGGATTCCGGAGAGGACTTCGGAGAGGGTGGGGATGCGGGTTCCGTCCCAGCGCGGAGATTTCCAGGAACCGACATCAACCGTCTGGAGTTCGGCGAGGGAGGATTTGGCGACGGTGAGTTTACGGTTGCCGGTGCGTTTGGTGTTTCCGTCGTGAATGCAGACGATGTGGCCGTCGTTGGTGAGGTGGAAGTCGCCCTCGATGGCATTGGCACCCTGTTCCCAGGCGAGGTCGAAGGCGGGCAGGGTATTCTCGGGGGCGTCGGAGGAGGACCCGCGGTGGGCGACGAGGACGGGATCCGCCCACGCGATCGTGAGGCAGGCCAATGCAGTGAGAAGGAAGCGCAGCATATGAGTGAGCGTTCTGTTAGAGTTCCTTCAGGAAGATGTTCTTCCACTGGATGTGTCCGGATTTTCCGCCGTGGATCTGGAGGGCGATGAAGCCTTCGGAGGTGTAGTTCTTCTCGTCCTTGTCGATGAAGTCGGCCCGGGGATCTCCGTTGAGCCAGGTTTGGATGTGCTTGCCTTCACATTTGATGACGATGCGGTTCCAGTTGTCCCATTTGAACAGGTGTTTACCCTGCTCGGTGAATCGTTCCTCGGCGCCGTCGTCAGTCATTTTTCCAGGGTAGAGCCAGCCGCGGCGGCTTTCGTCGTAGACTCCGGCGGTGAAGGAGCGGTCCTTGTTGCTGTCGTGCTCGCATTGATAGCCAAAGACGCGGCCGTCGCCGTCCTTTTGTTCGGAGCGGAACTGGCAGCCTGAGTTTCCGCTGGGATCGACGAATTGAAATTCGAAGACGAGGATGAAGTTTTGGTAGGTTTTATCGGTTCGCAGGAAGGTGTTGCCGCGGATGTTTTTGCCGAAGCCGACGATGCTGTCGTTCTCCACCTTGAAGGAGCCGGTGCCGCCGACCTTTTTCCAACCTTTGAGGGACGTGCCGTCGAAGAGTGCTTTGAAGCCCCCCGCTTTAAGTCCGGCGGGATCAGCGGCGGGGAGCTTCTCCTCGGCGAGGAGAGGGAGGCTGAGAAGAGCCGCGAGGGCGAGGCTGAGGGCGTGGTGCATGGGCGGGATCCTTGGGGCTGGGAGGCGCTTCGGCCAGCGGAATCATGCTTGATCGGGAAGCTGGGCGAGGGCGGAGCACAGCGTTGCGATATCCTGAGCATCATGGGCTGCTGAGAGGGTTACGCGGAGGCGGGCCTGTCCGCGAGGGACAGTGGGAAAGCGGATGGCGGGAACGAGGATTCCGGCGCTGCGGAGCGACTCGGAGGCGGCGAGGGCGGAGTCGTTGTCGCCGCAGGGGATGGGGACGATGGCGCTACGGGGAAGAGGGCAGTTGGTGTGGGTGGAGAATTCCTGCAGTCGGTCGCGGAGTTGTTGGCGGAGGGTGTTGCCTTCTGGTGAGGCAATGAGTTGCAAAGCGGCCTTGGCGGCGGCGGCTTGAGCAGGGACGGGCGCGGTGGAGTAGATGAAGGAGCGGGCTTTGTTGATGAGGAGATCGATCACGGCGCGGTTTGCGGCAAGGTAGCCGCCGGAAGTGCCGGCTGCTTTTCCGAGGGTTCCCATTTGCAGGTCGATGCGCCCTTGAAGTTCGAGTTCTTCGGCGAGTCCGAGGCCGCGGGGACCGAGGACGCCGAGGGCGTGCGCTTCGTCTAACAAGAGGAGGGCGCCGAAGCGTTCCTTGAGAGCGATGATGTCTTCGAGTGGGGCGAGGTCGCCGTCCATGC
The DNA here is from genome assembly GCA_028822695.1 of Akkermansiaceae bacterium. Taxonomy (GTDB): domain Bacteria; phylum Verrucomicrobiota; class Verrucomicrobiia; order Verrucomicrobiales; family Akkermansiaceae; genus JAPKDA01. The sequence continues at coordinate 31,694 of JAPKDA010000008.1, forward strand.
TGAAGACGGATTCGGTGACGACGATGATGCGGCCGTGGGGGGAGAGTTTGTCGGAGGACTGTTGGAGGAGGTGTTCGAGTTTCTCAAGATTGTTGTGCGGATAAACGCGAAGGGTGGCGCCGGAGAGGCGGGCGCCATCGACGAGGCTGGCGTGGCAGAGTTTGTCGAGAATGAGGACATCGTTCTTGCCCGCGAGGGAGGTGAGAGTGCCGACGGCGGTGGCGTATCCGGTGGCGAAGGTGAGGGCTGCCTCGGTGCCTTTCAGGGAGGTGATGCACTCTTCGAGTTCGTGGTGGGGAGCGAGGGATCCGCAGATGAGTCGCGAGGCTGCAGAGCCTGTTCCGAAGCGGTCGAGGGCGTCTTTTGCGGCTGAGGCGAGGGCGGGATGATGGGCGAGCCCGAGGTAGTCGTTGGAGGAGAAGTTGAGGTAGGGCCTTCCTTCGATCGTGAGGCGCGGGCCATCAATAGCCTCGATTTGGCGCAATTGACGCCAGAGTCCAGCTTGCCGGATCGTTTCGAGTTCCTCTTCCGGCGTCCTCATGAGAGCAATTTCAGTTTGCGGGGATCGCCGCGCGGGGCGATGTTTCCAGAGCCCAGCGCATGAGTTTTTCGGAGTCGTTCCATACGTTGGCGGCGTTGCTTTTCAGGACGACGGCGATGACGACGCGTCCGTTGAGCGAACCGCTGGAGACGAGGCAACGGCCGGCGGCGTTGGTGGTGCCGGTTTTCATGCCGGTGACGTATGAGAGGCGGTCGAGAAGCTTGTTGGTGCTCTCGACCGTTTTGGTGCGGCCGTCGTTGTAGGTGAAGGTGAACTTTCTGGTTCGCATGCACTGGCGGAGGAAGGTGTATGGGTACACTTTACGAGCGAGGATGGAGAGGTCCCGTGCGGTGGAGTATTGGTTCGGTTCGGTAAGGCCGTGAGGGTTTTGGAATTGAGAATTGTTCATACCGAGCGAGCGGGCTCGGGCGGTCATGCGTTGGGCGAAAGCTTCCTTGCTGCCGGCGACATCGCGGGCGAGGGCCATGGAGACGTCGTTGGCGCTTTTGACCATGATGACCTTGAGGAGTTCGCGGCGGGTGTATTGCTCACCGGGTTTGAGGTAAAGTTTGGTGGGTTCGACGCGTCCGTCGGAGGCCTGGATGGTGACGACTTTGTCGAGGCTGCCGCCTTCCATGACGAGGAGGGCGGTCATGAGTTTTTGCGTGCTGGCGACGGCGCGTGGCGAGTCGGGGTTCTTGGCGGCGAGGATGCGACCGGTCATGGCATCGACGACGATGGCGCTTTCGGCAAAGATGACGGGTGGGGGGCCCTCGGGGAGAGGCGGACTGGGAAGTGGGGGAGGGACCTTGGGTTTAACGAGAACCGCGTTGCGATCAGGGGAGAGGGGGGCGCAGTTGACGAGGGGGAAGGTGGCGAGAAGGGCTAGGAGAGCAGGAAGGGCGCGAGGTGCCATGGAGGTTGATAATCTCACTGATCGAATTGATCTCAAGGGCCGATTTTTCGGAGTAAGGCAAAAACACCCTTGTTAATCCTGTACAACCGAGTAGTGTTCATCCAATCATTGTTCAAGCTATGACTCCCAAACTAACTGCTCGCCAACAAGAACTCCTCGATTATCTGCATCAGGTGCACCATGAGACCGGTCTGATCCCCTCTACTAGGGAGATTCAGGCTCACTTCGGCTTTGCCAGTCAGACGGCGGCGATGAGCCACCTAAGGGCTCTGGAGCGGAAGGGAGTGATTCAGCGGGTCGCGAACAAGGCTCGGGCGGTGGTGTTCCCCGAGCAGTTGTCGCGGGAGGAGATCGTGGATATCCCAATCTATGGTGAGATTGCGGCTGGTATGGCACAGGATGTGGTGCCGGAGCGGGATGGATGTTTGTCGATCGACATTGCCTCGCTCGGTGTTTCGGCCCGGGCGAAGACCTTCGCACTGCGGGTGCATGGTGATTCGATGATCGATGCGCACATTTGCAGTGGTGACACGGTGGTGCTTGAGCAGCGGGAACCGAGGAAAGGCGATATCGTTGCGGCGTTGATCGACGGTGAGACGACGTTGAAGCGATACGTGGTGGAGAAGGGGAAGCCGTATCTCCACGCGGAGAATGAGAATTATCCCGATTTGATTCCGGTGAGTGAGTTGATCATTCAGGGGGTATTGGTCGGGTTGTTGCGGCGGGATTTTTGAACCCGGAACTCGGAGGTTGGAACCCGGAGGTCGGAGGTCGGTGCGAGGCCATCTTTGAACCCCGAGGGGTGGCGAGAATCTAGCCGTGGGCGTGAGCCCGCGGTAGGCGGTGTAAAGAAGGTCTGAGCCCCGGGAGGGGCGTCAGAAGCTGTTGGGGAGATCAACTCTGCGATTCACACGAAAAACCATCGATTCACCATGGCCCGGACGCTTCATCAGAGTTTTTCGCACATCGTCTTCAGCACGAAGGAACGACGGGCGATGATTGCGGGTGATATGGAATCTGATCTGCATGCTTAATCTGGTTACCCCTGCCGGAGTTGGGGAGGACGGAAGATTTAGCCTCCGTTGTCCTTGAGTTCCTTCACGGCCTTGCGGAGTTGGGTGCCGAGGGGGCCGAGGAGGGCTTTGTTGAAGTCGGCTTCGGTGTGGAGTTCGGTGAGGGCAGGGAGTTGGTAGAAGGATCGGTCGTGTAGTTCTGCGTGACGGAGGAGCTCGGCGATCAGGTCTGGCTGTTCCCAGAGTTTCCGATCAAAGAGTGAAGGCATCTGGTCGGCGAGAGCGAGGAGATGGCAGCGACCACCGGGGGTGGGCCCGAGGATGCCGTGGTGGCGGCCGTTGAGTTGGGAGAACGCGGCGTTGATCCACCTCGCAGAAATTTCGATGCACTCGCTGCCGATGGCGGCGACTTTTTCGAAGCCTTCTTCGAAGGCGATGGCGAAGTGGTGCTCGAGTTGGGCGGGGCGTGGACCGGGGCCTTGGGCGACGAAGTCGAGGTCCTCGGGGGTGAGGAGGACCTTGGGGCGGTCGATGATTTCCGGGAGGATCCAGAAGCGGAAGGCTTGTTCGGCATCCTCGGGAGCGTAGCAGATGCGGACTCGGCAGTCTTTGAGGCCACTGAGCTGGCGGAGGAGGACGCGGATCATGGCGCGGTAGGAGCGGACCGCAGCTTCGGGGCCAGCGGTCTTCTCGACCTCTTTCATGACCTGGCCGGGGAGCGGTTCGTCGAGGAAGAGGAGGAGGAGTCGCATTTTTCAGAGGTCAGTAATCGGAAGTCAGATACCGAAGGTTCAAGGTCGCAGGTCGAAGGTCAAGAACAGGGAATTCGCCGATTGGCGCTGAATTCGGACGAGGAGAGACCCTCGACGGGGTGGGGGAGGCTGATACTTGCTTAAGAGGTCTAAATTATTTAGAATTATTGAATTCCACCTTGCCTTTAGTGGTATTGATTGGGATTCTATGGGAGTTGGGGACCGTCCGATGAGGCGGTGCTGATCCTCATGGCGAAGTCTAAAAACAGATCAAAGAGTGGGAAGCCCGGCGAGTCACGCTGGCCGAAGGGGGTGATGGGCGTGGTCTTTGTGGGGCTGGGGCTCTTGATGCTCCTTTCGTTGGTCACTTATACGCCGGGCGACTTGCCGATGCGTGTCCCCGGGGTGGGCTGGATGTGGTTGGAGAACTACTCCTTGGATACGGAGGCGAATTCGCCGCGGCACAATATGATTGGTCCGGTGGGGACCTTGATCGGCTTTGTGCAGATGCAGCTTTTGGGTGCAGCGGCGTATTTGTTGCCGGTGGCGTTGTTGTGGATGGGGATTGCGAAGTTGGCGATGGCCGCGCAGTTCACTTGGCGGACTTGGACGGGCCTCGGGGTGTTGTTGGTGAGTGGGGCATGTATCCTGGGAGTGCATCCTTTGTTTTTTGGGCATTGGGAAAGTCGCTATGTGATCGTGGGTGCGGGTGGTGCGATCGGAAAAGGGTTGGGGTATTATGTGTTCAAGGGTTTGTTGAACACGGCGGGGTCGATGATCGTGTTGAGTGCGGTTTACCTGGTCAGCTTGTTTTTTCTGATGGGGGTGCATCCGGTGAAATTTATGAAGGCGATCTACGCCTTTGCGAAGGAGTGGTGGAGTGAGCGGGATGAGCGGAAGGAAGCGCGAGCCAAGAAGGCCGAGAAGGCGGAACTCGATACTGCACGGAAGACTGCTGCGACTGCGCGTGAAAAACGGGCGAAGAAGAAGCAGGTTGCGGAGGAAGACGAGGACAGGGTCCTGGCGAAGCCGAGGAGCAAGACGGAGGACAATGGTCAGGTCACATTGCCTTTAATGGAGACTCCGACGCCGCAGATTATTGATGCCCGTCAGCGGATCGCACCGGCGGCAGGATTGGGAGCGAAGCCGTTTGAGCGGAAGAAGAAAGGGCACACCTCGCTGAGCGTGGAAGGCTATGAGGACTATGAGCTGCCCGGGTTTGATTTGCTGGAGTATGAAGATGAAGAGGAGGAAGTGGAGGATAACAGCGAAGAGCTGTTGGCGATGCAGAAGACCATTGTGGACACCCTGAAGGCCTTTGGGGTGGAAGTGACGGCGGGGGACATCACACGCGGGCCAACCATCACGCGTTATGAGGTCTACCCGAGCATTGGTTTGCGGGTGAGCCGGATCACGCAGCTTGAGTCGGATTTGGCGCGGGCGACGCGGGCTGAGCGGATCAATATTTTGGCGCCGATTCCTGGGAAAGACACGGTGGGCATTGAGTTGGCCAACGATGTCCGCATGCCGGTGGCCTTGCGTGAGTTGTTGCAGGACGACGAGTTCCGGAGTTCGAAGAAGAAGATTCCACTGGCGCTCGGAAAAGATGTTTACGGGAAGGCCGTGATTGGTGATCTGGCGGCGATGCCACACTGTCTGGTGGCGGGTGCGACCGGTGCGGGTAAGTCGGTTTGTATCAACTCGATTATCGCGAGTATTCTCTTCAAATTTGGGCCGGATGAACTGCGGTTCATCATGATCGACCCGAAGGTGGTCGAGATGCAGATGTATGCAGACCTGCCGCACCTCGTGGTGCCGGTGGTGACCGATCCTCGGAGAGTGGTGGGAGCGCTGAAGTGGTGCGTGAACGAGATGGAGCGCCGCTATCGGATTTTTGCGAAGCTGGGAGTGAGGAACTTCGACAGTTTCAATGCGCGGGAGCGGGAGGAAGAGGAGCCTGAAGAGGAGTTGGAGTTGGCTGCGGCGGAAGACGAAAATGTCGATCCCGAGAACATCGAATCGATTGCGACGGCGCTGGAGGATGGTGAGTTGGGGCCAATGAACACGGCTGAGGAGGAGGAGGAAGAGGCAGATGACGAGATTCCGGATCGCTTTCCTTACATCGTGGTCATCATCGATGAGCTTGCCGACCTCATGCAGACGGCGCCGGCGGACGTGGAGATGTGCATTGCGCGGATTGCGCAGAAAGCCCGTGCGGCGGGGATTCATTTGATCGTGGCCACGCAGACGCCCCGGGCCGATGTGGTGACGGGGATTATCAAGGCGAACATTCCGAGTCGCATCGCCTTCCAGGTTTCCTCCGCGCTCGACAGCCGGGTAATTTTGGACAGCAAGGGTGCTGAGAAGCTGGTCGGCAAGGGTGACATGCTCTTCCTTCCTCCGGGATCGGCGAAGTTGGAGAGATCACAGGGCGCCTTTGTTTCGGACTCGGAAGTGGAGGCGCTCGTGAAGTTCTGCTCGACGCAGGCTGAGCAGCGGTTTGAGAAGAGCATTCAGGATGTCATCGAATCCGGTGGTGATTCCGGAAGTGATGACGGGGAGGTCAACGATGCGGACGAAGAGATTTTGCAGAGGTGCATGGAGGTGGTGATGCAGGAGCAGAAGGCGAGCACCTCGTTGCTGCAACGGCGCTTGCGTCTGGGCTATACTCGGGCGGCGCGGATGATCGATATTCTCGAGCAGCGCGGCGTGGTGGGACCGGCGGATGGGGCGAAGGCGCGGGAGGTATACGGCGCGGCGGCGGCGGAGTAGTTTGCGCTCCGGCGGAGGGTCAATTGATGACCTCAAGAACTACCGAGAGGATGTCGCGGTGGATATCTTCGATGGACTGTGAGGCATCGATGACGCGGACAAAGTCATCTTTGATGGAGTGGAAGACCTCGCTACAGGTTTCGAGGGAGGCGCGTTGTTCGAACTTGTTGGCTTCGCCGTCGCGGATGCCGATGCGTTCGAGGGCGGTATCGACAGGAAGGTCGAGGAGGAGGAGCAGATCGGGTTGCGGGGCGAACTCTTCGTTGGCGCGGCGGATTTCGGCGGGATCGAAGCCGCGGACTCCCTGGTAGGCCATGGAGGAGAAGTAGTAGCGGTCGAGGATGATCACTTCGCCGGCTTCGAGGGCGGGGTTGATGAGGTTCTCGACGTGTTCGCAGCGGTCCTGGAGGAAGAGTTGGAGTTCCTCCTCTGGTGAGAGGCGTCCGGTGGTTGCGGAATTCCGGAGGCGGGTGCCGTAGGGGCCGTCGGTGGGTTCACGGGAAGAAGTGACCCGCATGCCACGTTCGCGAAGGGCCGCGGCGAGAAGTTTTGACTGGGTGGACTTGCCGGTGCCGTCGATGCCTTCGAGAACTAGGAGGGGCATGGGTGGGTGCTGAGAAGAGGGGTATTCGATGGGGACGCCTGTCGTCCTCCGAGGAGTCGAAGATCTAGCCTATCAGCAGAAATGATCCAGCCTATAGCTCGGAAAATTCGAACGAGGCTCCGAGGTAGGGTTGGTTGAGGGATTGGTTCACCTTCCTTGCGTGGGCCATGGTCCACCGCAATCAAGATGGGCCTTGTTCCTGCGTTCCGGCGGAAGAGCCAGCCGAGGACCATGGCTCCGTTGATATAAGGTCACCGATGACGGGAAGGAGGGCGGATAGTGCTGTCGCTGATTGACCATCGCACCACCGGGGCAAGCCCGGTGGTGGCGTCTTGAGGCCCCCTGCGACCTGGTGTCGTGGGTGCCCGTGGTCAGTTGGCGACCCCCGGTCTCCCCATCTGGCCTGAATACAACGGGGTCGACAGACGCTGCTCCGTATAAAACCTTCCCCCGGGCTCTGACTCAAGCCAGCACACCCTTCACCACGTGAGCCGGTTCCACCCCCGTCAGGCGCATGTCGAGCCCTTGGAACTTCTTGGAGAAGCGATGGTGATCGATACCAAGGAGATGAAGCATGGTGGCATGAAAATCGCGCACATGGACGACGTCATCAACGGCGTTGTAACCAAGTTCATCGGTCGCCCCGTGGCTGAGTCCCGGTTTCACCCCGCCGCCCGCCATCCACATCGAGAAGCCCTTGATGTGATGATCTCGCCCCGCGCCGTCCTTGCCTTGGAACATGGGTGTGCGTCCGAACTCCCCACCCCACACCACGAGCGTGTCCTCCAGAAGACCCCGCTGCTTGAGATCGGTCAGGAGGGCCCAGGTGGGTTTGTCGGTGTGGCCGGCACAGATCTTCATGTATTTGTCGAGGCCGCCATGGTGGTCCCAACCACGGTGATAGAGCTGCACAAAGCGGGTTCCCTTCTCGATGAGGCGGCGGGCCAGGAGGCAGTTTGAGGCATAGGATCCATCCCCGGGAGTGGCCCCATACATCTCGAGGGTCTTCGCGGATTCTCCGGAAAGGTCGGTCAACTCGGGCACCGAGGTCTGCATGCGAAAGGCCATTTCATAGGCGCTGATGCGAGCGGAGATTTCCGGGTTCTCGACCAAGGCGTTTCGTTTTGCATCGAGATTCTGGATGGTCCGGATGAGCGCGTTCTGGTGTGCGCTGGAAACACCCGACGGATTGGAGACATAGTGCACCGGGTCGCCGGCGGAGTTGAACTCCACTCCCTGGAATTGGGAGGGCAGAAAACCGGAAGCCCACTGGCGCGAGGCGATCGGCTGCGGATTGCGGCCACCCACGGAGGTCAGCACGACGAAGCCGGGAAGGTCCTGCGACTCGGAGCCGAGCCCATAGTTGATCCACGAGCCCATCGACGGGCGCCCGCTGATCGCGGTGCCGGTATTCATGAAGGTGTGCGCGGGATCGTGATTGATCTGCTCCGTGACCATGGAACGGACGACGGTGATGTCATCGGCCATCTTCTGGTGGTAGGGCAGATAGTCAGAAATCCACTGCCCCGACTTTCCATACCTCTTGAATCCGGCGAGGTGCCCCTGGGCCTTGAGGGCCTTGCCCTGCAACTGTGCGATCGGCTGACCCTTGGTGAAGGACTCGGGGAACGGCTGGCCGGAAATTTTGTTGAGCTCCGGCTTGTAGTCGAAGGTCTCCAAGTGTGAAGGGCCGCCCGCCATGCAGAGGAAAATGACCCGCTTGGCCTTCGGGGCGTGATGGGGAAAGCCACTCAGACCTTCATAATTTGTGTCCGTGATTCCGGCCCGGGCAAGTTGGGACATGAGCGCGGCTGCCCCAAAGGAAATCCCTCCCTGAGCGAGGAAGGTGCGGCGGTTAATGAAGTTGGCAGTCTGATTAAACATGGTTTCCAAGAGGGAGAACTTCAGTTGCGGGTCGTGGTTTCACTCAGGTTGAGCAGGGTCCGGGAAACGGTCGTCCAGGTGGCCAACTGGACGGGATCCAGCTGTGGATCAGGTGGAGTCTGACCGATCTTGATGAGCTCCTTCGCGGCCTCGGGGCGCTTTTTGAAATCCTCCTTCGCGTAGTTGAACAGCTCGCCCATCGTCTTGCGCTCCGCGGCGGTGGGTGTGCGGGAGAGAACGAGTTGGTAGGCAAGGTCCAGTCGGGCGCGATCATTGTCAGCGGCCTCGCGCAGGACGCGCTCCGCCAGAACCCGGGCCGCCTCCACGAAGTTCGGATCGTTCAGGAGATTCATGGCCGCCACTGGCGTGTTCGAGCGGGGGCGTTCGGCGGTGCATTCCTCACGGGACGGGGCATCGAAGGCCTTGAGCATGGGATGCAGGAACTGGCGCTGCCAGTGCATGTAAAGGCTCCGGCGATATACCCGCGCATCGGTGTCCTGCTTGTATTTGCGCTGAGGGAAGTTGAGATGCCGGTAGTATCCCTCGGGCTGATATGGCTTGACCGAATCGCCTCCCGTCGTGGTGACGAGAAGTCCGGAGACGGCCAGGGCATTGTCGCGGATCATTTCGGCCGGAAGGCGGAATCGGGACTGACGGGCCACCAACTGATTGTAGGGATCGCGTTCGCGCAGCTGCGACGACGTCAGGGATGATTGCCGGTAGGCCCGCGAAGTTGTGAGCAGCCGGACCATGTGCTTGATGTCCCAACCGGACTCATAGAACTCCACCGCAAGGCGATCCAGCAGCTCCGGGTTCGAGGGCGGTTGGCCCTGACCACCGAAGTCGCTCAGGGACCGGGAAATTCCGGTTCCGAAATAGAGGTAGAAGAAGCGGTTGGCCATCACGCGGGCAGTGAGTCCGCCGCTGCCGTTCTCCACGTCGGTCAGCCACTTGGCGAGATCCAGCCGATTCGCCCGGCCCTCTTTCTGAATCTGGGGCAGGAAGTGGGGGACGGCAGGCTCCAAAACCTCCCCGGAGTTATCGAGCCAGTTCCCCCGGGGCAGGACACGCACCTCGCGAGGAGTGGCCAGCGCCTTGGTGATCATCGTCATGCGGCCGGCGGATTCGGCTTTCCCGCCTTCTTCGGTGAGCTGCTTCCACCGGGCCAGACGCTCGCCTGGGATGAGTTTCTCCAATTCCCCACGGTCCCCGGTCAGACGAGTCTGCAGGGATTCTTTCTTCTTCGGGTCCTTCTGCTTCTTGGCTTCTGCAGCGAGCGCATCGATCTGTTTGATCAACCCGGCAATCTGCTCAGCCTTTCCCTCGGAAAGTTCCTTCAGCTGCCCGGTCAACTCCAGAAGCTGCGCCTCTTCAACGGCGCTGCGCACCCGAATCTCGGGCGGGCGTTTGGTGGGGAGGGAATTCGTTCCCGCCGTGAAGTGCCCCTCGTCGTCGACGTCGGCAAAGAAAGCCGCCAACTGATAGTTATCCTTGGCGCTGTAGGGATCATATTTGTGATCGTGACACTGGGCACAACCAACGGTGGCCCCCATCCAGACCGCGGAGACATTGCGCACCCGGTCCGCTTGGTAAATGGCGCGGTATTCCGCCGGCTGCAGTCCACCCTCGTGGGTTGTCTGCAACAGTCGGTTGTATCCGGTGGCGACGATCTGGTTCTGGGTAGGATCAGGCAGAAGATCTCCGGCAAGCTGTTCGCGGGTGAACTGGTCGAAGGGAAGGTTCTGGTTGAAGGCATTGATGATGTAGTCCCGGTAAGGCGAGATGTTGTGCGGTTGATCGCCGTGGTAACCGACCGTGTCGGCGTAGCGCACCAGATCGAGCCAGTAGATGGTCAGGCGTTCGCCAAAGTGAGGCGAGGCGAGCAGGAAATCGACTTCAGCCTCGACGGCAGACTGCAGGTCCTGAGCCGCCGCTTTGGTGAAAGCCAAGACTCGTTTCGGAGCCGGGGGCAGCCCCACTAGGTCGAAATGGAGACGGCGAACCAGTGTCACAGGTTCGGCATCCGGCGAAGGTTTGATCCCCTCCTGCTCCAAACGACCGAGAATGAATTGATCCATCCAGTGACGAGGCCAATCCGCATCCTTGACCTCCGGGGTGGGGACTTTGACCGGATCCTTATAGGTCCAGGGTTCGTCATATTCAGCGCCCTCGGCGATCCACTGCCGCAACAACTCGGCCTCCGCCTTGGTGATCTTCTTGTGCGTCTCGGGCGGAGGCATGACCTCATCCGGATCGGTGTGGAGGATCCGCGCCATGAGTTCGGACTTCTCCGGTTTCCCGGGCTCGATGGGGATATCGAACTCCCCGCCCTCCGTGGCTCCCTCAAAGGTATCCAGGCGAAGCTCCGCCTCGCGATGCTTGGGATCGGGACCGTGGCAGTGGAAGCACTTGTCCGAGAGGATGGGCCGGATGTCGCGGTTGAAATCAACGCCATAGGCCGGAAGAACCAAGAGTAAGGCGAGGGCGGTTGTTGCGGAGGGGCGGACCATGAGTCGAGAGTTATGGATGAACTATGCGATCCTTGCTAGTAATTCAACCGAATCACGAATTCACCCGCTGGAATCACATAATCACGCCATGAAACTTGATCTGATGAAACTGGAAGTTTCATCGATGCCTTTCCCCGGGCGCGCCAGGGAGGGGGCTGCTGGGGAAAGATTAGGATGAGATGGGTGGTGCCCGTCCTTCGTCTTTCGCCCTAATTTCTCTTCTTTCTTCAGCCGTCCGCATGGAGGCGCTCGGTGCTGAGGGTGGCTTTGATGTCGGTTTGCACGTGGCGTTCGACGTTGGGCTTGGCGGAGCCGCCGTCCTCCTCGCCCCAGATGACGGAGACCTCAGCGCCATCCACGGCATCGGCTTCGTCAACCATGGCCAGCGAGAACCAGGAGCGGACGTTGGCGGTGTAGACGGAGTAGGTGGAGAGACCGACCATGCGATCGCCGTTCATGACGCGGTCGAAGGGGAGGATGGAGTAGTAGGCATTGGGCGTTTCCATGTACTTGTATCGGTCGCCGTCACCGAGTTGGCTGCCCATGACCTTGAGGACGTCGTCCTTGTTCCAGCGGAGCCAGACTTTCTTGCGGTGTGGCTGGTCGGCGAGTTTTTCGAGGGCTTCGCGGCCGATAAAATCGTGGTCGAACTTGATGTGGCGGCCGTAGCCGAGGTCCCAGGGAGTCTGGCAGTAGTCGTCGAACTTGTCGGAGACGAAGCTGCCGCCGAGGGAGGCATTGGCTTCGAAGCCGGTGGCGGGAAGCCATTCACGGTAGGCTTTCATGTCGTCGCCTTCGTAGATGGCGGGGAAGGGCGAGGGAATCCAGCCGCTCTCGGGGGAGACGGTGGAGTAGGCGCGGCTGCCGCCGATTTTGAGACCAAATTGTTCGCCGGCTTTGACGAGGGTTTCGAGGATGAGGTCGCGGTCTTCGGCCGGGCCGTGGAGTTCGAGTCCGCCCATGCGGGACATATTGTGGTTGAGAGCGCGGACGTGTTTGCCGGCGATCTTGAGGTCGCCGAGGTTGAAGAACTTGATCTCCGGGAACTCGCCTTCGTGGACACTTTTGACGAGGTCGAGGGCGTTGGGTCCCTGGATCTGGTAGCGGTAGATGAGGCGCGAGCCGTCGTTGGCGACGGTGCGTTCATCACGGGTGATTTTGAGATCCATGTTCTCGCGGCGTGCATTGAACTCGGCCCAGTTGCCGACGGAAGGGCGGCCGACGATGCTGATTTTATCCTCAGAGAAACCGAAGAGAATGGCGTCGCCGATGACTTGTCCGTTGGGGTTGCAGGCGACGATTTGCTTGGCCTTGTACTTGCCGAAGTTCTTCGTCGTGTTCACGGCGATGCGATCGATGAGGCGTTTGACGTCGGGGCCTTCAAAGTAGACGTCGGTCATGTGGAAGGACTGGTCGAAGAGGACGACGCTGTTCTGCCAGGCTTCCTGTTCGTCGCGCCAGTTGGTGTATTCGCCGGGAAAGGGGAAGGCGTAGCCGCCGACCTGGGCGTTGCGGAGCATGTCGAGGGCGTTGCCGCGGTGGGCTTGGATCTTGTCTTCGAGGCTTTGGATCTTGGTCATGGTGTGTGTTGTTTTTGAGTGGTTCAGATAGCTTGCTGTAGCAGTCCGGCCCGGGAGCGGGCGGCGGAGGCACGGTCGCGGATTTGGAGAAGGAATTCGTCGATGAGAGCGGGGGGCATGCCGAAGTTCATTGTGTGGATGCCAGAGGCCCCGGCTTCGATGACGCCCTCGGCGATGTTGAAGGCCCAGTCGAGCGAAGCGCGCTGGAAATCCTCTTGTTCCATGATGCGGTGGAGGGATTCGTCGACGTAGACACCGGGAAGGCGGCAGAGGACCTCAAAGGCGCGGCGGCTGCCGACAAGGGGGAGGGAGGGAATGGTGAGTTTGGGGTCGTCCTCGCGGTCGGTGCGGACTTGCTGATACCACTCTACGAAGGTTGGGACGTGGGTGATGGCCTGGGTTTGGCAGAAGCGGGCGCCGGCGTGGCGTTTGAAGGTGAGGCGTTCCACGCTGACCGGCATGGGGGAGGAGAAGGGGTTTGCGGCGCAGCCGAAGTAGGGGACGAGGCCGAGGCGTTTGTTCCAGTCTTCGAGCTTGTCGTTCGCGAAATGGATCATCTGCGAGCTGTCCATCGGGAACCACGTTTGCTGGTCGACCTTGCGATCGGTTTTCGGGAGCCAGTCGCCGGTGAGGAGGAGGAAGTTCCGGTATCCTATGTTCATGGCTTGCTCGACTTGGGAGAGGAAGTCCTCCTTGTTGTGGTCGCGGCCGCAGAACTGGATGATGGCCTCCACTCCGTGAGCCTTGACGATTTTGGCGGTTTCAGTGGAGTGGAGGGAGGGGATGCCGCCGGCGTTGGTGGTAGTGTTGACGGCGTCGACGTGGCCCGCGACGCGATCCATGATCGCTTCGACGCGAGGGAGACCTTTCTCGGTGAGAGGAGAAGCGATCT
>JAPKDA010000057.1 GCA_028822695.1 Akkermansiaceae bacterium
CCCCTCGTGCACTCTCTCATCCGCACCTGACACCGTCCGGAACTTCACTCTCGGCGGCGTCAACTTACTGAGATTCGCCGGGTCGGAAAAAAACTCCCATGCCGCATCCCGACTGATCGGAAGAAACTGCTCCTGCTCCAGAACCTGCGCCATCAGGACACGCTCTCCACGATCCGGTCAAACTCCCGGGCCGCAAAGCTCAACACCAGCGTCTCCAACGCCGGATTTTTGAGCCGTGAAATCGCCTCCACCGAAAAACCCTGCGCAATCAACTGCCGGGCCTCACGTGGCGAAATGCCCCGCGCCTTCAGATAAAACAACTCACTCTCGTCGATACTCGAGGAGGTGCTACCGTGCGAACACTTCACCTGGTCCGCATTGATCTCCAGACCAGGCATCGAATTAGCCTCCGCATCCCCGCTCATCATCAAGTTGCGGCAGGTCTGATAAGCATCCGTGTAGTGCGCCTCTTCATCCACCAGAATCACTCCCGAGAACACGGTCCGACTCTTGTCATAGAGCGTATTCTTGTAGAGCAGGTCCGAATAGCTGTACGGACTCGCGTGATGCTGAAAGGTCCGCTGATCGTATTCCTGTCCGTCCCGACCAATGCTCACCGAAAGCATGTCCGAGTGCGAACCGGATCCGCCAAGCTTGCTCAACGACTCCTGCCGCGCCCAAGCCGCTCCCGTATTCAACACAAAAGCCTTCGCCGTAGCGTCCTTGCCAACCAGCGTGTTGTTCACTTGGATCATCCGCGCCTCCTCACAAAGATCCTGCAAAGCCAGATACGTAAGCTGCGCTCCCTGCTCCGCCACAAGATCGTTCACCGCAATGGCCCAGGACCCCTTCGCCTTGGAGTCAGACTGAAAGTAATCAACCACCGTCACCTGCGAATTCTCTCCAGCCACCACCAGCGTGTGTGGAAAAGACACGATGTCCTCACCCTCCAGCCAATGGAACACCTCAATCGGAGCTTCCACCACCACCCCTTTCGGGACGTAAATGAACATACCGTTCGCCACATTGGCACGATGCAGTGCCACAAACTTCGCGGAACCAAGAGTCGCCTCCTGCTTCATGAAGTGCTCGCGAACCAAATCAGAATGCTCGGCAAGAGCCCGGTCCAGAGGCAAACAAATCACCCCCTCGGGCAAATTCGATTCTTCCTCCACCAAAGTGTCATTCACGAACCCAAAGCGCGCCGAGCGCACCTCCATGCCAACCGCCCCATGATGACCATCAGCTTTCGAAATCGGCGGAATCCCCACCTCAGCAAAGTCCAATTCCTTCAACGACGCAAAGCGCCACTGCTCATGCTTGCGACCAGGCATCGGCAGTTCCAAAAACTGCTTCCAACCCGCCTCCCGTGACTCGTTAAACCATTCCGGGGCCCCGTCAAGGGCCCCAGGCTTCCGCTCAAGAATACTCATCTGTCCCAAAATTGCCGTCATCTCAATCCTTCTTCCCTGATAATAATTAACTAATTACCAATAACAGGCACTAGCCCACACTGCCTTCCATCTCCAATTCGATGAGCCGCTTCAGCTCCACCGAATACTCCATCGGAAACTCGCGCACCAATTCGTTCACAAATCCGTTCACCGCGAGACTCATCGCCTCGGCCTCACTCAGTCCGCGCTGCTGTAAATAGAACAACATCTCTTCCGACACCTGCGAGACACTCGCCTCGTGCTGGGTGGCGTGCTGATTGCCCTTCACTGTGATCGCCGGGTAGGTATCTGTGCGACTGCTGCTGTTGATCAACAAAGCATCACACTCGGTGTTGTTCTTGCAGCCTTTGAGATGCTTCGGAATGTGCACCTGTCCCCGATAGGTCGAGCGGCCTTCTCCCACTGAAATCGATTTTGACACCACGTTCGAGGTCGTATTGTCCGCTGCGTGAATCATCTTCGCGCCGGTGTCCTGGTGCTGACCATCATTGGCCAAAGCGATCGAAATCACCTCACCCCGGGCTCCCTCGCCCTTCATCACCACGCCAGGATATTTCATCGTGAGCCTGCTCCCGATGTTGCAATCGATCCAGCGCACCTCGGCATCCTCCATCGCCAACCCACGCTTCGTCACGAGGTTGAAGACGTTCGAACTCCAGTTCTGCACGGTAATATACTGAATTTTCGCTCCCTTCAGCGCCACCAACTCCACCACCGCGGAGTGTAGCGTCGCCGTCTCAAATTTTGGAGCGGTGCAGCCTTCCATGTAGGTCAGTTCCGCTCCCTCATCACAGATGATCAGAGTCCGCTCAAACTGCCCGAAGTTCTCCGAGTTGATCCGGAAGTAAGCCTGCAACGGATGCTTCACCTTCACGCCCTTCGGCACATAGATGAACGAACCACCCGAAAAGACTGCGCTGTTCAGCGCCGAAAACTTATTGTCTCCCGTCGGGATGACTTTGCCGAAATAGGGACGGAAAATGTCCGCGTATTCATTGAGCCCCTCGTTCGAGTTCACGAAAATCACTCCTTCCTTCGACAACTCCTCTTTCACGTTCGAGTAGGCAGCCTCGGAATCAAACTGCGCCTCAACACCAGCAAGGAATGCTCGCTCCTGCTCGGGAATTCCCAAACGCTCAAAGGTCTCCTTCACATCGTCCGGCACTTCGTCCCAAGTCCGCTTCGGCTTGGCACCGTCGGAAAGATAATAGCGGATCTTGTCGAAATCGATGTTCTCGAGATCCTTCGTCGCCCAGTGCGTCGGCATCGGCTTGCCCTCAAACACCTTCAAAGCACGATGACGGAACTCCCGCACCCAGTCCTTGTCGCCCTTCACGTCGCAGATGTAGTCGATCGTCGCCGACGACAAACCACTTCCCGCATCATATTTATGATTCTCGGGATAACGAAAATCCCCCTTCTCGCGGTCGATATCGATCGCGCTCTTCGTATCCGCATCCAATGTTTGAACTGCTTCGCTCATCTTAGGCTGTCGTGAGGGTTTCTTCCTTCAGAAAGTCGTAACCGCGTGCTTCCAACTCAAGCGCCAACTCCTTGCCACCGCTGCGGACGATCTTGCCACCGGCCAACACGTGCACATGATCAGGCTCAATGTAGTCGAGGAGACGCTGGTAGTGCGTGATAATCAAAAACCCACGATCCGGAGAACGCATCGAGTTCACCCCCTGGGCCACCACCTTGAGTGCATCGATGTCCAGACCCGAGTCGGTCTCATCCATCACGCAATACTTGGGATCCAGCATCATCATCTGCAAAACCTCGTTCCGCTTCTTCTCACCACCGGAGAACCCTTCATTCACCGAACGCGCCGTGAACTTCCGGTCGATCCCGAGCGCGTCCATCTTCGAGTAAAGATCCTTATAGTAGGCCACCGCATCCAACTCCTTACCCTTCGGCAAACGAGACTGCAGCGCGGCACGAATGAAGTTCGCATTCGAAACACCAGGAACTTCAGCAGGATACTGGAAGGCGAGGAACAATCCCGCACGGGAACGCTCATCGATTTCCATCTCCAGAAGATCTTCTCCATCCAAAGTGACCGACCCGCTCTTCACCGCGTAGTCGGTGTGACCAGAGATCACTTTCGAGAGTGTCGACTTCCCGGAACCATTCGGCCCCATGATGGCGTGCACTTCTCCCTTCGGCACCTCGAGGCTCAACCCCTTGATGATTTCGTTTCCTTCAATCCCGGCATGCAGGTCTTTAACAATCAAGCTCATGTCTTAAATCTTTTCGTGCCGTTCCAATGATCACTTCTTCTTCGGAAGCACCCCGCGAAGAGTCAGTTCCAAATCCTTCACGGTGGTCCCCTTCGGCAAGCTCAGCAGGTCCTCCAACTTCGCCCCCTTCTTAAAGCTGATGTCGTGGATCACTCCCGTCGACTCATCATGGAAATGCACGTGCTCCTTCAAGTTCGAACAAAACCGCGACGGCTCGCGATCAAAGTTCACCTGATTGACCAACCCGTGCTCCACCAAAGCCTCGAGACAGTTGTAAACCGTCGCCAATGAAGTGGACGGCATCGTCTTCTCTACCCTCCGGAAAACATCGGTCGCAGTAGGGTGGTCCCGATCGTCCAGAAGGATCTGATACACCGCCCGCCGCTGCTTGGTCATCCGCAATCCACCCACCACAGCTGGGATTTCCCCGCCCGTGTGTTCTCCTCCTTGATCGCTAGAAACCATAAACCGCCGGGAACCTACGGCCTTGAGAACCAGTCGCAAGCCCTAATTAGAACTATTCTAAATTGGGAAACTTAACCAATCTGTAGCTGCTGCGTCTCACAGCAGGCAGTTCCCCCGGCGTCCCGCGGGGCATCTCCAGAATCCATCGTGACTTCTACGAGACGAGATACAATTCCCTCTCTCCCACTCTCCCTGACAACCGATCACTGCAGCGAAGCTGACCACCGGCCGCTACGCGGCCCCCGCCTTCGCAATCGCCCGACACACCGCCGGGAACAACTGCTTCTTCCGCGATACAATCCCCGGCGCCTGAAACAGCGACTCATCAACCCGCTCAAACTCCAAGGCATTCAGCAACTCCTCATTCCCCACCGCCAGAAGAAGACTGTCGTGACTCTTGATGTCGGTCAGCAACAGGGCCGCCAGCGCAAAGCCACCCGAATCCTGCACCTCCCGCAACGCGGCCTCCAACGCCTCCCGCCGCCCCTCAAAGGCCTCCAAGGAAAGCTCCTCAATCTGCGACAAACTCACCCGATCCCCTTGCTCGGTAAACTTCTTCCGGTCCGAGCCGATGATCTGCTCCGGCTCTCCATTCACCAACAGCGACCCTGCCGCAAAGAATTCCGCCGCAAACGCATCACCGGTCACCCCGGCAATCCCCGCCAACCAATCCCGCAACTCCCGATCCACATCGGTCGTCGTCGGCGAAGTCAGGTTGAGCGTATCCGAAATCAATCCCCCACAAAGGCACAGCGCCGTCGCCTCATCGGGCTCCAATCCCGCCTCCCGGAATCTCCGCGCCACAATCGTCGAGGTACTCCCCAAAGGCTCATTTAAAAATCGCACCGGCTCCCGCGAGACCAAGTCTCCCGACAAACGGTGGTGATCAATAATCTCCACCACCTCCGCTTCCTCCACCCCCATCACCGCCTGCGAAAATTCATTGTGATCCACCAACGACAAACGCGTCCGAGGCGGATCAACCAAATCTGATTTCGAAAACACACCCACCATCTCCCGTGACCCATCCTTCACCACCGGAAACAAATCCTGCCGAAAACCCGCCAATCGCCTGCTCAACTGACTCACCGACTGCGACTCCTCGATCAACTGAACCCCATCCTCCAACACATGACTCAGCCGCCGTGCACACAGCGCCAACTTCACGGTCATCGCCGTGTCATGCGGACTCCGAATGATCGTCATCCCCCGCTCCTGAGCCGCATTCGCCAAGTCCACACTCGTCAAATAACCACCCGTCACAATCAAGGCCCGCGCCCCGTAGTCCAGCGCATGCTGATGCACCACCGGCCGGTCCCCGCAAATCACGACATACCGTCCCACATTCCCCTCCTCCCGCGCCTTCTTCAGCCGTCGCTCCGCGGTGTCTTGACTCGAAGCTCCCACCATCAGGATGTGATCTTCCTCATCTGCATCATTCTCCGACCCCTCTTTGGTCGCCCCCAAGGTCTTGGAAATATTC
Organism: Akkermansiaceae bacterium; assembly: GCA_028822695.1. Classification (GTDB taxonomy): domain Bacteria; phylum Verrucomicrobiota; class Verrucomicrobiia; order Verrucomicrobiales; family Akkermansiaceae; genus JAPKDA01. The sequence goes on from JAPKDA010000057.1 coordinate 5,643, forward strand.
TCCAGACTCGCGTGAATCGTCCGCGCCGCCAAGCCCTCCGTCGCCGGAGGTAAAAGCAATTGCATGAGATCCAAATACCGCAAAATCCCGACCACCTCCCGCTTCGCATTCAACACCGGCACACTCCGCACCCCGGAATCCAGCATCAGCCGGTAGGCCTCCATGAAGGTATTCTCCTCAGTCACTCCCACCACATTCCTCCGACAAATCGATCCCGCCGTCGGCCGCACGTCGGTCAGTAGATCCGGCTTCTCCAAACCTGCCCGCTCCAACACAATCCGTGTCCGTTCCGGCAACTCCCCACAACGCCCCGCCTTCACTTCCGGATTCCCCGTGGCCCGGAGATAGGCCGCATGACCAATCGCGGAAAAAATTGCATCAGCGTCCGGATTCCGGTGACCAATGACATACCAGGGTTGGGACGTCGAACTCATCGTTACTTAATGCCCCTGCCAAAACGCGATCGCGCAAACCAAAACCAACACGCCATAAACCAACCCTCCGATCGCCAAGATCCGCCACCGCTTCTCGCTCGCCGTGGCCCAAGTCACCGAATCACGAAACGTATACGGCATCCCCACCCAGAACAGACCCTTCGTCAACAGCACATAGGCAAAGAGTGACAACAACAACCGAGTCGCCGGATCCCGCAAGAACGCTGCCTCCAAAATAGGTCCGGCCGCCATCAAAGCCACCACACCCAATCCACGGACGAACAGGAACTCCCGCACGTAAATCGTCATCCCAATGAACGCGAGCGGAACCACCACGCGCAGATAGGGTTTCGCCGCATCGAACTCCCCAATATCCAGAGCAAGACTGCTCAGAAACGAAAAGGGTCCGCGGAGTCCATCCGGAGCCACCAAGAGCCAAAACCACAAAACCCCCAAACCGAGCGTGTAAATTCCCGCATGATGGTGCCGGGGCAATTTCTTCAGCCACTCCTGACAAAATGCCGGCCGGGCCAGCATCATTCCGTGCGCTACCAGCAGATAGGCCGCCACCACATATCCCACCACGTCGAGGGGGATGTTTTCATAAGGATGGGGGCCGCCGAATTTCACCTGCGCGATGGCTACGCCACCGGAGGCAGCGGGTAAAGGGAAAAGGACCGCAGATCAACGTCTCCCCGGTAGCCCCAGCCCACCTCAATCCTCCAACAACGCCGTCCCATACACCGTGAAACCCGTGGAGTCCTCCACCTGCACATCGAAAATCTCCCCTGTCATCCGCTCCGCATCCCCGTCAAAGATCACAATCTTGTTCTGACCGGTCCGCCCCGAGAGCCGCGCCTTGTTCGTCTTGCTCGGCCCCTCACACAACACCTCCTGGCGCGTCCCGATTAACGCTGCGTTCTTCCGCGTCGTGAGCACATTCTGCACCTCCAACAACTCCTGGTTCCGCTCCTCCTTCACCCGTTCCGGCAACTGACCCTCCATCTCCGCCGCCGGCGTGTCTTTCCGCTTCGAATACCGGAAGATAAAGCTGTTGTCGAATTCCAGCCGCTTCACACAATCCACCGTCGCCTGAAACTCTTCCTCCGTCTCCGTTGGGAAACCCACAATGATGTCCGTCGTGATCGCCAGATCCGGACGCGCCGCCTTCATCTTTTCACAAATCGAAATGAACTTCTCGTTCTTGTACGGCCGCCGCATCGCTTTCAAAATCCGGTCACTCCCGCTCTGCATCGGAAAATGGATGTGCGAACAAAGCTTCGGAAGATAGGTGAACGCCTCAACCAGATCATCCCGGTAACCGATCGGATGCGGCGAGGTGAACCGGATCCGCTTCAAGCCCTCCACTTCGTGCACCGCCTCCAGCAACTGCACGAACGGCGACTTCCCGTCCACCTTTGGAAATTCCGTCCGCCCGTACAAATTTACAATCTGTCCCAGCAAGGTCACCTCCTTCACCCCCGCATCAACCAATCCCTTCACTTCATCCACCACTGCCCCGATCGGTCGCCCCCGCTCCTTGCCCCGCGTGTCCGGCACGATGCAAAAACTACAACGCATGTTGCACCCCTGCATGATCGACACAAACGCCGTCGCCCGCTGGTCCTTCGATGAAATGTGGTCCTTGATCGTATTCTGCGACCCTTCCTCCTCCGCCACATCCACCATTCCCTCCGAGGTCGGCTTCAAGTGCGACTTCACCCGCCGATGACCCCGGTCCACCGCCTCCTCTACCGACACTGAACCGATCTCCCCCCCCACCTCATCCATCCGTTCCTCCAACCGCTTACTCAGGATCTCGTCCACATACTCGAACACCCGGTGATATTTTTGCGTTCCCACCACCACATCCAGGTGCGGCACCCGCTTGAACAATTCCTCACCCCGACTCTGCGCCATGCACCCCATGAACCCGAAAACCACATGCGGCCGCGCATCCCGGTACTTACCCATCATCCCCATCTTGCCCAATGCCTTCTGCTCCGCCTGATCCCTCACGCTACACGTGTTGATCAAGATAGCGTCAGCCTCTGACTCCGCCGGGGTGAGGGTATATCCCTCTTCAACAAACGTCCGAGCAACCTGCTCGGAATCTCGCTCGTTCATTTGTCACCCGTAGGTCTTGATAAATACTTTCGGCATCGTGGTCCCCATCGCAGGGGACGGTCCCTATACCCCATCTCCCTCGAATTGCAATCCCCTCCCCACGGCAAAACAGGCCACATCGACCAAACCTCACCCCGGATCAATGGAGGGTCGGGCTACCCCGCAACACCTTCCGGGGCAGGCAACCCCGGGACAATGCCTCAATCGCGGAAGCCTTGCCCACCACCCGGGAAATCCGCTCCTTCTGTTCTTCCGCATTCTCCGGTCCTACGCCGGAAAATCGATCCCCCATTTTACCTTTTCGGGTAATATACCCTTTGTTGGTGATCAACAGGCGACCGGTCGGGGTCACCCTGTCGTCCGCAGGATCCTCATCCCCCGCCACCGATGTAATCCGGTAGCCTTCCTTCCAGCGTGCCTTAACCCAGTCCAGTCGCGACTCCGTGAACGGCGTCGGCTCCGGCATGGAGCCTCCCGGTCGTGACAAACACGAGATCTCCCTCCTCGAAGCCGCCCCCTCCGTCCCCGGCACTCTCATCTCCGGCATCGACAGCAATCAAGACCTCGTCTGCCGCATCCACGGCCAGTGCTCCTTCGGCCCCGAACTCGATAGCGAACTTGGCAACTTGATCCGCCCGAATCCCAACGCGCTCTTCAACTACACGCGTTACGATCATCAATACACCGCTAGCCAAGGAGCAGCATTCTCCAGGAAGCCCACCCCCTCCCTCCCTGCCGATCAACCGTTGGTCGCCTAGCCCACCCCACCCTTCCTCTCCATCCCTCGCCCCCCTGCCCGCCGCAACAGTAAGGTGACTGTCCCGGTCGCCTCTAAACCCCTCCCGCGCAGCCGCAAGCACTCCCCCCGCCCTCCGAATACTGAATACCGGCTTCCGACTTCTCCCCCGATGCGCTAGCATCAAATCGTGGCCCCCGAGATCGACAGCTTCATCCTCTATCTCGCCACCGAACGCGGCCTCTCGTCAAATTACCAACTCTCCGTCCGCCGCACCCTCGAGACCCTCGCCGACTGGTCGCAGAAAAATAACCACGCCGCGTGGCGCGACCTCGGCGTCCAGGAACTCTCCAACTTCCTCGCCCATCAAAAATCTCGCGACCTCGAAGCCTCCTCGCTCCGTATCTGTGTCGTCCACCTGAAAATCTTCTTCCGGTTCCTCGTCAGCCGCCGCTACCTCGAAGCAGACCCCGCCGACCCCCTCCTCGCCCCGAAGACCGCCTCCCACCTTCCCGAAACCCTCCACACCCAACACATCGTCACCCTCCTCAACTCCATCGACATCACCGCACACCTCGGACGTCGCGACCTCGCCATCCTCGAACTCTTCTACGCCTCCGGACTCCGCCTCACCGAGATCTGCAAATGCCGCCTCGAAACTCTCGACCTCGACGACGGATTCATCCGCGTCACCGGCAAAGGAAACAAAACCCGCATCGTCCCCGTCGGCGACCGCGCCCTCGAAGCCATCGATGACTACCTCGTCAACGAACGCCCCGACCTCATCAACCCGAAAAAACCTCTCCCCTCCGAAATCTTCCTCTCCATCCGCGGAGGCGCCCTCAGCCCCGACCGCGTTCGCCAGATCGTCAAACAACGTGCCGCCCAAGCCGGCATCGAGCAAAACGTCTACCCTCACCTCCTCCGCCATTCCTTCGCCACCCACCTCCTCGAAGGCGGCGCCGACCTCCGTGTCATCCAGGAACTTCTCGGCCACGCCGACATCGCCACCACCCAGATCTACACCCACGTCGATCAAAAGCGCCTCAACAAGATCCACAAGGACTTCCACCCCCGCGCCTGACTCCGCCTCCCTTTTTTTGGACTGCGGTGGCAAAGTGAGGAGCGAACGTCGACACCGCTTTCACGCAGCCCGACAGAGTCACCTTGAACTCATCGCATTTCCCCAAAGCGGTGTCGCCTCCCTCTCAGGGTTCTGCCACCGCCCTCCAAAAAAAGCGGCCCCCACCCGGGGGCCGCTTCCTAAATCCTAATAACTGAATACTGATAACAGTGACCACAGGTCACCCAGATCACTTCAACGTCACCACCACCGTCTTCTTCGTCTCAAACTTCACGCCCTTCACATCCTTCAGCGCCTCCTCCATTTTCTTGCGGTCTTCCATACCCAACTTCTGAAGCGCTTTCAGCCCCTCGGGATTCTCCATTACCTCGGAAAAGTTCACGGCCATCAAAGTGATTGAATCTCCATCGCGATGTGAGGCGTTCGTCGAAGCGATTCCCGGCTCCACCACCAGCTTCGCCGAGATCTTCATGTCCTTGAACATTTGCATCATCTGCTGAGCCTGTTCGTCAGCCGGATTAGGCTCACCCTCTTCAGCTGGCTTCTCCACACCCTCGGGCGGATCCGGAAAGGTAATCGTCAATTTCCCGCCAGCGTAGCTGAACTTCAACGTCGCATCAGGCACCTCAACCTCACCCAAAGCACCGGCTCCAGGCCCCACATTATCCAATCCCGATCCAGGCTCGAAGGACACCTTGTTGATGTCCTTGAACTTGTAAGTCACTTTCACGCCCTTTCCGCCGTCACGCTCCACCTTCTCAAGCTTCACATACTCCACACCCTCTCCGTAACCAGAAGCCTTCTTCTTATATTGCTCCTCGTCGCACATCTCGGCGAAAGGATTCGGCCCACCAGCCGCCCCACCCTGCAAGGCAGCCATCTCCATCATCGCCACCATCTGGGCGCCCATGAGTGTTTCCTCTTCAATCGTCCCACTGCCGTCCTTCTTCAACTTCAGCGTCTGGTGCGATTCGATACAACCGGAGAATGCCAACAGCGCGGCCACTCCTGCCAACAATGCAAATATGCGTGTCTTCATAAGACGGACAGATTGAACATCCCCCGCCCGCCGGGCCACTCAAATCTCCGTCCAACGCACCCACTGCACACAAAAAAATCAGCGGCAGAGGGACCTCCATCCCCCTACCGCTGAACGCTCCATACAAATTCTGCCCCTATCTCCGCAGGATCTCAGCCGTCTCCCGACCCTTCTCCACCGCCTCTTCCCACAATTTCTCACGCCCCTCCTCACTCACTTCGCCGTCTCCAAGGTTGCAAGATATCCGACCTTCCTCCCGAAATGCCGTTGCAACCCCACCTAACCTCGCCCATCTTTTTCCCCAATGAGCGACGTGAATGCGGTAGAGGTCCGGGACCTCGTCAAAGAGTTCAAAACCTCCTTCCGACGCGGACCCCTCCGCGCCGTCGACAAGGTCTCCTTCACCATCGCCCCGGGAGAAGTCTACGGCCTCATCGGCCCCAACGGCTCCGGAAAATCAACTACCATGAAGGCCCTCCTCGGCCTCGTCCAACCCACCTCGGGGACCTGCTCGATCTTCGGCCACGACTCCACTAAGGTCGACTCCCGCCAAGACGTCGGATTCCTCCCCGAGAACCCCTACTTCTACAAACACCTCAGCGGCGAGGAAACGATCCGCTTCTACGGCAAACTCTGCGGCCTCCGCGGTGCCGCCCTCAAGACCCGCACCAACGAACTCCTCGAACTCGTCGACCTCACCAACGCCAAGGACCGACGCCTCGGCGGATACTCCAAAGGCATGCTCCAACGCATCGGCCTCGCCCAGGCCCTCGTCCAGGACCCCCGACTCGTCATCCTCGACGAACCCACCGCGGGCGTCGACCCGATCGGCTCGCGACAAATCCGCGACCTCATCTTCAACCTCAAAAGCCGCGGCATCACCGTCTTCCTCTGCTCCCACCTCCTCGAACAAGTCGAGGAGGTCTGCGACCACGTCGGCATCATCCACAAAGGCCGCCTCATCAAATCCGGCCGACTCGAGGACCTCATCTCCATCGAGGAGCAAACCGAGATCGTCCTCAGCAACGCCGACCCCGCCCTCCTCGATGACATCAAAAAACTAATCGACTCCCGCGACGGGGCCGAACTCGTCCGCACTGGCAAACCCCGCACCACCCTCGAACACCTCTTCCTTCGCGAAACCCGCGACGCCGATTCCTCCAACGATGAGTAAACTAAGCTCCAGAACCGCCCTCTTCTCTCCCTCCCGGACGCTCATCCTCGCGGGGAGCACCTTCACGCAACTCATGCGCATGAAGGTCTTCTACTTCCTCCTCATCTTCGTCCTCATCGCCATCGGCGTGAACTTCATCGAACTCCCCCACACCGTGGGTCCCGAAAGCACCGGTTCCGACAAATTGTTCAGCCTGAAAGATCCAATGATTGGCGCAATGCGTTACTTCGCGATCATCATCGCCATCGTCGCCACCGCCCTCGTCATCCCCAAGGACCAGGAGGACCGCACCCTCTATACCATCCTCGCCAAGCCCGTCCCCCGCCTCGACTACCTGCTCGGCAAACTCCTCGGCATCCTCGCCCTCATCTTCGCCGGCCTCCTCGTCATGGCCATCCTCTTCAACGTTGTCCTCCACTTCCATACCGAGACCCTCCTCGAAAACCGCCTCGGCATGGCCGAACAAATGGGCTGGTCCGCGGAAGCCATCGAGTCCGAACGCCAGGACATCCTCCGTCAAGGCCCCTCCTGGAGCCTGCAACGCGGCATCCTGACCATCTTCCTGATGTCAGCCATCATCGCCTCGGTCGCCCTCCTCATTTCCACCTTCTCCTCCAGCACCCTCTTCACCATTATCTGCTCCACCCTCGTCTTTTTCGTCGGCCAGTTCATGGCCGACGGCCGCGACTACTACGTCGCCAAGGCCGCTGCCACAGGGGACGGCAGCAACCTCACCACCTACGCCTCGAAGTTCCTCTCCCTCACCTTCCCCGACTTCCGCCCCTTCAACATCGTCGATGCCGCAGTCGCCGGAAAGATGTATCCGCCGGGCGTGTTCTTCGGACTCCTCGGCATCACCGCCATGTATATGGGTATCTATACCGTCCTCTCCTGGTTCGTCTTCTCCGATAAGGAAATATGAAACTCGCGCGAAAACTCCTGGTCGTCTTCCTCGCCCTCATCGTCGCGGGCCTCGCCAAACACCCCTTCGAAAAGGGCTTCACCGACAACCTCCGGGAACGCCGACTCCTCGTCAAACCCATCGACCTCGATACCCGCAAAGCCCTCGGCCAAACATCCTACGCCATCGCCCTCGGCGGCATGCGCTCCCTCATCGCCTCCACCAAGAACCTCAAAGCCCATGCCCACTTCGAACATCAGGAATGGGGGAAACTCGAAGACGAGTTCCAAACAATCACCACCCTCCAACCACACACCCGCTACTACTGGGACGTCGCCTCTTGGCACCTCGCCTACAACGCCTACGCCGACTTTGGAGACAGACCCAACATCCCCGACGCCCGCCGACGATTCCTCCAAAAGGATTACCTCGCCCGTGGCATCCGCTTTCTGGAAGACGGCATCGACAGCAACCCCGACGACTGGCGCTTGCGACAGGCCCTCGTCCGCATCCTCACCGATCCCTTCAAACCCAACGACCTCCCCAAAGCCGTCGCCGCCCTCGAAGATGCCATCACCATTGCGGACTCCCCCCAAATCCTCCATCGCGAACTCCTCTACGCCCTCGCCCGGATGCCCAATCGAAACGAGGACGCCTGGCGAGTCGCCCGGGAAGTTTGGAGCAACCCGAACAACCGCGACGTCCCCTCCGTCCGCCTCATCTACGTCGCCCTCGAATTCAAAAACGTCGCCCCTGCCGACCGCACACTCCTCGAGGAGATTTTCGGACCACGCGGCGGCTACGATCCGAAATTCCGGGTCCAAAACCGCCTTCAGGCCCTCAAGTATCTCTCTTTCTATTGGCTCCGCAAACGTGAAGGCTTCGTCATGGATGGTGTCCGCGAGACCATCGAGCTGCTCCTCAAAGAATTTAAGGTCCCCGTCGAGGCCAGCCCCCTGAACGGCGGAAAAGGCTGGTCCGGCTACCCATCCGAGCTGTTCCGACTCCACCAAAACCCCCTCCTCCCAGAAGAATAGCATTGGTCTTCCTGCCAAAGCCCGGCTCAAAAGCAATAATCGTCCCATCCGCGGAAATTTCACCCCTCATTCCCCAAGCTTTCACTCGACACTGCCCGGGGCCGTTCCTATCCCTTCCCCGCAAGCTTTCTCAGCAAAACCAATGCGCATCGCCCTCTTCGGAGATATTCACGCCAACCTCGAGGCCCTCAACACGGTCCTCGAAGACGGCGAACAGCAAGGTGTCACCGACTGGGTCTGCACGGGTGACGTGGTCGGCTACAACGCCAACCCCTCCGAATGTCTAGAGATCGTCCGCGGCATGGACATCCCCATCGTCAAGGGCAACCACGACGAAGACGCCAGCGGCTCACACTCCCTCGAGAATATGAACCCCATCGCCGCCGAGGCTCTCGACTGGACCCGGCAACACCTCAGCGATGAACAACGCGAGTGGCTCCGCAAGCTCCGCATGGTCCGCCAGGTCCAGGACTTCACCGTCGTCCACTCCACCCTCGACCAACCACAGTCGTGGAACTACGTCACCAACAAGTTCGATGCCATGTCGAACTTCAACTACCAGTTCACCAACCTCTGCTTCCACGGACACACCCATGTCCCCCGCGTCTTCGTCCGCGGCGCCCGGGTCAAGGAAGTCGCCGCCGAATCCGTCGTCATTGAAGAGAACCTGAAATACTTCATCAACATCGGCTCCGTCGGCCAACCACGCGACGGAGATTGGCGCGCCTGCTACGCAATCTACGACCTGGAAACAAAAACCGTTTCCTTCCGCCGACTCGAATACGACATCGGCACCTCTCAGCAAAAAATCATCGACGCCAAACTCCCCGAAAGCCTCGCCTCCCGCCTCCTCGAAGGAAGGTAAACAGGAGCGTGGGTTTTCAACCCACTTCATCGGTCCGGCTCCCCCTCCCGGTCCCAACCCGTGGCGTGACCGTCCCGGTCATGACTAAACCGCTCCGCAACCCCAAGGTTGCGCAAGCTCCTCCTCCGCCCC
>JAPKDA010000173.1 GCA_028822695.1 Akkermansiaceae bacterium
CCTCCTCATTGCTCGCCGTCGATTTCGTCCATGAGGTGATGCCCATCCTCACCGAGCACTGCGGCAAATGTCATACCGGCAAAAAGAAAAAGGGAGGCTTGGCCATGAACACCCGCGCCGAGCTTCTGGACGGTGGGGAAAGTGGAGAAGTTGTCATCCCTGGTGATGCCGACAAGAGCCTCTTCATTCAGCTGATCCTCTCTCAGGACGAGGACGAGTGGATGCCGTCAAAAGGAACCCGCGTTCCCGCTGAGGAAATCGCCACTCTCAAAAAATGGATCAACGACGGCCTGCCCTGGGAGTCTGGTATATCCCTCGGGAAGTCGTCCTGGGAGCCGCCCCTGAAACCGAGGAAGGTAACCTTGCCGGAAGCCTATGCCGGACGGAACCATCCCATCGATCGCCTCCTCGATGCCGGCCTCACCAAGCGCAAACATTCTCCTCCCCCACCCGCCACCGACGCCGCCTTTTTCCGCCGCACCTCGCTCGACACCATTGGACTGCTTCCCGCTCCCGATGACTTGCAGACCTTTGTCGCCGACTCCTCCAGTGATAAGCGCGAGAAGTTGATCGATCACCTCCTCTCCCGGGACGTGGCCTACGCCGACCATTGGCTCACGACTTGGAACGACCTCCTGCGCAACGACTACACCGGCACCGGCTTCATCACCAAGGGTCGCAAACAAATCACAACATGGCTCTACGCCTCCCTGCGCGACAACAAGCCCTACGATCAACTCGTGCGGGAGTTGGTCTCCCCCACCAAGGAGTCGGCCGGATTCATCGACGGCATCAAATGGCGGGGCGATGTCAATTCCAGCCAAACCCCCGAAATCCAGTTCTCCCAAAACATCTCGCAGGTCTTTCTCGGCATCAACATGAAGTGCGCCAGCTGCCACGACAGCTTCATCGACCGCTGGACGCTTTCCGAGGCTTACAACCTTGCCGCCATTTATTCGGACCACCAACTGGAACTCAACCGCTGCGACAAACCCACCGGCAAGATGGCCACCCCGAAGTGGATCTTTCCCGAAATCGGTGATGTCGATCCCAAGGCACCCAAGGCCGAACGCCTGAAGCAACTGGCTGGCCTCATCACGCATCCCGAGAACGGCCGCTTTACCCGCACCCTCGTCAACCGCATCTGGGAGCGCCTCATGGGCCGCGGGATCGTGCATCCGGTCGACGCCATGCACACCGAACCGTGGAACGAAGACCTCCTCGACTACCTTGCCGTGCGATTTGCAGAGGATGGCTATGATTTGCGAAAACTCATCAACTTCATCATGAGCTCCAAGGCCTATCAGTCCCGCACCGTCATCCTCGCGAAGGAACCGGGAGAGGACTACGTCTACACCGGGCCGATTGCCAAACGCATGACTGCCGAACAGCTCCTCGACTCGATCTGGCAAATCACCGGAACGCATCCCGCAAAGTCGGATGCCAGCGCCGACCGTAAAACAAGTGCACCCACCCCACCGGTCCGCGCCGCTCTGGTAAAAAGTAATTTCCTCATGCGCTCTCTCGGCCGACCGAACCGTGATCAGGTCGTCACGACCCGGCCCGGCGAACTCACCACCCTCCAAGCAATCGACTTGTCCAATGGCGACATCCTCGCCGGCTACCTCAGCGGCGGTGCGAAACAACTCGTCACGCAGAATAAATCCAGCGAGGAGCTCATCGAGTGGCTCTACCTCTACGCCTTGTCCCGCCCACCCACCGCTGGTGAGCGCACCGTCCTCTCCGAAGCCCTCGGCGATGGCCGCGACCCCATCGCCGTCGAAGACATGCTCTGGCCGGTCTTCATGCATCCAGAATTCCAAATCATCCGCTAGATACTCATGACGACTCAAGAACAACTCGCCCGCCGCGACTTCCTCAAACAATTGAGTGCAGCCTCCGTAGCGGCCCTCGGCTGCGGCGGAGCCCGCACCTGGGGGAACACCAAGGCCACGGTCATCCATCCCCGCGCCAAAGCCGATTCCTGTATCCTGATCTGGCTGGCTGGCGGCATGGCGGCCCCCGACACCTTCGATCCGAAGCGCTACTTCCCTTTTGAAAAGGGATTGGAGGTGGACAAGATCCTGAGCACTTTTCCGGCCATCGATACTTCGGTGGACAACATCAAGATCACCAAGGGGCTGGAAAACATCGCCAAGGTCATGGACCGCGGCACCCTCATTCGCTCGGCCGTTCAACCCGACCTCGGACACATTCTGCACTCCCGGCATCAATACCACTGGCACACCGGATACGTCCCGCCCCTCACCGTCGCCGCTCCGCATATCGGAGCCTGGATGGGCAAGGTCCTCGGACCCAAAAACCCGGTCGTGCCACCCTTCATCAACATCGGCCAGCGTCTCGAAGGCGTGGGCGAAAAAGAAGAGCTAAAAGCCTTCACGACAGGCGGATTCTTCGGTTCCGAATTCGGACCCATGAATCTCCCCTACCCCGAGGACGCGGTCCGCTCGGTGCAGCCGCCGAAAGGGATGGAGCCCGGTCGTTTCAGCAATCGCTACAAGCAATACCAGAAGCTCATCGATCAGAACCCCAATCGCGAACTCATCAGTGACTACCAACAGGAGTCCATGATCCGCTCCATGGACAGCGCCCATCGACTGCTCCAGTCGGATGAGAAAAACGCCTTCGATCTCACCCGCGAACCCAAGGAGTCCTACGACCGCTACAACACCGGCCGATTCGGTCGCGGCTGTCTTCTGGCCCGGCGCTTGGTCGAGGAAGGAGCTCGCTTTGTCGAAGTCACCACCGAATACGTTCCCTTCGTGCATTGGGACACCCACGAGAATGGAAACTCGACCGTGGACCGGCTCAAAAAGGAAATCGATCAACCCATCTCACAATTGATTCTCGATCTGGAAGCGCGTGGCATCTTGGACCGCACTCTCGTCGTCATCGCGAGTGAGTTCAGCCGCGACATGATGATCGAAGGCGTCCCCGGCTCCAATGCCAAGGATCAATCCCGCGCCAGAAGCAAGACTCTGGAAGAGCCCAAGCATTACGGACTCCACCGCCACTTCACCGGTGGCACCAGTGTGGCGATGTTCGGCGGCGGAGTAAAAAAAGGCTACCTCTATGGCGCCACTGCCGACGAGCGCCCACTCATCGCAATCGAGAACCCAGTCTCCGTCATGGATCTCCACGCCACCATCTTCACCGCGATGGGTATCAGCCCCAAAACCGTCTACGACGTCGAGAAACGCCCCTTCTTCGCCACCAAAGACGGCCACGGCGAAGCAGTCATGGATGTCTTTGCCTGAGCCCCGG
>JAPKDA010000009.1 GCA_028822695.1 Akkermansiaceae bacterium
CTTCTTGGCGGGAGCCTTCTTGGCGGGAGCCTTCTTGGCGGGAGCCTTCTTGGCGGGAGCCTTCTTTTTTACAGGGGCTTTCTTCGTGGCGGCCTTCTTTTTAGCAGGGGCCGTTTTTTTTACCGCCTTTTTGGCGGGGGCCTTCTTTTTGGTCACCTTTTTGGCGGCCGTCTTCGCTGCTTTTTTGGCGGGGGCCTTCTTCTTAGTCACCTTATTGGCAGTTTTTTTGACTGCTTTCTTGGTGGTCTTTTTTGCTGCGACTTTCTTTTTCGCCATAGGGCCGTGAGGAGCTGAGATAGTGGAAAATGGATCACTAACCCATGATAGTAAGCCGGATGGCCCACAGGGGAAGCTGGGCGGACTGTTCGTGACCCAGCGGGGCTGGTCAAGAGTTTTTGGCTGCCTTGATTAAACTTTGTAGGTCCTTAATTTCCTGCACCAACTCGGACATGTTTTCTGGGGATAAGTTTGGATCCCGAAGTCGGGCCTCGGTGGCGCTAATTCGACGGACGAGAGCCATGAGGGAGAGGGTTCCAAAGACTTCTCCCGCTTCATCGAGGGGGTTCTCGGAGATCGGGTCCTCCAGGAGGGGGTAGAGGGCGGCCTGATCGGGTGATTCGAGTGAGGTCAGAAAGCTATTCACAGCGGCGAGGGAGGAGGAATCGGGCCGTTTGGCGAGGATGTGGCGGAGGAGTAGCTCTCCTTCCCGGCCCTCGATGGCATCGAGAAGGGGTTCGGTTTGTTCACAGAGCCAGTCGAGGACCCCCTGCGACTGGAGGCAGAGGCGGCAGAGTGCGGCCACGGAGCGGTGGAGGGGGGTGGGAGGGAGGGGGCCGGATTGTTCGGAATCCTGAGCGCTGCGGCGGGGCGGGCGGTTTTTGACATTGTTGACGGCCTGTCGGAACTCGCTTGTTCCAATGCCCAAGCGGGTCGAAACGTGGTTGACGGCCGTGTCCTTGGTGACTTGATCGGTCAGGACTGAGATCAGCGACGCCATTTCCCTCCCGAGATCTGCGAGTTGGCCTGGTTGATTCAGATCACGGAGTTTGCGTTCGTGGGAGATCTTGAAGTCAAAGAACTCGGGAGCCTCATCGATGAGCTTCTGGAAGGGCTCGATGCCGAACTGTTTGATGAAGGTGTCGGGGTCTTCGCCGTCGGGGAGGGTGATCGCCCTGACGTTCAGGGATTGTGGGGCGAGTTCACGGAAGGCCCGTTCCACGGCTTTGTAGCCGGCGCTATCGGAGTCATAGCAAATGACGATGTCATCTGTATAGCGTTTGAGAATCCGGGCGTGATCGGTGGTGAACGCTGTTCCCAGGGGGGCAACGGCATTTTCGATTCCTGCTTCGTGGCAGGCGATGGCGTCGATTTGTCCCTCACAAATGAGTCCGCAGTGCATTTTGGACATGTGGCGCCGGGCACGGTCGAGAGCGAAAATGACTTTGGATTTCTTAAAAATCGGAGTCTCGGGCGAGTTGATGTATTTGCCGCTCTTTGGGTCCTCACGGAGTTGGCGTCCACTGAAGGCGATCACGTTTCCGAGGTCGTCGTTGACAGGGAACATGAGACGGTCGCGGAAACGAACGTAGATGCCGCCGGCTTCTTTCTTCAGGGCGATGCCCGAGTCGACGAGCTCCCGACCGGTGAACTTTGCCTCGCGGGCCCAGTTGAGGAAGGTATTTGGGTTCTCGGGCATCCATCCGAGCATCCAGCGTTTGGCCATTTCGGCGTCGAACCCGCGGGACTTGAGGTAGTCCCGGCCGTGTTGCGCCGCGGGATCCTTCATGAGGAGGCGGTGCATGAACTCTGTGGCTTGTTTGTGGAGTTCGATGAGTCGTCCCCGGCTGCGCCGGCGGCGTTCGGCTTCGGGGTCGTAGGCTTCCTCGGTGATGGCGATCCCGGCCCGCTGGGCGAGTTTGCGAATGGCTTCCGGGAAAGGGAGGTTTTCGTAGGCCATGACGAAGCCGACGGCACTGCCGCCCTCGCCGCAGCCGAAGCATTTGTAGCTTTGCCGGCCGGGGTTGACGGAGAAGGAGGGGGTTTTCTCGTTGTGGAAGGGGCAGAGGGCTTTGAAGACGGAGCCGGCGCGTTTGAGGGGAAAGTAGGAGCCGATCAGGTCCACGATATCAGTCGCGGCCAAGATCTGTTCGACGATTTCCTCGGGGATGCGTGCCATCTTCGGGGTGAAGATAACTAGTGGGAGGCGCTTGCCAATACCGGGTATTTTCGATGTGAGTTGTTCACAGAGGGAGAGGGGGCTTGGACGAAATATAGAATGAACGGAATTTTATAGGGAGCGGGACGGGGGAAACGGGTATAGTTCGGCCATGAAGATGATTTTGTGGTGGATGATGGCCTTGTTGCCGACGGTCCTTGGTGCGGTGGAGGCCGAGAAGAAGGAGGAAGCGCCGGTGAAGGAAGGGGATAAGAGGGTCTTTGGGAAGTCGGAGGAGGCGAGTTACGCGGGGCGGGTGGTGGTGATCAAGGTGGGGGAGAAGGATTTGACGAATATGCAGAGCTTCAAGTTTATGCGTCGGACCTTGAAGCGGGCTGATGCTGAGGGGGCGAAGGCAGTGGTATTTGATATCCACACCCCGGGGGGGTATGCATGGCAGACCAGCGATTTGATGATGAACGATCTCGGCAATCTCCAGGTGCCGTCATTCGCGTTCGTGAACAGCAAGGCGATGTCGGCGGGAGCGTTGATCTCGGTAGCGACGGATGGGATTTACATGAAGCCGATCGCGGCGATTGGCGCGGCAGGTCTGGTGTCGGGTGATGGGACGACGATCGATGACGTGATGCGGGCGAAGATTGAATCGGCCTATGATGCCTTCGTGCGGTCAGTGGTGAAGAAGAAGGGACACAATCTGGATGTGGTGAGGGCGATGATGTTCACGAAACAGGAGTATGAATTTGGAGAGCTTAAAATTGGAAATGATGCGCTACTAACTCTGACCTCTGATGAAGCGGTGGGGGATTATGATGGCTCGCCGTTGTTGGCGCGGGGGATCGTAAACAGTATTGAGGAGTTGCTTGAGAAAGAGGGGATGGCGGATGTTCCGGTGGTGGCGGCGGAGCCGACGGCATTCGAGAAGTTGGCGTGGTGGGTGAAGTATCTCTCGCCGGTCTTGATCCTGGTTGGGGTTGGCGCGGCCTATGCGGAGATGAAGGTGCCTGGTTTCGGTGTCGGCGGTGCGATCTCGCTGATCGCGTTTGGCTTTTTCTTCTTTGGCAACTATGCGGCCGGGAATATGGCTGGCTACGAATTGGCGGCGGTGTTTGCGGTGGGGATGATATTGATCGCGCTGGAGGTGTTTGTGATTCCGGGGACGGGGATTGCTGGGATCGTGGGAATTATTCTGGTGATTGGTTCGTTGCTTCTGGCGATGGTGGATTCGATTGATTTTGCGGACTTCGGCAACAAGGAGGTGAGTTCCGGGCCTGGCCTTCTCGAGTTGATTTCCTGGCCGGCGATGAGTCTGGCCCTGGGATTGGTTGGCGGGATGCTGCTGATGATGTTCATGATGCGCTTTTTGCCGAGCACTCCGTTGTTTGGTTTCCTGACGATCAAGAAGGCCCTGTCGAGTGGCGCATCCATCGATAGTGCAGCCAATAGCAGCGAGGGTCGGGTCGGGTGGACCGGAGAGGCGATCACTGACCTGCGTCCAACCGGAAAGGCAGACTTTCAGGATGAGACAGTCGACGTGACCACGAAGGGCGACTTCGTAAAGAAAGGCGCGAAGGTGCGAATCACCTCAGAGGGCGGGATGGGTGTCGTCGTGCATGAGATAGAGGGTGTGTGATCAGTCTGGATTTTTCTCGCGGCCTTTCTTGAAGTCCTGGCAATAGCGCTCGGCGTTTTCGATGGAGTATTTGTTTTCCAGATTGACGTCGTTGAGGCTGGAGTTGGCGCCCCATGAAAAGATGCGCTCGAACATGGGGAATCATTTTGCGTCGCGGATGCTGTCCATGAAGTGGGCTTCGTGCTCCTTTTTCTTGATGCCCATTTCGTAGAGGGCTTCGTCGTGTTCGATTTGCTGGACGGCAGCTTTTTCCCCAGGGTCGCGGAGTGAACCGGCGTGTCCGATGTGGGCGAAGGACGCGGCCCTCTCCGCGGAGTAGGCCGGTTGGAGGGGTTTGACGAGTCGGGGGTGGTCGAGGGGTATCGGGGGCTTAACCTTCGATTTCGATCTGGCTTCCGATGGCGCGGGCGGTGTCGTCGTCGACGACCACGGAGATGTCGAGATCCATGAACTGGTTCCAATTCAGCGTATAGGAGGTGAGATCTTCGGCGCTGTCTACTTCGAAGACGGCGGCGCCGGTTCCTCGGACGAGGTCATGCCAACGGCCGAGGAGTTTCATGTTGCCGCCCATGAGGGACTCTTCCTCTTCCTGGGTCATTTGAGAAAAGAGAGCGAGGGTCTCGTGGAGTTTTCCTTCGTGCATTTTCCAGGTAATGAGGAATTTCATGGGTTGGAGTTTGGTGAGTTGTTGGTGCGAAGAGAACCTTAAAATTTATTGGAGAGGGAGAGGGGAGACAATCTCGAGTTGAGCGGCGTTTTTTGTGCACAACTTCATGCGTAGGGTGTGGGCGATTTTTGTTGGGAGTAGTTTATAGCAATACCCGTCAAAGCTGTTGTGTCGCTTGTAGTTTGGAGGATGTTGGGGATTTATCGGGCAGGTTCAAAAGTTGAAGCACTCCGAGGTCGCGTGGTGGTGGGTTTTGTGTAAATCTGAAATATGGGCGATTGCCAATCGTCCTATCCATGAACAACGCCATCCCCTATGAAAGTCAGAAAAAGTAATCGCCCAGCCGAATCGAAAGAACTCCTTTTACGGGAGTATTTCCTGAACGCATATCTCATCGCCCTGCTCAAGCAGGCCGGAAACCAAGTGCGATTGCAGCGCATGGTGACCGAGGAAGAGAGGAAGGAAGTGCTTGAAGCGGCATAAATGACGACGGTCCGCTGGTCCGATGACGACGGTGCGTGTGGTGCCATTGTTGCCGGTTCAGTCGTTGTTGAGTAATCGGTCGTTCAGGTAGTGACGGTAGATCTCGTAGAATGAGATCATGGAATCGATATCGATCCATTCCTCGCTGGAGTGGAGGTTGTGGCAGAGGGGGCGGGACATGATGACGGGAATGTTTTGCCTGGAGATGAAACGGGCATCGGAGCCGCCGTGTTCGCGGTGTTCACGGGGGCGGTGACCGAGGACGGCCTCGCAGGCATCGAAGAAGGCGGGATCGGGTGAGAGGATGGTGGGTTCGGCGGCGATGAGTGTTTCGCTGGTGATGTTTGGCCCGATGTGGCTGGTGAGGTCGGCGAGGACGGACTGGCAATCTTGCGGGGCGGGGAAGCGGACGTCGAGAGTGGCCGTGGCGTGGGATGGAATGCGGTTGACGGAGCGGTTGGGGGTGTCGATGCGGGTGACCGAGCAGGTGGGGTGCCAGTGGAGGAGGTCGGCGTTGAGTGGCGGAAACTGAGATTGGATGGAGGCGATGGTAGTCTGCAGTTGTTCGAGGGCATTGTGACCGAGCCATGGTCGGGCGGCGTGGCAGGCGCGACCGGTGGATTCGAGTTTGAGTTGGAGGATGCCTTTTTCCTCCACGACAATGTCGTCGATGCCGCCGCCATCGGGAACCATGGCGACATTGCATTTAACGCCGAAGTCTTCGAAGAGGGCGCGGGTGCCATTGTCACCGCCGGATTCCTCGTCGGTGGTGATGGCGAGGCCGAGGGGGATGCCCGGGGATTGGAGGTGGAAGCGACGGAAGAGTTCGAGGAGGATGGCGACGATGCCTTTCATGTCTCCGGTGCCGGGGCCGTAGATCCGATTGTCGCGGAGTTCGGATTTGTAGGTCGAGGCATCGGAGTGATGGACGACGTCGATGTGGGCGCAGAAGAGGACGTCGATGGGGTGATCGTTGGCGGGGCGGGCGACGAGGGAGGGCAGGCCGTTGGATTCGTAGAGGTCGACGGTGATGCCCTCGAGGCTTTCGAGGTGGTTGCGGACCCAGTGGATGGATCGTTGCAGTTCGTCGGGCCGCTCTGCGGACCCGGGAATGAGCACGAAGTCGCGGGTGAGGGAGATGAGGCGTTCGCGGAGGCGGGCGGTGTCGAGTTGTGAAGGCATGTGGGGAAGTGGTCGGTAGTCGGAGGATGGGGCGGAGGGGGGTGATGATTTAGGAGTTTTGAAGATGGAGGTGGGGAGAGAATTGCGGCTGGCGCCGGGGGGTGATCACGACCGAGACGGTCATGCCACGTGCCACATTTAGTCGCGGGTGAAGTGGAGGTTTTTTTGGTGGAGGGTGCGTGACATGGTTTCGTGGAGGGACTGGTGGCTGGGGCCGAGGATGAGGAATTGTCCTTTGGCGACGAGTCCATCGGGAGTGGAGTTGAAATTGACGGGGAGGACACCGGATTTCCGGCCTGGTGTGTAGAGGAGGTCGGCTTGGGAGAGTTGGTCGAAGACGTTCCGGCTTTCCATGGGGTCGGAGAGGAGGAGATTGCGCATGAGCCAAGAGCCTCCTTTCTGGAAGTGCCGGGCGAGGAGGGAAGGATAGGTCGCTCCGGTGACGCGTGCATTGATTTCGCAAATGCGGATGTCGACGTTGCCATCATTGTGAAAGGCGAGATGGAAGTCGGTGCTGCCGGTGCCCCGATAACCTTGGGCATGAAGCCAGAGGGCGGTGAGTTTGGCCTGTCGGAGGAGTTCCTCGCTGACGGCGGGTTCGAGTGGGGGCTCGGGAGGAGCGATGTTGCCTTCGTGGACGCTGTCGACGCTGAGGATCTGGTCGGTGAGGTCGTAGAGGTGGACGGACTCTTCGGTGATCAAGAACTGGACGCTGGGCGAAGTGACCTTGGTGATGTCGTCGAGGGTGTCATCGATCCAGCCCTGGACGAGGCAAGGTCCATCGAAGAAGTAGTGGGCGGGGATGGGGGGAGGGTTGTTGGCATTGGCGCGGACGAGGCCGATACCGGAGGCGCCGACGGCGGCCTTGATGACGATGTGGTGGTAGCCTTGTTTTGCGAGGGCGGCACCAGCCGGGGCGATGCCGTCGGGGTTGGCGGCATCGATGGTATCGAAGATCGGTTCTCCGTTTTCCTCGAGGAAGTGGTGGAGGAGGTACTTGTTGTTTCCCCGGTGGCTGCCATCGACCGTGCCGGCCAGTGGTGTGTCGGTGGTTTCGGCGAGGTGGGCGAGGCGTTCGTCAGTGACGAATCCGTCGATGAAGCATCCGGGTGAGTTGCGGACTGCGTTCTCAATTTCCGGGGTGATGGCGTCGTCGATGCCGCAGAAGAGAAGATGGGGCAAGCGGAGGCCGAGGGAGTGGGTGAGGTATTCGTGGAAGCCGGGAAGGGGAGGGCGCTCGAGGATGAGGATGTTGTCGGGTCCGTCCCAGAGGAGGCCGAGGGCAGGGAGGAGGCGTCCGCCGTAGGAGTCGAGCGTGTGGACGGTGGCCCGGAGCTCATCGGTGAGGGCCTGGTTGTCGAAGAAGATGTATTGGAGGTTCGCGAAGAAGGCAACGGAGCCCGGTCGGGCGGGCGGGAGTTCGCCGAGATGGGCATTGATGGCAGGCTTATGTGATCCGTTTTTCAATCGGTAGTCGGTTTTCGGAAGACGGCGATGTGGCGGTCTACGGATTTTTGGTGCTTCGCGGAAATGAGACGGGATTTGGGGTTGCGGAAGTTGGCGACTTGTATGGCGCCGAGACGCTTGAGGGCGGCGCAGGCTTGGCGGTGTTCGAGGTCGAAGTAGGAGGTGATGACGAGCATGCCGTCACCGGTGAGACGGTGAAGGCTGCGATCGAACATGCCTTGCCAAAGGTCGTTGCCGTTCCAGAAGTTTTGATGACGAAGGAAGGCGACGTCGAATTGTTGGTCGTCGTCGAGGTTGTCGAGGATTTGGAGGCCATCGCCTGATTCAAACTGGGTGTGGATGCCGGAGTCGGGGTCGGATTTCCAGCGGGTGCGGGCTTCTTCGATTTCCGGTGCGCGGAGATCGGCGCCGAAGATGTCGAGGCGCCCGGCATCTTTTCCGAAGACATCGGCGAGGACGCCTGTTTCGTCGGCGCGGCCGCAGGCGAGATTGAGAAGACGGCGGTGTTCGGGCCCGGGGAGAGGGTGGCCGCTCTGGCGGAGGGTTTCAGAAAGGACCCGATGGAGTTGTCCCATGTCGGCATCGGTGCCGATGTAGGAAAAATCGGCCTTTTGGAGCTCGCTCATCTGAGCTGAGTATTGACCAGATCGCCGTGGATTCAAGGTTGAGGATAGGAGGTAATCTTGGTAATACGCCGTGGCTCGTCCGAGTCGATCATTCGATGACTCCTCCCGAAACCCTTGTTCGAGCGCTCCCAGTGGAGAAACAAGATGCCATCAGGAAGATCGGCGACCAGTTTGCGATCGAGGGAGAATTCACGCTGGGCGAGGAAATTTCCAGCGGACACATCAACTCGACCTATCTCGTGAGTTACGAGCGGGATGGCGGTGAGCGGCGTCGCTACATTTTGCAGCGGATCAACCCGACCGTGTTTCTCGATCCTCTGGCGGTGATGCGGAACGTAGAGTGTGTGACTCATCACATCAACTGGAAGGTTCTTCGGGTGGCGCGTGACTCGAGTGGACAGACCTTGAGTTTGTATCCGGACAAGACGGGACGATTTTTCGTGCGGGGTCCGAACGGTGGTATTTGGCGATGCTATAACTTTTTTGAGGGTTGTCGGACTTACGATGTGGTGGAGAACACGCGGCAGGCCTACGAGGCTGGTCATGCGTTCGGGGCCTTTCAGGACTTGGTCAGTGATTTACCGCCGGAGGAGATTGTGGAAACGATCCCAGATTTTCACCACACGCTTAAGCGGTATGATGTCTTGCAGGAAGCGGTTTCTGCGGATCGGGCCGGGCGCCGGGTCAAGGTGGCTGCGGAGCTGGAATACATCGAGGCCAACAGGTCGATCATGGGTCGTTTATTGGAGATGAAGGACAACGGAGAGTTGCCGGTGCGGATCACGCATAATGACACCAAGATCAACAACGTTCTTTTTGACGGACAGACGGACGAAGCAATCTGCGTGATTGATTTGGACACCGTGATGCCGGGGTTGAGTCTCTATGATTTCGGAGACTTGGTGCGGACGACGACGAATTCGTCGGGGGAGGATTTATCCGATGTAAATAAAGTGGAGATGCGGATGGGGTTTTTCGAGCCACTGGTGGAAGGTTACATGAAGGCTGCGGGTGATGTTCTCAACGATGCGGAGGTGTCGATGCTGGCGTTTTCGGGGCGCTTGATTTCGTTGGAGTTGGGGATGCGATTTTTGACTGACCACCTGAATGGTGATGAGTATTTTCGGGTGACCCGGGAGGGGCAGAACCTGGACCGGGCGCGGACGCAGTTGAAGTTGGCGAGTTGTATCGCAGAGAAGGAGGGGGAGATGAATGCTTTCGTGCAGAAAGTGGCGAGGTCGCGGTAGAGGTCGGAGGGACGGAAGGGGTCCGGGGCGGGTCTGGAGACCCGCGCTCGCAGTGGGGAGGCCTGTGACCGGGACCCGTCCTTCGCGAAGCGCTACGGAGGGCAGGCTGGTCACGCCACGTTAGGTGGTTCTTTCCAGCGTCACCACGCATTCGAGGTGGCGGGTTTGGGGGAAGAGGTCGAAGGGTTGGATTTCGACGATGCGGTAGCTCTGGCCCTCGAACTCCTTGAGGTCCCGGATCTGGGTGGCGGGATTACAGGAGACGTAGACGATGCGTTTGGGCGCGAAGGCGAAGAGTTGGGCGAGAAACTCGGGATTACAGCCTTTTCGTGGAGGGTCGATGACGACGGCGGTCTCGCTGCCGGGGAAGGTGATGTCGGCGAAGATGTGTTCGGCGGAGCTGGCGAGGATGGTGACGTTGTCGATGTTGTTGTCTTTGGCGTTCCGGCGTGCCCAATCGGCGGCGGATTCGGAGACCTCGACACCGGCGACGGATTCGAAGTGTTTGGCGAGGGAGAGGGCGAAAAGGCCGGAGCCACAGTAGGCATCGACGAGGAATCGGCAGTCCTGTTTGGCCTGGGTGGCGACGTGGTCGACGAAGGCGGGGAGGATGAAGGGGTTATTTTGGAAAAAGTCTCCGGCGAGGAAGCTGAACTTGAGATCGCCGATGGTTTCCTCGGTGACGTCCCGGGGGTTGGTATGGACGCCGTTGTTCGTGGCGCGGAGGAGGAGGGTGGCGCCCTTCTTGAATTTTTCGGCGGATTGTTGGATGCGTTTGCGTTCCTCGGGGAGGGCGTTGTTGATTTCCTCCATGGCAATCGGGCAGTAGGTGACATCGATGATGCGATTGCGGGTGCCGGGGTAGAGGAAGCCGATGGGGCCCATCGTTGCGCCCCGTGGCTTTTGAAAGTGCGGGGTGATTTTGGAACGATAGTTCCAGGGCTTCGGTGAGGGGATGGGGACTTCGACGGGGTGGTCGATGTCGGACATGTGTTGGAAGAGGGCGGAGAGTTGGTCCTGCTTCCACTGCAATTGATTTTCGTAGGAGAGGTGTTGGTATTGGCAGCCACCGCATTCGCCGAAGAGGGCGCATTTGGGTTCGACACGGTTTGGGCTGGGCTCGAGGACGTCGACGAGGTCGGCGTGTGAGCAGTTTTTATCGTTGCGCCAGATGCGGATGCGGACGCGTTCTCCGGGGAGCGCAAAGGGGACGAAAATAACCCATCCTTCGCCCTCCGAGCTACGGAGGGCAGGCCCATCCTTATTGTCGCTCTGCGGGCTATCGATGGCTTCGTCAGCCTTGGTCTCGCTGTCGGTGGGAGGGGAATCGAGAACGATTCGGCCAACGCCGGCTCCGAGGTTGGAGAGGGAATCGATGGTGATTTCGAGTTCCTGGTGGTAATCGAATGGCTCGGCTCTGAATTTACGTGGCGGGGTGGGCATGCGCTTGAAGTTGCGTTGGCAGGAATCTGTGAATACAGTGAGGGTCCGTTCGTCAATGGGACATGAAGAATATGTTTCGAAATACCGTTATCGCTGCGCTTTTCCTTGGAGCTGTTGGAATTTTGGCTGCCGAGGTGGTGGAGGAAGAGACTTGGTATGACGCCAGTGGGAAGGTCGTGAAGAAGGTCAAGCGGACATTGACGGGGGCTGATGCGAATCCCACTCCCGACTGGGATCCTCAATGGGTGTCGCGTGAGCGGCGGTCGCCTTCGCGGGTGATTCGCTATTCATCGGGTCGCTCCCGTTACGGAACCCGTTACTACAGCCCGCTGTGGTATGGGACGACGTATTACCGGGGTCATCATTATACGCCTCGTCGTTCTGGATTCAGTGGGTTTTACCACGGCCATGGCAGTGGCGGATCGCATTGGGGCGTCAACTACAGCGGCGCGGGGGTCTCAGTCCGGTATCGGCATTAAGCTGGCTACTCCGCTGGAGCGGGTGGCTTGGCGGTGACGGTGGGCGCGCTGGGTTTCAGGTCCTTCTCGTTGAGAAGTTCTTTGGTGACTTCTGGGACGGCGAAGGGATTGCCCTGGAGCGGTCTCGGAGCCACAGGGCGTCGGCGGGGAGATGGAGCTCTGGCGGATGACGGAACCATCACGGATGGCGGATACTGCACGGATCTCGGACCGATCGCAGCGGCCGGAGTCACCGTGAATATCGGATCGGCTTCCGCGACGATCGGATCGCCGGATTTGTCGATGGGTCCGGTGACGACCTCCCAGTCCTGTCCACAGGAGAGGAGGGCGAGAGTGCCGAGCGAGAGAGTGAGGAATTTGAGGATCATCGTTTGTGCGGCGGGATGATGCGCCGAGTTTTTGGGAGTTGGCAATGCGGAAAGAAAGTCACTTGGGAGAAGGGAGTTTGAGTTGGTCCAACCAAGAACTGACGTCGGCGAGGACTTGGTCCCGCTGATGGTCGTAGAACAAAAGGTGGTAGCTCTCAGGATAGAAGCGACGCTGGACGACGGCTTCGGTTGGGAAATTTTTGGCGAATCGTTCGACTTCGGTTGAGTCGGAGAAGATGTCGCGGCCTCCGTGGAGGATGAGGGTGGGGATATTGATGGTCTGGGCGCTCAGGGAGAGATTGTTGATCATCCGTTCCAGGTAACGCAGGAGGCGCAGGCTGAATCCGGAGACATGCCAAGGGTTGGTAGTGGTTTGCTCTTCGTGGACTTCGTCGCGGGTAATCTGAACATTGTCGACTCCGGCGAGTGTTTCGAGGGAGACACGGTAGCGGGGCATGATGGTGGCGGCGACTCGCAGGAGGACGAGCCGGAAGGCGGTGATGTCGTCGCCGGTGGAGGAGACTGGTGAGGAGAGGATGAGGGCGTCGCAGGGCGGGTGTCCGGCAGTGCTGGTGCAGGCGTGGAGGACGATGAGTGCGCCCATGCTTTCTCCGCACCAGACCACGGGGACGCCGGGGTGTTTTTGTCGGACGAGATCAGTGAAGGTGTGAGCGTCGCCAATCCAATCGCTGGGGGCGCGGATATCGCCACGGTTTTTCTCAATCGGATCGTTGCCTTGACCGCGGATGTCGGGTGCGTAGACGGCGGTGCCGGAGTTGTTCCCGGACAAGTGGAGGCCGAGGTTTTCCATGTCGTTGGAGGCTCCGGAGATGCCGTGAAAGCCGATCACGACCAACTTGGTTTTTCCGCTCGGCAGCCAGCACTGGTAGGGGAGATGGTGTTGGTCGAAGGAGGTGAAATCGTCCTCGTGGAGGGCGGGGATGGAGGAGGGGCTGGGCACGATGGGTGGAGTTCCGCATCCGGCCAGAAGTGCGGTCAGGAAGAGGCCTGCGAGGAACGCTGCGGTGTTGCGGTGATGGGACGAAGTTAGCACAAAGAAGGTGGGAGGGTGGCGAAAGAATCGACTGATCACAAGGCGCCTGGTGACATAAGGTCGGGATCCGGGCAAAAAAAGACGGGTAACGCGATCGAAGGATCACGTTACCCGTTTATGAGAGAAGAGTCAGTTTACTCTGCGGCAGGCTTGTCACCAGCAGGCTTGGGCTGAATGGGGACGCGGACCGGTGGGGACACTGCGGTCGGGCGACGGCCAGCAGGAGGTGCTCCGGCGCCGGGAGGCAGTTGGAAGCCTGGAGGCGTGGCAGGAGCAGGGGCATCCTGGATATTGACCAGTTCGAGGTCGAAGATCAGAGCGCTGTTGGGCTTGATGTGTTGGCCGCGGCGCTGGTCACCGTAGGCGAGTGGTGCGGGGATGAAGAGTTTCCACTTTGATCCGACGGGCATGGTCTTGAGTGCTTCCTGGAAGCCGGGGATGACCTGGAGGGTCATGGGGACGGTCTGTCCTTCGGGAGAGGCATCAAACTCGGTGCCGTCGATGAGGGAGCCTTTGTAGTGCACGAGGAACTGCTGGGTCGGCGGGGTGGCCGGGTCGGGGTTCTTGAAGACGGGGCCTTCACCTTTTTTAAGGATCTCGTACTGAAGTCCGCTCTCGGTGGTGATCACGCCGTCGCGCTTTTTGTTTTCCTCGAGGAACTTGTTGCCAGCTTCGAGAGTGGCGACTGCTTCGACTTTCTCGCGTTCCTGAAGTTGCTCGCCGAGTGCCTGGAGGGCAGCGTTGATTTGTTCTTCGCTCTTGGCGGGGTCCTTGCCGTCGAAGGCGTCGAAGAAGGCGGCGATAAACATCTCGCGGTCGAGGTCTGTAGCGGAGAGGCCGAAGCGGGACGTTTGCTGTGAGAACTGAATGCCGGAGCGGTAGCCGAATCCATAGGAGGAGTCGGTCTTGATGACAGCCGGGTCGAGTTTGGGCGCAGCAGGCACTTCTGGGGCGGCGTTGTCTTGAGCAATCAGGACAGAGCTCGCGCACATTCCGGCGATGGAAAGGAGGGCGGGGATTTTGAATTTTATATTCATCATTGGTTGGGGGGGGACGCTAGGGGCCGATACTGGGGGTGTCGAGCGAAAGAGACCGGAAAATCAGGGTTTTGGGGCCTAAAACGGGGAATTTATGCTGAAAGATTGATGGAATGGTCCCGAGGGGATGTTGGGTGGGTTGGATTGAGGGGGGCGACGATGAGTGAAACAGTGAAGGGGCAGGGGAAGGAGGCCCGGAAATCGGGTGCGGGAACGGATGGGTGATGCCGAAGAAGCATGAGAGGATGGTGGTGATTCAGGTGTTGGGAGGACGGTTGGAGATAGGTGCCTCTGAGGAGAAGTCGTCCACCGAGATGATGGATGCGGAAGCCCGACGGGTGGTGGGAGTTCCGACTTTCGACCGGGTGAGAGAGCGATTGCAGTTGGAGAAGCGTTGGGATGCGGGATGAGACCGTGGATCAGAGGAAGTATTTGGAGGTCAGGAAGAATGCGTTGGAGCAGTCCTATGACCAGAGACAGTTAGTTCTTCGGTCGCTGCAGATTGAGAGCGGTGCTTACCTCAAGGCCAAGCGGAGCTATTGGGATGAGTTGGCGCTGCTACAGAGTCTGAAGTCGAGGCATAGGTCCGTGCGGGGCAGGATGGAGATGCTGACGGTATTGGTCGCGGCGAATGTTGAGGCTATCCCCTGATGGAAGAGAGGAGGCTGGTGACATGGCGGAGGGGTGAAGGGCTGAGTCGCGGCTGAACTGGCGAAAGCACGCAGTGCTTCCGCTATGGGAGGGGAGTGCGGACTTGGGGGGCGGGGGAATTTAATCCATGACCGAGACGGGTCATGCCACGTTCGAGTTACTTGCTCTGTTCGAGCATGCGGAGGATGGGGGCTTCGGCGCGTTGGCGGATGTCCTCGGGCATTTCGACGCGGGGCTCGAGGGAGTCGAGGCAGGCGTGGAGTTTCTCGAGGGTGTTCATTTTCATATAGCGGCAATCGGCGCAGGCGCAGTGGTCGGTGGGACCGGGGATGAGGTTTTTGTCGGGGGCTTCCTTTTGGAGGCGGTGGAGCATGCCGCTCTCGGTGACGACGATGATGTTTTTGGCCGGGCTGTTTTTGCAGAAGTGTACCATTTTTTCGGTGGAGCAGACTTCATCGGCGAGAAGGCGGACGGCGGTGGTGCACTCGGGGTGGGCGACGACGACGGCGTCGGGATGTTCGTCTTTGATTCTTTGGATGGAGTCGCGGGTGAACTCGACGTGGACATAGCAAGAGCCCTTCCAGAGATCCATTTTCCGGCCTGTCTGTTCCATGACCCAGGCGCCGAGGTTGGCATCGGGGACGAAGAGGATGGGGCGATCGGCGGGAGCTTGTTCGACAATGCGGACGGCATTGCCGGAAGTGCAGATGACATCGCAGAGGGCCTTCACTCCGCCGGAGCAGTTGATGTAAGCGATGACGTAGTAGTTCTTCTCCTTGCTCTCGATGAGGAAGGCTTCGAGTTTGTCGGCGGGGCAGGATTCCTCGAGGGAGCAACCGGCGTCTTTGTCGGGGAGGACGACGATTTTGTTGGGGTTGAGGATCTTGGCGGTCTCGGCCATGAAGTGGACGCCACAGAAAGCGATGACTTCGGCATCGGTTTCTCGGGCCTGGTAGGCGAGGCCGAGGGAGTCACCCACGTAGTCGGCGATGTCCTGGATTGGGCCGACTTGGTAGTTGTGGGCGAGGATGACGGCGTTGCGTTCCTTTTTGAGACGGAGGATGTCCTCCTTGAGGTCGAGAGCGGTGCTGGCCATGTCCGAAGCTCGGGTAAGAGTCGGTGGGGGGAAAGGGATTTTTTTGGGGAGTGGGACGAACGATGCGGGGAGAATTTTGACCGCTGATTTACACTGATTGGGGAGCTGGTGGATTCGGGGAGGGGGGAATGGTCGGCGAGGGGTAGGGCGAGGGGGGACCGTCTCCGACCTTTCTTGGGTTGCGGCTTGGATGTTGGGGGGCTGGAAGGATGCGGTTCTTCCGCTGCGGGGGGGAAGTGCGGCCTTGGCGTCGGGGGTTTTAGAGGCGACCGGGACAGTCACCTTACGGTGGGGAGAGGCCTGTGACCGGGGACGGTCACGCCACGGCGGGAGCTAGTCCTCCTCGGCCATCGCGGCGGAGACTTGTTGGGCGATGGAGAGGCCAGTCATGTGGACGAGGCCGGTGTGTTTGGCGCCGGGTTCGATGACGAGGGAGCCAGCCTTGATGTCGCCTTCGACGATGGCATCGCGGTGGAGGATCACGCGACCTGAGCACTCGATCGATCCGAGAATGGTTCCCTTGACGACTAGTTCGTCAACTGTGGCAGGGTGACTGAGAGTGAGCTCGTCGATTTGGAGAAGAGGGCCGTGGGTCCGGGGGGGTGGCGATTTTGGCTTAGGAGGCGTTGGTCAGTTTTCCTTGCTGACCGTGCTGACCTGATTTGTTGCCGTTGTCGTTCTTTTTTCCACCGTTGGAGGGTGAGGGAGAGGAGGCTGGGGAGTTGGCCGCGGCGCCGACGGTGGAGGAGCCGACGAAGGTGGCACCGGCTTCCATGGTGAGGGTCGTGGTTTTGATGTCGCCGAGGACTTCGGAGTCCTTTTTGAGTTCGACGCGCTCAGAAGCGGTGATGTTGCCGTGGACTTTACCGTAAACGACGACGGACTTGGTCTTGATTTCGGCTTTGATCTTGGCGGGCTCGCCGATGGTGAGGGCTCCGTCGGAGGAGGTGATTTCACCTTCGATCTTACCGTCCACAATCAGGGCGTCTTGAAAATTGACGCTACCATTGATTTCGACGTCGGGGAGGAGGACGTTGCGTTGTCCTGAGCTTGGCGCGGAGCGGGCCGGAGTGGGGTTTGAGCTGGCCGCGGAGGTGCTGGAGGCTGCTGGAGCGGGAGGATTCTTAG
This sequence comes from Akkermansiaceae bacterium, assembly GCA_028822695.1. Taxonomy (GTDB): domain Bacteria; phylum Verrucomicrobiota; class Verrucomicrobiia; order Verrucomicrobiales; family Akkermansiaceae; genus JAPKDA01. Next base: position 16,735 of record JAPKDA010000009.1, read on the forward strand.
AGCCGGCAGATGAGTCGCCCTCGCCGGGGGAGGTCTTGCTAATGATTTTTTCGAACACGGCCACACTAACTCAAATGGTGGAATCCCTGTCAAACGTTAACAGTCACCTGTAATTAGAGGTAATGTATCAGATTGGTAATGAAATGGTTGTGATCCCTTCTAACGCTTTTCAGTGAAGCGCTATTTTGGGCCGTCCTCGGCCTCTTGGTCGACTTCTCCGGGAGCGTCCGGGGCGTCATTTTCGGGCGCTGGAGCGGGCTCCTCAGGAGCGGTTTCGTCGGCAGCTGGTGTTGGCGCTGCGGGAGTCGGGGCTGCGGGGGTCGGAGCGGGGGTCTTGGGGATGAGCTCTGGAAATGGGGTGTTTGGCACGGGTCTCCGTGGGGCAGGAGCGGGGGGAGTTTCTGGGACGGCGGGAGGGGCGATTTTCGCTGGGGGCTGAACGCCGAGGAGGGCGAGGCGGCCGTTGACGAATTGTTTGATGGTGAGGCTGTTATTTGGGTAGGCGTCGCGAGCCTTTTCGTAGTGGACCTTGGCGGCGTCTTCGTTGCCGGCGGCTTTTTCGAGATCGGCGAGGGTGAGGAGGGCGAAGGGAGCGAGGAATTCGCTACCAGGAGCGTCGATGAGTTGTTGGAACGTTGAGATCGCTTCGTCCTTCTTGTCGGTCTCCAGGAGATGGCTGGCGAGGGCCATGAGGGCGGAGGGCCGTCCGGCGTGATCGGGCTTCTCAGCGAGGAATTCGCGGAGGGTTTGAATAGATTCGTCTTTGCGTTGGTCCTTCCACTGCTCTTCGGCGAGGAGGAGGGCGGCACTACCTGAGGCGGGGCTGGACTGGAAAGATTCCATGACGTCGCGGAGGGCGGCGATGTCGTAGGTGGAGCTTTCGGAGATTCCTGAGGCGGAGAGTGCTTCGCCGGCGGTGTTGTCCTCGCCTTCCTTGATGCCGGTGACGACGATGTAGGCGGCGAGAGCGACGACGATGGCGAGAATAGCCAAAACCAGCTTCTTTTGGTTCTTGTCGAGGAACTCCTCAAATTTGGATGGACCGTGCGAGATTTCGCCGAGAGGGGCTGGGGATGATGGTTCTTCTGCCATGAGCTGGGGGTTGGGGTAGCGTGCCGGGAGGGGTGAATCAAGTCCTACTACGCCGATTTGAGCATTGGCAGGGGCTGGATCACGGTTAGCGTAGCGCCGCCAATGAGCAGCATGATTTATCTGGTCGCCGGAGAGCACAGCGGAGACACGCGGGGTGCGGAGTTGATGGTGGCCTTGAGGAAGGAGGATCCGGGGGTGAAATTTGCCGGATTGGGGGGACCAAAGATGGCTGAGCTGGCCGGAGGGCGGATCAAGGATTGGCTGGAGGGTGCTGCGGTGATGGGGTTCGTGGAGGTGCTGAAGCGCTACAGTTGGTTCAAGGCGCGCTTTGAGGAGACGAAGGCGGAGATTTTGGAGTTGGAGCCGGAGGCGGTGGTGTTGGTGGATTATCCGGGGTTCAACTTGCGGCTGGCGAAGGCGCTTCGGTCGGCGGGGACGGGGGCGAAGTTGGTGGACTATATCAGTCCGCAGGTGTGGGCCTGGCATCGTGGGCGGGTGCGGCAGATGGTGGAGTATCTGGATTTGATGCTGTGCCTGTTCGACTTCGAGCAGGAAATTTTCGAAGGGGCGGGATTGAAGACGGTGGTGATGGGCCATCCGATGGTGGATCAGTTGGAGGAGAAGCGGATCGAGGGTGGGCGCGTGGAGAATTTGATTGGATTTTTTCCCGGGAGTCGGGAGCGGGAGGTGGCGCGGTTGTTTCCGACGATGTTGGAGGCGGCAAAGGAGTTGCGGGAGAAGAATAGCGAATTGAAGTTTGAAGCGGCGGCGGCGTCGGATTCGTTACGGGAGATGATGGAGTCGTTGATTGCGCAAGCGGAGTTTCCGGAAGGGGTGGTGACGGTGAAGACGGGGACGAGCCAAGAGCTGATGCAACGGGCGAGTTGTGGAGTGGTGGCGAGTGGGACGGCGACGATGGAGGCGACGTATTATGGGATGCCCTATTGTTTGGTCTACAAGGTGGCGTGGCCGACCTACGTGATGGGGAAGGCATTGATGGAGGTGGATTTCATCGGGATGGCAAATATCATTGCGGGGCGTCAGGTGGTGCCGGAGTTTGTGCAGCAGGAGGCGACGGCGCGAAATGTGTCGGCGTTCTTGGAGAGTGTGCTGGTTGATGAGACGCGGCGGGAGGAACTGCAGCGGGAGTTGCGGGAAGTGGCGGTAAAACTAGGCCCGGGAGGCGCAGCAGGGATTGCGGCGAGGGCGGTCATGGAGCTTTTGAAAAACTGATGGACGGAATTAAAGAGAGTAGTGGTAGAGGCGGGGTGAAGTTCTTTTTGTTGGTGCTACCAGTGTGTCTGGTCGTGTCGATTATTGGGGCGATTTGGTTTCACTGGCATCTGGAGACGAAGGAGATAGCTGATCCGGGGTTGGCGATGGGTGGTGGTGGGATTGAGCGGGAGGAAGTGGTGGATTTGGCGAAGAAGTTTGGGTGGTTGAATAGCGAGGGCTGGGAGACCGAGGAGGGGAGGAAGGGGATGCATCAGAGGATTGCGTTCATTGATGGAACGCTGAGTCCGCAGAATTACGGGTTTGTGGTGAAGAGGGGGGCAGATGTGAGCTATGAGGACGAGTTGTGGCCGATGGTTTGGGTGGATGTGGAGGGTGGAGAGCGGAAGGATGAGCTTGTGTTGGTGACGGCTCCGTATGATTTTGGAGATGATAATGTGATTTCCATTGTAACAGCGGCGAAGGAATTGAAGGCCTCGAAGTTGGGCCGGACAGTTCGGTTTCTTGTGTATCCGACGTGGTTGCTCCTGGAGCTGGAGCATGAGAGACGAGGAGACTTTATGGAATCGGGGGAGGAGCTGGTGGCGGTGCTGGGCTTGAGACAAATGGGAGAGCCGGTTGCTGACGGTGGGACGATGCTGTATTTGAATGGGCCGAGTTTGGGGGCATTGGAGGAGCAGATTCCGAAGGTTGGAATTGAGCGAAGACTGAGCGCGGAGCAAAGGAGGGATGAGTTTAATTTTAATCAGCGGATGTTTGGGCACGAGGGGGCAGGGCGTTATCAGACGATCCGGCCAGTGGGATCGGCGACTTGGGCGAAGTATAAGGAGGCCGATCTGGATGCTTTGATTGCCCGGACCCGGGTTTTGGTGGAGTTGGTTTTGGCCTTGGCGGAGGAGGAGTGAAGGGAGAGGGGCAAGGGTGGCGACTCGGTGAAACTCCCGAAACTTCGCAGAAGTTCCGCTACAGGACGGGGCGTCGCGGGGATGTTGTCCGTTTTGAGTCGTCGCTAGCGCGGCGGGGGCTGATTTTAATGGGTCACCGGGGGCTGACGCGCCCCGGCTAATTTGGGCGGTCCCGCTGGGACCTGGGGAGAAGAAGGGCTTGGCGGATGGAATCCGTCGCCACGGCGTGAAAAATGCCTTGATGGTCGGGGGTGGGGGCATTAAGAGTCCCGCCCCGAGACGGAAAAGGGGGCATTAGCTCAGTTGGTAGAGCACCTGCATGGCATGCAGGGGGTCAACGGTTCGAATCCGTTATGCTCCACCATTCGTCGTCCCGCAGGAGCGGGGCTATGAATGACACGGCCCCCCTCTTTCGACGGAAAGCGGAGTCCACAAAAATACTAGATCCATGGCAACGGTAGGACAGGAACTGGCAATCGCATGTGCGAAAGCGGCTGAAGAGATTCAGGCGGAGGACATTCGTGTGCTGGATTTACAGGGACTGTCTTCGCTGACTGATTTCATGGTGCTTTGCACGGGAAACTCGATGCCGCATTTGAAGGCGGTGTTGCGGGAGGTGGAGCAGGGCGTGCGCAAGGAAGCTGGCGCGGAACCTGTTTACTCGGATGGCAAGCCGGACAGTCGTTGGGTGGTGCTCGATTATGTGGACGTGATGGTGCACGTGCTCGATGAGGAAAGTCGGGAGCGTTATGCGCTGGAAGATTTGTGGGGGGACGCCAAGGAAGTGGCGTGGGGTGGCGAGAATGCGGTTGCGCAGGAGGCCTAAGGCCCGAGAATGTCCGGCATGCGGATTGAGCTGCTGACCACGGGAACCGAGTTATTGCTCGGAACGACACAGAACACGCACGGGGCGTGGTTGGGGCAGGAGCTATTCAAGCTGGGGTTGCGGCTGCAGCGGCAGGTGACCGTGCCGGATGGTCCGGCGGTGGTGGCAGCGATGGCTGATGCGGTGGAGGTGGCGGATGTGTTGATCGTGACCGGCGGGTTGGGGCCGACGAGTGATGATTTGACGAGGGAGTCGATCGCGGAGGTGTTCGGGATCGAGTTGGTGGAGGATGAGCATGCCTTGCGGACGCTGGTGGAATTTTTTGAGAAGCGGGGGAAGGTGATGGCGGATACGAACCGCAAGCAGGCGATGGTGCCGGTGGGTGCGGATGTATTGTCGAATGCGAATGGGACGGCGCCGGGACTGTATTTGCCTCCGCGGTTGAGTGGTGGGAAAAACTGTGCGGTATTCTTGATGCCTGGGCCACCGAGTGAGTTGTATCCGATGGTGCGTGGGGAGGTGTTTCCGCGCTTGGAGGCGTTGTCAGGGTTGGATGAGTTGCCGGCGATGCGGGAGATGTGTTTCGTGGGAGTTGGAGAGAGTGATTTTCATCAGAGTGTGGATGCGCGGTTGGAGGCAATTGAGGGTTTGGAAGTAGGGTATTGTGCGCGATTGGGTGAGGTGGATTTGCGATTGGTGGGGGATGAGGCCGCGATTGATCAGGGGCGGGAGATTGCGTTGGAGGAGTTTGCGGAATTTTTGGTGAGTGAAGATGGGGCAACTTTGGAGGCTGCGGTGGTGCGGCTGTTGGCGAAGCAGGGGAAGACCATGGCGACGGCGGAGAGCTGCACGGGGGGATTGATTGCGAATCGGGTGACGGATGTGCCGGGGTCGTCGGGAGTGTTTCGCTACGGCTATGTGACCTACGCGAATGAGGCGAAGCGGGATTTGTTGGGGGTGAGCTGGGAAGATTTGGAGAAGGTCGGTGCGGTGAGTGAGACCGTGGCGCGGCAGATGGCAGAGGGGGCGTTGAGAAATGCAGAGGCTGATGTCGCGGTGGCGGTGACGGGGATTGCCGGACCGGATGGGGGGAGCGAGGAGAAGCCGGTGGGGACGGTGTTTCTCGCAGTGGCGGTGAAGGGGGGCGAGACGAAGGTGGAAAAGCAGTTTCACCCACGGAGTCGGGTGAGTTTTAAGCGGGCCGTGAGCCAGGCGGCGTTGGATTTGGTGCGTCGGGCTTTGGGGAATGTGGTGTAGGCTTCCTTCCAGCAAGAGGTCCCGGGTCAGTCCCCTAGTCCGGTGTTCAAGCCGTTCAACGAGGAAGTAGTCACAGCCAAATCTAAACGGCGCCTGCCAGGTTTGGAGCAGGAAGAGACGACCCAGGATGTGACGTTTCGTTTGGCGGATTCGATTCCGAAGAAGGCCTTGGATGCTTGGGAGGTGGGCCGAAGGGAGTTAGGGTGAGAAGAATTTATTGTAGGTGGTGGGCGGTTCTTTTGCTGGGCAGAGGCCGGCACCACTTTCGCCGGGCGGAAGCCTGCGCTACTTTGAATGCCGCCGGACTTCGAAATCGTCGAAGGTCTCGAGGATTTCTTGGTTGGGGAAGAGGTGGGCGAATTCGGGGAAGGAGGTGTCGCCGGGGTGGTTTTCGAAGACGTGGGAGATGAGGAGGTCGTCGAGGTGTTCGAGAAAGGCGCTGTAAATTTGGGCGCCGCCGATGATGAAGACATGGGGGTCCTGGAGTTCGAGATCAGCGAGGTCGGCGGGGTTGTGGATGATGTCGATGCCTTCCGCTGACCAATTTTTGTCACGGGTGAGGACGATATTCTGGCGTTTGGGGAGGGGGCGGCCGATGGACTCGTAGGTTTTCCGGCCCATGACGATGGGGTGGCCGCTGGTGGTGCGTTTGAAGAACTTGAGGTCCTCGGGGAGGCGCCAAGGGAGGTCTCCTTTGCTGCCGATGATGCGATCGGGGGTCATGGCAACGATGCCGGTAAGCTGGGGTTTGCGCATGGTCAGACTGAGACGGCGGCTTTGATGTGGGGGTGGGGGTCGTAGTTTTGGAGATCGAAGTCTTCGAAGGTGAAGGAATCGATGTCGCGGACATTGGGGTTGATGACCATGGTGGGGAGCGGCCGCAGGTCGCGGGTGAGCTGGAGTTTGGCCTGCTCGAGGTGGTTGGAGTAGAGGTGGAGGTCGCCGAAGCTGTGGACGAAGTCGCGGGCTTCGTAGTCGAGGGCCTGGGCAATCATCATCGTGAACAGTGCGTAGCTGGCGATGTTGAAGGGGACGCCGAGGAAGAGGTCGGCGCTGCGTTGGTAGAGTTGGCAGGAGAGTCCGGGGCGCCCGCCTTCGTAGGCGGCTTCGTGGACGTAGAATTGGAAGAGGAGGTGGCAGGGAGGGAGGGCCATTTCATCGACCTTGCCGACGTTCCATGCCGAAACGAGGTGGCGGCGGGAGTGTGGATTGTTTGTGAGGGAATCCATCAGCTTGGCAATTTGGTCGATGGTGGAGCCGTCGTCGGTTTGCCAGGCGCGCCATTGTTGGCCGTAGACGGGGCCGAGTTCGCCGTTTTCGTCGGCCCAATCGTCCCAGATGCGGACGCCGTTTTCCTTGAGGTAGGCGATGTTGGTGTCGCCTTTGAGGAACCAGAGGAGTTCGTGGATGATGGATCGGAGGTGGACCTTCTTGGAGGTGAGGGCGGGGAAGCCTTCGCGAAGGTCGTAGCGGGCTTGACGGCCGAAGACGGAAAGAGTTCCGGTGCCGGTGCGGTCGGCGCGTTCTTCGCCGTTCTCGAGGACGTCCCGGAGGAGGTCGAGGTACTGCTGCATGGACTTAGACTGAAGAGGAGAGAACCAAGAGTGAAGGCTAAAGAAGAGGGGTCTGGTGACCGGGACGGTCATGCCCCGGGTCTAGTCGTCGCGCTTTGGTTTGCCGCGGAGCTTCTTTTTCTCGCCGTGTTGGCGTTTGAGGCCGACAGTTTTGTTGCGCTGGCGGCGGGATTGGCGGCGTTTTTGGCGGCGAATTTTCTCGCGGGCCTGTTGTTGGGCGGATTTTTTCCCGAGGGTAATCGTCTCGAGTTGTTCACAAAGCGCTACCCGAGCGTAGTAGCGGTTCATGGTCTGGGAGCGGTCCTGTTGGCATTTGATTTCGATGCCGGAGGGTTCGTGCTTCAGGTAGACGCAGGAGGAGGTTTTGTTGATCTTTTGACCGCCGTGTCCGGAGCCACGGATGAATTTTTCGACGAGGTCGTCGTCGAGGATGCCGAGCTTTTCCATGCGGACACGGAGTTCAGCTTCTTTGGCGGTGCTGAGCACTGGTTTAGTTATTCGTTATTGGTGATCAGGAACGTTCGGGCCTGGGGGCTCGGGAGTGTTTAGAAGAGGGTTGGAAACCCGCGCTCCATATCAGGCGCTGCGCTGGACTGCGTCGATGTATCCTTTGACAGCGGTGGAGATGTCGGTGGCGACGTTGGCGCGTTGGGTGGCGAAGGGTGGGACGAACCAGGGGTAGGATCCGATAACGTCGGTGAGGACGGCAATTTCTCCGTCGCAGGTGTGATCGCCGCAGCCGATGCCGATGGTGGGGATGTCGAGGGCTTCGGTGAGGGATGTCGCGACGGCGGGGATGACGCTTTCGAGAACGATGGCAAAGCAGCCGGCATCTTGAAGGGCCAGAGCGCCTTCATGGAGGGACTCAATTTCGTCTTCGGACTTGCCCTTCTTGTTGTATCCGCCCTCTTCGAGGACGCGTTGGGGGAGCATGCCGAGGTGGCCGAGGACGGGGATGCCGTCGTCGAGAATGGCGCGGACCTTGTCGGCTTGGCGGACGCCGCCTTCCAGTTTGACGGCTTCGGCGCCGACGGCGGTGAGGCGTCGGGCGTTGGCGAGGGCTTGCTTTGGGGTGGAGTAGCTGTCGATGGGGAGGTCGGCGACGACGAGGGCCTTGGTTGCGCCCCGGGCGGTGGCGGCGGCGTGGTGGAGCATGTGCTCCATGTTGACATGGGTGGTGTCGGGAAAGCCGAGGACGACCATGCCGAGGGAATCGCCGACGAGGATGAGGTCGATGCCAGCTTCATCGAGGAGTCGGGCTGTCGGGTAGTCGTAGGCGGTGAGCGACGAGATGGGGATGCTTGAGGACTTCCGTTGGCGGAGGGCTTCGGCTTTTTTCGGACCGGGCATGTGGGGAGAGAGCTTCGGTGATGTGTGGGCCAAGGTCGAACCCAGAATTACGGTGGGGGGAGAAAGAGGGCAAGGCGGCGGCGATGCCGGATGTGGCCAAGCGGATGGCGGCAAATTATTCGGAATTCAGTGCGTCCTGTCAGAAGAGCAATCAGGGGGCGGACTATGAGAAGTGAAGGATTTTCAGGCTGGGCTGGCCTTGGCTGTCTGGGTTTTCATATCGCTTAGGCATGTTGAAAACGACTTTGGCGGTTTCGATTCTTGGTGTTTGCGGATTGTCTGCAGCCGCGAAGACCAATTTTCTCTTCATTTTTGCAGACGACTACGCTCAATCTCGAGAAGGATCCGCTGGAGATGGTGGATCTTTTGGAGAAAGGGAAGGGGCAGGATACGGCGAAGCGGTTATTGTTCGTGCCCCCTCTGGGGGAGTGGAGAGACCACTGTGGAAAGGGGTGGCGGGGGTGGGGGGACGCGACGGTGGTGTCGCGTGAAAGCGGTGTCGACGTTCGTCCCCCACTTTCCCAGCGCAGTCCAAAATGGCCGGGGGGCAAGGCGGTGAGGCGGGGTGAGGGGCCGGGAGCGGCTTGCGGCTGTGCCGGAGGGATTAGATCGTGACCGAGACGGATCACGCCACGGTGGGGAAGCCGGATTGACTCTAGTGGGGCTAGAGACTCGTGATCCTGGAGAGCAAGTGTCCCGACTGAGGTCGGGAGGGGTTTGGAGGCGACCGGGACTGTCACCTTACTGGGGATACAAGTGACGCCCGGTGCAGCCGAAGCTGATACCGGGCGTCACCCTGCCTTGCCTTAGAGAGTTGTTACTGCTGGGTGAGACTGAATTAACGGCCGGACACGTAGAGCTCTGATCCTTTGGCGAGCAAGGTGCGCGGTTTGAGGTTCAGGCCATTGAGGGCATTCAACTGGTCAGTTGTGCTGCTGTGTTTTGCGGCGAAATCGCCGAAGGAGATTTGGTTCATTACGATGATGGAAGAGAAGGTGGTTGGCTTTGGTTCCTCTTTTTTCACTGGAGCCGGAGCGGGCTTCGGCGTCGACTTTTTGGCAACCGGCTTTGGAGCTGATTTTTTGGCCGGGGTGGGGTTGGTGATCATGCGGGTGTTGCTGCGGGTCGCGGGCTTTTTGGCGGCGACCGGCTTGCGGGGCTCACCTGCGACGCCGAGGGATTGGCCGACGATGATGAGGCTTGGGTTGAGGCCAGGGTTAAGGGTCTGGAGTTTGGCAACCGTGAGGGAGTGGTTGTGGGCGACCTTGTAGAAGGTGTCGCCGGGTTGCACCTTGTAGGTGGAGGGCTTCTTCTTGGCGACAACCGGAGCTTTCTTCGCCGGGGCTGGTGACTTGGCGATAGCGGTGGGGGAACCGGTCACGTTGATCGTCTCGCCGATGCGGAGGCGGGTTGGGTCGCTGATGCCGTTGATTTTCTGGAGATTGGTAACGCTGGTGCCGTTCTTCCGGGCGATGGAGGTGAGGGTGTCTCCGGCTTTCACGGTGTAGGCCTTGGTGACAGTCTTGGCCTTGGGGGCGACGACGACTGTGGCTGATCTCCGGGCGCGGCGGCGCTCGAGTGCGAGTTGGCTGTGGAGAGACTCGATTTCGGTTTCGAGGGTGGCAATCTGACGCTCTTGTTCGCTACAGCGCTGGAGAAGAATGGCTTCGGAATCAGCAGAGGCGAACGGGGCGATCAGAACGAGGGCGGTAAAGGCAAGGGCTCTCATAACAGGTTGCAGTTTTTCAAAAATTTTAGATTGGTCAACCAGATTGTCAGGAAATATTAAATAAATTAAGCGGAAGTGTTGGTTATTAGTGAGTTAGAGGCGGTCGTTTGCACCGGCGGGGGCTGGCGGGAGGAGGGGGGCGACGGCGGAGGTGGGGACCCAGGCGCGGGTGCGAGTGCGATTTTGGAACTCGAGATAAGTCCAAGTGCCGCGGGGGGCGAGGAGGCGGCAGAGGCTTCCGGGAGGAGCTTCGATGGCTTTGGCGCTGGAGTCGCTGGCTTCGGTGCGGGCGACGATGCGTTTGGCGCTGGTGATGACGCAGCGTTCGGCGACGGGGGCGAAGGAGGCGTCGTTGGGATAGTAATGTTGGCAGATGGCGCCGGAGGTGGTGAGGAGGGCGCCGAGGCCGAGGAAGATGCTGGAGAGGACTTTGGTGACGCCGGGAGCGAGGGCGAAGAGCGCGAGGGTGGCGAGGCCGACGAGCCAAGCACCGGCGGTGGTGATGGTCTGGTAGGTTTGGCGAGGGAGGGTGGCGAGAGTGGTTTCGTAGGGGGCGCGGACGATGGTGATGGCGCCGAGGGAGCGCTCGAGGAAGCGGAGGTTTTGAGCGGATTCGGGATGTCCGGGTTCTTCGAGAAGGGCGCGATGGAAGAAGAGGGCGGCCTTGCCGGGTTCGTTGAGTTTGAAGTGGCAGTTGCCGATGTTGTAGAGGAGGTCGGCGGAGTGTGGGGTGGGCTGCGTGGAGTAGAGTTCCAAGGCCGTGCGGATGTTGCCTTCGAGGTAGGCCTGGTTGGCAGTGTGGAGGGGATTGGTCTCGGCGGCGCTGGAGTTGGGGGCGCTGAGGAAGAGGGTCGCGAGGAGGACGAGGGCGGGCATGCCGGCCATGGCCCGGTTCTTGAGGACTTTGAGAATGGACGTTTGTTCGGTTGAAGTGATTTCGCGCTCGGCGTGATCGGGGCGGAAGGAGTCGGTGTCGCGGCGCTCGAGGAGTTCGGCGAGTTCACCGCTGCGTTGGTCGGTGGAGATCCAGCGGTCCACGAAGGCACCGGCGGCGCGGAGGAAGACACCTTCGTTGTTGCCGGAGGCGGCGACCAGTTCGAGGGACTGTTGGATTTTTTGTTCTCGTTCGGAAATTTTGAAGCGGGGAAGGATGTGGAGTTGGGCGATGCGGAAGAGGAGAGCGAGGCCGAGAAGGGCCGGGAGGATCTGCCAGTAGCGCAGTAAGGAGGGGGTGTTGGAGTCGGAGTGGCTGCGGATGGGGTCGATGATGGCGAGGATGTCCTGCATGTCTTCGACTGGTGTGGCGAGGGTGGGAATGATGGAGGCGCTTCCGGCGGCGATGGGGGAGGCAATGGTTTTGAAGGGAATTGGTTGGGTCCTCGAGGTGCCGTAGGTGGCGGTGCGGGGGTTGAAGTAGACCAATTCGAAGGGAGGGATTTGATCCTGCACGGTGAGGGGGCGGATGATCTGGCTGAAGCTGACTTGTCCGGTCACGTCGCGTCGTTCGCCTTGTCGTTCGAGGCGGCTGGGTTCGTAGATCTTCCAGTCGCCTTCGGGGGCATCGAGTCGTGGGGCGGGGAGGGAGTCGAGGTTGCCGGTGCCAGTGACGTTGAGGCGCATGGCGATGGGGTCGCCGTCTTCGAGTTCATCGATTTCGGCGGTGGCGTGGAGGTGGAAGGTGCCGACTGCTCCGGCGAATCCTGTCGGGGCGCCGGAGGGGAGCGGGCGGGCCTGGATGGTGTGCTGGGGGAGCTTGAATTCGACGGGGACGTTCTGGACGAAGGTGAAGCCACGTTCGGTGGTTCGGACACGCATCATCATTCGGGCGTCGCCTGGGCCGAGGGAGACCGCGCCGCTACGGATGGGGGCGGCGGTGCTGCGGAAGGTGAATCCGGTGTGGGCTCCGGTGGGGAGTGGCACGCTGGTGGCGTAGGGGACCAGTTCGAAGCGCCAGGCGACAAGTCCGTCGTGTTGGAGTTCCGCGGCACCGCTGGTGGCTCCGCCGGAGTTGTTGGGGAAGTAGAGTTTGATCTCGGCGGGGAAGGTTTCGCCGTCGTAGGGGGCTGCTTCGGGGGTGAAGATGGCGCTGGCATATTTGAAGCTTTGGCCAACGCCGGTTTGGGAGTGCCAGGTGAGTTCGCTGAGGGGAGAGACGCGGAGGGAGATCGGGATGGATTGGGTGAGTTTACCTGCGAGCTCGATGCTGAAGGCGGGGATGAGGTAGGTGGCGGGCTTGAAGGAGCGGACGGTGTAGGTGTAGACGTAGACGAGGGATCGATCAGGGAGGCGGCGCACGCCCTCCTGTTGGTATTGAATGGTGACGTTGTCGGCCTTGGGGATGGCTGGCCGGATGGTGGGCGGTTGGTCGGACTTGAGGTGGAGGGTGAGCCGGGTTTGTTCGCCTTGGATGAGGAAGGAGGAGTCGAGGGTGGCCTTCAAGGTGGCTTCGGCCCACGCGCTGGGGGCGAGAAGGAGAATGAGGAGGGCGAGAATGGAGTAAGGGAGCTTCACGGTTACCAATCTTTTTCGGGGCGTTTTTGGCGGTGTTCCTGACGCATCAGGGGAGTCATTTGGAAGTCGGCGTTTTCGGAGAGAATGCGTCTGGCGTGCTCTTCCGGAGATTCGTTCTCCCGGGGAGGCGATTGCTGTTCGGCCTGCTGTGGTTCGGGTCGACCTTGGGGTTGTTCTTCCTCGCCTTCATCGCCTTCGTTTTTGGGAGGCTGGTTTTCCTCGTTTTCGTCTCCAGGTTCGTTCCCTTTGGGGTCGTCGCCTTCGTTCTCTGGCTCGCCGTCCTCTTTTTCCTTGTCGCCCTTGTCGGGGTTTTCGCCCTTTTGCTCGTCCTTATTTTCGGAGTCGCCGTCTTCCTTGTTCTCTTCGTTCTCTTCGCCGTCCTCCTGCTTTTCCTGGTCTTGTTGCTCTTGTTCTTGCTCTTCCTTCAGTTCGTCGAGGCGGCGTTTGACGAGGGCGTGGTTGTCTTTGGTCTGTTGTTGGTCCGGAGTGAGTTGGAGGGCGTCTTCGTAGTGGGCGAGGGATTCGTTCCAATTGGAGATGATTTCCTCCATGGCTTCTTCAGAGGGTGGGGTCTCTTTCGATCCGAGAGATTCCTCGCCGAGTTTGAAGAGGGAGTTGCCGAGGGAGTAGTGGGCGGCGGATTGGACTTCCTGATCGGATGAGAGGAGAGCGGCGGAGTAGGCAGCGGTGGCCCGGTCGAAGTCGTTGAGTCGGTAGGCAGTGGCGCCGGCCCCCATTTGAAGTCGGGCGCGGCGTTCTCCGCTGGAGCGCTTGATTTCGTCTTCGAACTGATCCATGGCCTTCTTGTAGAGACCGCGGGAGAGGGACTTTTCGGCGGAGGTGGAGGGGAGGATTCTCGCCTCAGCCGCCTGGGGCAGGCAGAGGAAGGCGAGGGCCATGGCGGCGGCCCGGCCGAGAATGTGCCATGGGGTGTTGATGATCATGCTGAGGATTAGGAGGACGATAGCGGGGAGAAGGAACCATTGGAAGCGGGGTATGGCCACTCGATGTTTCTTCCCTTCAAGTTCATAGCGATCCAGACGCTCTACTGCGGTCTCCAGATTTCCGGAAAAATGGCGGCCGGAGCCCCGGGTGTAGAAGCCATCGGTCTTGCGGGAGAGGAGGCGGAGGCCGTCGGTGTTGAGTCGGGAGAAGACGAGGTTGCCCTTGCTGTCCCGGAAGCGGCCATCCTTTTCGTTGGAGTCGGGGAGGAAGGCGCCCTCGGTGGTGCCGAATCCGGCGGTGAAGATGGTGATTCCTTCTTCTTTGGCGTTCTCTGCGGTGTCCTCGTATCCGCCTTCGTGGTGTTCTCCATCGCTGAAGATGATGAGGGCGTTGTTTTTCTGGCCGGTGTCTTTGAGGGTGTCGATGGCGAGGTCGACGGCCTGCGCGACGTCCGATCCGCCGCGCGGGAGCCAGTCGGCGTCGAGTTGTTGCAGCATGACTGGGTCAAGTTGTTGGATCGTTTCGCGGACTGCGCCGTGGTCGATGGTGAGGGGGGCCTGGAGGAAGGGGCTGCCGGAGAAGGCGATGACGCCGATGCGGTCGTTGGGGAAGTGATCGAGAACCTCCAAGGCGGAAGCGAGGGCGGCGGCGAGGCGGTTGGGGCTTTCGTCATCGGCGAGCATGGAGCGGGAGATGTCGATGGCGAGGAGGAGGTTTCGGCCGCGGATGGTTTCGTTCTCCTCTTCGTATCCCGCATTGGGTCCGGCGAATGCGGTGATGAGGAGGGCAAAGCCGAGGAGGGCGAGCGAGTAGGAGATCCAGCGTGGGACCGGGCTGCCGGAGCGGACGAGGGCGTGTTGGAGGCGGGAGGCGACCAATTTTTTCCATGCCCGTCCGCGTTTGCGTGAGGAGAGGATCGCGCCGAGCAGGAGGAGCGGCACGAGGAGCAGGAGGAAGAAGACCTCTGGATGGGCGAAACTCACGAGGGCATGGGAGGTGGGTTGAGTCCGATGAAGCTGAGGGCGAGGAAGGCGAGGACGAAACTGGTGCCGATGAACCAGAGGAACCATTCGTCGGCATCGACGACGGTGTGGGTTTTCGATTCGCTTTTTTCAAGGGTGTTGATGCTGTCGAAGGTGTTGCGGAGGGAGGCGACGTCGCGGCAGCGGAAGAACTCGGCGTTGGTGAGGGAGGCGATTTCGCGGAGGGTGGTTTCGTCGAATTCCTGAGCGGGAAACGACTGGCGGCGGTTGGAGACGCGGCCGTCTTCGGTGCCGATGGCGATGGTGTAGATGCGGATGCCGAGTTCGGAGGCGAGTTTGGCGGCTTCGATGGGGTCGAGTTTGCCGGAGTTGTTGGCGCCGTCGGTGACGAGGACGACGACTTTGCTTTTCGCGTCGCGTTTGGTGAGGCGGGTGGAGGAGGCGGCGATGGCGGAGCCGATGGCGGTGCCTTGTTCCTTGATTTCGCCGAGTTTGATCCGCTCGAGGTTCATCTTGAGCCAGTCATGGTCCATGGTGATGGGGCTGACGGCGTAGGGTCGGCCGGAGAAGGCGACGAGTCCGAGACGGTCGTCGGGGCGGAGGTCGATGAAGTCTCGGATGACTTCCTTGGCGACGACGATGCGTTGTTTGCGCGGGAGGCGTCTATCGTCGTTGGGGTAGAAGTCGGGGATTTCCATCGAGTAGGAGACATCGAGGGCGATGAGGATGTCGATGCCACTGGCGGTGCGGGCGACGTATTCGTTGCGCCATTGTGGTCGGGCGAGGGCGAAGATGGCGGCGATGATGGCGAAGATGAGGAGGGCGGCGGTGAGGGCGCCGGGACGTTGGTGGGCGCGTTGACCGACGGAGCCGAGGATGGAGAGGGAGGAGAAGCCGATGGAGGCGGCGGCTCCGATGCGTCTCCGCAGGAAGAAGAGCGGCAGGACCAGCAGGAGGAGCAGGAGCCAAGCCGGGTCTTTGAAGGCGAAGTGTTGGAAGAAGGAGGGCAAGAAGTTATTGGTTATCAGTTATCAGAACTCGGAGGGATTTGGATTTAGGGATTGGGGGCGATTTCTTTGGTGCGGGTGGACTCGATGCCTTGGAGGGTGTTGAGGGATTTTTTGAGGATGATCTCGGCGTTCTCGGGGTCGGTGTGGGAGGGGGAGTATTTGAGAGCGGCGAGTTGTTCGAGGAGGGGGTTGAGTTTGTCGCGGGAACCGGCGGGGAGGCGGTCGAGGGCGTCGTCGCGGAGGAGGAATTCCTCGTGGGTTTCGTAGAGGGCAGGTTCGGAAAGGCAGGCGGCGAGGTAGCGGCGCACTGCGAAGGAGGCTTCTGTGGCGATTTGGGAGAGGGGTTGTTTGCTGATCGCACCGAGGAGGAGTTCGAGGTGTTTGCGGGATTCCTGGTAGATGCTGGCGACGCTACCGGGAGGGGCTGGTTTTGTGCGGGTCAGGAAGTAGATGAAGAGTCCGATGGCGGCGAGGATGACGAGGGCGATGATGACCCAACTATACCACGGCACGTGCATCCCGGGGAGGAGGGGTGCGGGGTCGATGATGTCGTGGAGTTCGTCGTTCATGCCATGTAGGACTGGAGCAGGTTACTAATTTCTAGCCGCGAAGAGGCACAAAAGTCGCAAGAGGAGGGGTGGGTGGGGGGCGTTTTGGTTTCCAGTGGGCTGTCAGTGGTTTTTGCGGAGGGCGTGACGTTTCAGAAGTTTGTGGAGGGCTGGGAGGTAGTCGGTGGTGGTGGAGACGGAGGCATGGTCGATGCCATAGCGTTTGAAAACGGCGCGGACGCCCTGGCGGTGGCGGCGGGTGAGCTTGTGGTAGGCCATGCGCACGTTGCTGTTGCTGGTGTTGACGATGCGCTCGTAGCCGTGCTCGTTGTCGCGAAGGACGACTTTGCCGACGTCGGGGATGCGTTCTTCGGCGGGGTCGAAGAGGCGGAGGGCCATGGTTTCGTGTTTTGCCGAGAGGGTGCCGAGAGGTTTGCGGATTTCGGTGTCGAGGAAATCGGAGATGAGGAAGACGAGGGCTTTGCGTTTGAGGGTGTGGAGAAGGAAGTCGCAGGCGGCGGGGATGTTGGTGCCGGGTTTCTCGGGGATGTTGGTGAGGATTTCGCGGACGCTGCGGAGGATCTGCTTGCTGCCTTTGGCGGGGGGGAGGAAGAGGATTGGTTCGGCGCCAAAGAGGAGGAGGCCGACTTTGTCGCCGTTGTCGCGGGCACTGAAGGCGAGGACGGCGGCGATTTCTGCGGCGAGTTCGCGTTTGCTGAGTTTGCCGCTGCCGTAGAGGGTGGATCCGGAGATGTCGACGGCGATGACGACGGAGAGTTCGCGTTCCTCACGAAATTTACGGATGAAGGGCTTTCCGGTTCGGGCGGTGACGTTCCAGTCGATGAAGCGGATTTCGTCGCCGTGTTGGTATTCGCGGAACTCGTCGAAATCGAGTCCTTGTCCTTTGAAGGAGGAGTGATACTCGCCGCCGAAGGATTCGTTGACGAGTCGCTTGGCGCGGATCTCGAGGCGCCGAACGCGCTTCATGACTTCCTCGATGGCTTCTTGGGAGAGCATGGTTGTCGGTTATCGGTTATTCGTTATCAGTTAAGGGGGTGAAGTGCGGGATCTGAGGATCCGGGAGTAGGAACGGGTCAGGAGCCGGTTTCCTTAGGGGACGGGGACTTTGGCGAGGATGCGTTCGATGACGGTGTCGGGGGTCATGTCTTCGGCTTCGGCTTCGTAGGAGAGGAGGACGCGGTGGCGGAGGACGTCGCGGGCGAGGATTTTGACATCCTGCGGGGTGACAAAGGATCGGCCATCCATGAAGGCGCGGGCCCGGGCGACGAGGGCGAGGTTGATGGTGGCGCGGGGAGATGCTCCGGCGCGGATGAGTGGCTGAAGGCTGGAGTCGACCTTGGAGGGGTAGCGGGTGGCGATGACGAGATCGACGATGTATTCGCGGACGGCAGGATCCATGTAGATCTCGTTGAGGAGGGCGCGGCTTTCGGCGATGGTTTCTTGGTCGACGACTGGCTCCGTGGTTGGATGGGCGGCGGTGTTGGCCATGCGGTCCATGATTTCAAGTTCGTCGGCTTTGCTGGGGTAGCCGACGGTGACTTTGAGGAGGAAGCGGTCGAGTTGGGCTTCGGGAAGTTGGTAAGTTCCCTCCTGATCGATGGGATTCTGGGTGGCGAGGACGAGAAAGGGCTTGGGGAGGAGGTAGGTTTTGTCGCCGAGGGTGACTTGCCGCTCCTGCATTGCTTCGAGGAGGGCGGATTGGACTTTCGCGGGGGCGCGGTTGATTTCGTCGGCAAGGATGATGTGGGCGAAGATCGGGCCGAGCTTTGGTTCGAAGGTTCGTTCCTCGGGATTGTAGATCATGGTGCCGACGAGGTCGGCAGGGAGGAGGTCGGGGGTGAACTGGATTCGGGAGAAGCTGAGTTTCATGGATCCGGCGAGGGCGTTGACGGCGAGGGTCTTGGCGAGGCCGGGCATTCCTTCGAGGAGGATATGGCCGTTGCAGAGCATGCCGATGATGAGGCGATCGACGAGTTCTTCCTGTCCGACGAGGACGCGGCCGATTTCGTCTTTGACGCGGTTGATCCACGGGCTGGCGGCGGCGATGCGGCCGGCGAGTTGCTGGGGGTCGTTGGTGGGGGTTTCCATGAGAAGTTGTGGTTAAGAATCACGACAAGCGGGGGGCTGGCAATGTTGAATTCGGGGTTGGGGGGAGTGAGGGGGTGGATTGGGGTAGGTTGGCGGGGGGAACGGAGAATTTGACCGCTGATTTCGCTGATTAGGTTGCTTGCTGGGGAAGCGTCGGTCAGGGGGCTTTTTGCGTCGCTCTTTGTCGGCAGAAGAGAGTGACGTCGTCAAGGAACCAGGCGGTGAGGGCCA
Source organism: Akkermansiaceae bacterium (assembly GCA_028822695.1). Lineage (GTDB taxonomy): Bacteria > Verrucomicrobiota > Verrucomicrobiia > Verrucomicrobiales > Akkermansiaceae > JAPKDA01. The sequence continues at coordinate 35,038 of JAPKDA010000009.1, forward strand.
GTTGATACGTGCCGAGGGAGATCCGGACGGGGAAGGGTTGGAGGCCGGTGGGTCTGCTTGGAGTAATTATAGCCATCGAGAACGGCGCGGACATCGCCGATGAAGGCGTCGATGCGGAATTCCATGGGGAGGCGTTCGGCGTCGTCGCTCATCCACATAGTGGTCTTTTTCATCTTCTTGTAGGTTTTGAGGGCCATGGTGGAGTTGTTGATCTTATTGAGTTTCAGATCGAGTTTGATGCATTGACGTCCGTTGTGCATTTCCCGGCCGAGGACAGTGATGCGGGCGAGGTAGGCGGAATTGAAGGGGTGCATGACGAGGTGCACGTTGCCGCCATTCTTGAGAGGGAGGCTGCGGATGTATTGGATGGTGGAGAGGAGGTCGTAGACCTTGTGGTTGGAATATTTGAAGGTGGCCTTCTTTGTTTTGGGGACGGAGCCTTTCTTAAACCTGGTGGTGACTTCGGTGCTGGTGACGGTGGTGGCGCCGTAGCGGTTGGTGGTGGTTTTGACTTCTTCCTTGTCCTTCTCCTTGGAGACAAAGAGGGAGGAGGTGTAGTCGTGCTTTTTGAGGAAGGAGGTATATTCGAAGGAGTAGGGGAAGATGCCGCCGGCGACGCCGGTGCTTTTGCCGTAGCCTTGGGCGATGTAGTTCTCCGGGTAGCGTTTGTCGGCGCGGCCGAAGACGAAATTGACGCGGCCGGAGTTGAGGGCGCCGTTCCAGCTGAGTTCGTAGGTGAGGGAAAGGGGGCGTGGGTTGAGGTGCGGACCGGGTTTGCCGGTGTTGACGCCCTTTTGCCAGCCGGAGGCGGCGGGGAGGGCGGAGAGGAGGGAGGCAAGGGCAAGGAGGAGGACTTGGGGGCGCATGATGTGGGGTTTGGACAGTGAGGGAGCGGAGCGTATTCAAACAATTGTTTGAATTAGGAGCGTATTTCGCGATGGTCGGAGCGCTGTTGTTGTCTGAGCCGGAGTTTTTTTTGCCGGAGAGGTGGATACGGCCGACCTTGGTGTTGGCGGGATCGGGGCTGGGGATGTTGGTTGGCTCTGCGATGGAGGCGGGCTGAGAAGCCCGCGAGGACTTTTGCAGGCCGGGAAGCCTGCACCACTTTTGGGCGCGGGGATGAGGGGGGCCGGGTCGGGGCCCCGGGGAGACTTTTGCAGGACGGAGGCCAGCGCTACGTTTGGGCCGCGTTAGTCCTCGAATTCGAGGGTGGCGGGGGAGCCGGGGATGACTTTGCGGTAGAAGCAGGAGCGGCGGTTGGTGTGGCAGGCGCCGGCGCCTTTTTGGTCAACGTAGAGGATGATCGCGTCCTGGTCGCAGTCAGTGCGGATTTCGCGGACGGTCTGGGTGTGTCCGGAGGTGGCGCCTTTGTGCCAGATTTCCTGGCGGCTCCGAGAGTAGTAAACGGCCTCGCCGATTTCGAGGGTCATGCGGAGGGATTCGGCATTCATCCAGGCGAGCATGAGGGGTTCCTTGGTCTCAGCATCGATGGCCACGGCGGCGAGGAGGCCGTTGGCGTCGAACTTCGGGACGAAGGCGGTGGTTTCGTCAGTTTTTTCGCCCTCTGGTTTGGTTCCAAAGGTGATGGTGTCGCCTGCGCTCATGATGGAGGGAATCTGGGGTGGGGCGGTGGTGGTGTCGAGGGGGAATGGGGTTGGGTGTCCTCGGTCAAATGTCCCAAGTCGAAGGTCGCAGGTCGGGGCTGGGAGGGGAGGAACACTCAATATCCAATTTCCAAGGGGGAGAGGGGGGGAGTTTGGGATTGCAGGGTGAGGGGGAGTGGGCAGCATGGGGGCCGATGGCGGTAACAGCAGAGAAGGCGTTTGAGTTGGTCCGGGGAGCGCATGAGCGTGAGCGGTTGGCGCATGCTTTTTTGATTTCGGGTCCGGCGGGGAGCGGGAAGCAGGCGCTGGCGGCTCGGATTGTGGAGTTGGTGAATCCTCCTGCGGACGAGGGGGCAGTGGGGCTCTTTGGTGAACCGGAGGAGTCGGTGGCGGAGAAGACGCTGGATGAGTTGCAGGGGCCCTATGTGACGCTGGTGCGTCCGCGATCGAAGTCGCGGCTGATACGAATCGATGAGGTGAGGGAGTTGGAGAGGGAGATGCATCTCACCGCTCCCGGGGGGAACTGGAAGGTGGGGGTCATCGTTGATGCCGACCGAATGAGGGATGCCCCAGCGAATGCTTTCTTGAAGACTTTGGAGGAGCCACCGCCGGAGTGCTTGCTCATTTTGTTGACGGCAAATCCGGAGTTGTTGCTACCGACGATTCGGTCGCGATGTGTGGATCTGGTATTGCAGTCCAGCGGGCGGGAAGATGTGTTGCAACCGCAGGCGACGAGGATGTTTGCGAAGGTGCTGGCCCGGACGGCGAAGGAACGGTCGGAGAAGAACGCCCTTTTGGTGAAGGCGTCGTTTGAGGGATTTTTGGCGGAGCGGAAGGCGGAGATTGCGGGGAAGAATGGGGCCGCGTTGAAGGAGGAGGTGACGATGTATAAGAGGGCGACGGATGGGAAGTGGCTGGAGGAGAGGGAGGTCTACTACGCGGCGTTGACTGAGGCGGAGTATCTTTCAGTGCGGACGGCGTTGTTGGATTTGTTGATGACGTGGATGGGTGATGCAGTGCGGCAGAAGACTGGGGCGGCGACGTTGAGCTATCCGGAGTTGAAGGAAGAGACCGGAACGCTGGCGGAGAGTCGGGACATGGACGGCTTGTTGAGCGGGTTGGATGCGTTGCAGGAGTTGCGGGAGATGTTCAATACGAACGTGCAGGAGGGGTTGACGATGGAGGTGGGGTTTTTGAGGGCGTTTGCTTGAAGAATTGCCGAAGGTCGCAGGTCGGGATTTGGGGGAGATTGAGGAACGGCGAATGGGCGGTGGGGGAGGTCGGGTTCTAGGCCGTAGCCGACGATGAGGATGTTGCGGTTCTTGCCGTGTTTGCGGTCATCGCCGGAGAGCCCCGCGACGTTGAAGAGCCAAAAGAGGGGAACGCCAAGGGGGGACTGAGGGGGAAAGTCCTTGATGATCATGAGGGTCCGGCATTGCGGGAAGCGCTCGTTGAAGGCGAGAGAGGCCTTGATGAGGTTTTTTTTTGTCGGCGGGGGTGAGGGTCTGGGAGAGGTCGGTGAGTCCGGAGACGGAGAGGACGGGGTCGAGGACGCCGCGGGCTTTCGTCAGGTCGAGATTGCAGCGGGGGCAGGGGGGCGCGGTCTCGGCCAGGGCGGTGTGGCAGAAGGGGCACGCGATCACGATTGGTGGTCTAGGCCGGGCGCTTCTACAGCCAAGGTAACATTTTTGGGGATTTGCCGTTGGCAAACGAGCGGGGCCAGTCGCTAATAGCTGCATGGCACAATTTGCAGATAAAGTGGTCGTGGTGACTGGAGCGGGCCGTGGAATCGGACTCGCGATGGCGAAGGCATTTGCAGGGGAGGGCGCGAAAGTGGCTGTCTTGAGCCGGAATCCGAATAGCTGCCAGAAGGGGGCGAATACGATTAATGAGGAATTCGAGGGATCTGCGAAGGCGTTTCCGGTGGATGTGGCAGATCACGAGAATGTGAATGCGGTGTGTAAGGAGGTCATCGAGGAGTATGGGAAGGTGAATGTGTTGATCAACAATGCGGGGGTGACGCGTGACGGGTTGTTGATGCGGATGAAGCCCGAGGATTGGGATGCGGTGTTGGATACGAATCTGAAAGGGGCCTTCAACATGGTGAAGGGTTTGCAGCGGAATATGATGAAGGCGGAGGATCCGCGGATCATCAATGTGGCGTCGGTGATTGGTTTGATCGGGAATGCCGGGCAGGCGAACTATGCGGCGAGCAAGGCGGGGTTGATTGGATTTACGAAGTCCTTGGCGCGGGAGTTGGCAGGGCGGAAGGTGACGGCGAATGCGATTGCGCCTGGATTCATTCAGACGGACATGACCGATGCGCTGTCGGAGGAGATTCAGGCGGAGATTCGGAAGAAGATTCCTTTGGCGGATTTTGGAACTCCGGAGGATGTGGCGAATCTGGCGTTGTTTCTTGCGAGTCCTGCGGCGCGTTACATTACTGGCCAGGTCATGGCGGTGGATGGTGGGATGACGATGTAGGGGGCAGAGGTCGGTGATCAGTATTCAGAAGTCGGGGATAGGAAAACGGAAGACGGAAAGAACGAGATGATATTATTGTTGATCAGGCATGCGAAGGCGGAGGATTTTGGGTCTTCTGGGGATGGGTCGCGGGCTTTGACAGCGAAGGGGCAGTTGCAGAGTCGGCAGGTGGGGCGGTTTTTGAAGGAGCGGGATTTGTTGCCGGATCTGGTCTTGCACAGTCCGCTGGTCCGGGCGCGGGAGACGGCGGAGATTTTTTGTCAGACCTGTGGGGCGGATGCGCCGGTGCAGGAGGCTTGGTTGTCCTGTGGGATGCGACCGGAGGAGGCGCTGGCGGAGCTGGCGGTCTACGAGTCGATGGAGACGGTGGCCATTGTGGGGCACGAGCCGGACTTTTCGCAGCTGGTGGGGTATTTGCTCGGGGCGGAGCGGGGGTATGTACAAGTGAAGAAGGCGTCGGTGATTGCCTTGTCGGTGCAGCCGCCGCGGAAGAACGGGGTGCTGCATTTTAGTGTGTGGCCGGCGATGTTGCCGGTGGGAGAGTAGGGCTTATGGTTCGACGAAGAGTTCGGCGCGTTCGTTGTCGATGCAGCGGTTGAGCCAGGAGAAGAGGTCGCGGACTTCTGCGTTTTCGCCGCGGACGGCTTCCAAGGCGGTCCAGTCGATGTGATCGCGGACAGAAGGGCTCGCAATGCGTCGAATGTCGAGGCGGTCGATGAGGGCTTCCGTTTCCCGTGGTTGGGCGGTGAGGAGGTGCTCCGGTCCGGGGAGATCGTCGAGCATGTCGAGGGTTAAGCCAAAGGTGGTGACGCCGATGCCGTATTTGTTGCTGAGGTGGCGGATGGAGTCGGCGAGGGCTTCGTCCTCAATGGGCCCGGCGTAGAAGATTTCTCCACCGTGAGTCCAGGACGAGACGCTGAGAGTTTGGAAGTATTCCTCCCGGAACAATTCGTGATTTGGGAAAATCCGGAGAGTGATGGCGCTGATCCGGTAGGGGGGGAGTCCGAGGCGGCGTTTGAGGGCGAGGGTGTCGTGGTTGAGGGTGATCCCGTTGTCGGAGGGTTCACCGGATTCCCAATCGACGACGACCATGTCGGGGTATTTCCAGAGGTTGCCGATGGGGCTGTTCTTGCCGAGGACGTCGCGGAAAGCATAGGGGAAGCGGCCGCTGACTTCGCAGTAGCGGGTGGCGGCGGCGCGGAATTTGCGGACACGCATGAGGGCGATGTCGACGGCGCCCTGGTTGCCATCGAAGTCCTCGAGGCGTCCCTGGGTCATGGAGAGGAGGTCCTGTGCACCGGCAAGCATGGGGACTGCTGCAGCACGACGGTAGTAGCCCTGACCCTTTTCTACTTTTGCGATCGGGGAGCCCGGATCGCAGGACATGATGGAGAAGTGATAGCGCAACGAAGCGTCAGAATAATCGCCTTCCAGACGCATGCGAACCAAGCGGATCAATTCGGTGCCTTTGATGGCTTCCCGTGGACTTGGTGGGAGAAATTCGGGAAGAATGTCACTGAGTTGTTTGCGCAGGCTCATCTGTTTTGTATTCGGGTGCGGTGACGTTGTAGGAGGGACACCGACATCCAACTCGTTGCAGAGACATTCTCGCAAGGTACAAAGTTGTTCATTTTAAAAAAAGTGATGTAATGGGGAACAACATGGGGGTTATTCACAAAGACTCACCGTTTCTTCACAAAATAACTGAGGCTGTCGTGTAAATATTCCCCGGGTGTTTACAGAGCTTCGTCGTGATCGGTTTTCAGTGATTGGAAGTTGGGGAAGAGAACCCGGAGGACGGCGGGGTGAATTTTATGTTCGGTCTTGCCGTCTCACAAAAACAAGTGTTACTTTTCTAGCATGAAGCGAGCAATATTACTGATCATTCCTTTGGTCTTTGGGCAGATGGCCCAGGCCCAACTTCCTAAAGCTGATGACATTCTGGCGACGGCGCGGTATGTGGCGACTCTTCAAAATCAGAATCTGACGGGGCATCTCCGGAAGGGTGATAAAAAGATTCCGGTGGGTTTGTTCCTGATGGGGGAGAAGATTCAGTTTACGTTTTTGTCGTCCAAGACGGGCAAGTATGAGCCGTTTGAGATGCGCTTGAAGAAGGATCACTATGATCTTTTGGAGCAGAAGAACGGGGAGACGGTGGAATTTCCGCAGTCGAAGCTGGGTGAGGCGATCGAGGGGACGGATGTGTCTTATGAAGATCTGGCGATGCACTTCCTCTATTGGCCGAAGGGGCAAGTGATTGGTGATGAGAAGGTGAAGGGGCAGGATTGTTGGAAGGTTCGCTTGCAGAATCCAGGGAAGGGTGGGCGGTATCGTCTGGTCTATGTCTGGGTGCATAAGAAGGCTGGGGCCTTGATGCAGGTGGTGGGCTACAACGGGGACAATCCAGCAAAGGCGTTGAAGCGGTTCTTGGTGAATGAGATCATGAAGGTCGGGGATGCCTACACTCTGCGTGAAATGCGGGTGTCGAGTTTTGATCCGAAGACGAACACCACGGTCGGTTTGACGTATGTGGAGTTTGATAAGCCGAAGAAGGGCGCTCCGAAGGGGGTGCGGTAGGGAGAGCCCGGAACCCAGGGACCGGAAGACGGAGTTGAGAGTTGGTCATGACCGAGACGGTCACGCCACGGGGAGGCTTGTGTATGGGGGTGAGAAAAGTGAGGGGGTGGGGTTTTTGCGGTTTGCGGGGTGGGGGTGAAGGACTAGGAATGGGGAATGTTGATGACGATCAAAGCGGCGTTGGGGAGCAGCATGGCGCATGAGGAGGTGACGGTGCGTGGTTGGGTGCGGACGCGGAGGGATGCGAAGGAGTTTTCGTTTTTGGAGCTGAATGATGGATCCTGTCTGGGAAGTCTGCAGGTGGTGGTGGATGCGGGGGTGCCGGGGTCGGAGGATGTGCCGGCGATGTTGACGGGGAGTTCGGTCTCGGTGACGGGGAAGTTGGTGGAGTCACCTGGGAAGGGACAGGCCTGGGAGATGCATGCTGCGGAGGTGCGCTTGGTGGGGAAGGCGCCAGATGACTATCCGCTGCAGAAGAAGAGGCACGGTCCGGAGTTTTTGCGGGAGATCGCCCATTTGCGTCCGCGGACGAACTTGTTTGGCGCGGTGTTCAGGACGCGGAGTTTGTTGGCGCATGCGGTGCACCGTTTTTTTGAGGAGCGGGGATTTGTGTGGGTACACACGCCGATCGTGACGGCGAGTGATTGCGAAGGGGCCGGAGAGATGTTCCGGGTGACGACGCAGGTGGTTGGTGGCGGGAAGGATGTGCCGAAGGAGGATTTTTTCGGGAAGTCTTCGTATTTGACGGTCAGCGGTCAGTTGGAGGCGGAGACTTTTGCTTGTGCCTTGTCGAACGTTTATACATTTGGTCCGACCTTTCGGGCGGAAAACTCGAACACGACGCGGCATGCGGCGGAGTTTTGGATGATCGAGCCGGAGATGGCGTTTTGCGATTTGCAGGGGGACATGGATTTGGCGGAGGAGTTTGTGAAGGAGTTGACGAAGGCGGTCATGAATGGGCCGGAGGATGATTTTGGGTTGTTTTCGAAGTTCGTGGACAAGGGGTTGGAGGAGCGGTTGAAGTTTATTGTGGAGCGGCCGTTTGAACGAGTGAGTTACACTGAGGCGGTGGCGATTCTGGAGAAGTCGGGGAAGAAGTTTGAGTATCCGGTGGCGTGGGGTGAGAACCTGCAGTCGGAGCACGAGCGCTATTTGACTGAGGAGCACTGCAAGAGTCCGGTGACCGTCTATGACTATCCGGAAGTGATTAAACCGTTCTACATGCGCCGGAATGATGATGGGAAGACGGTGGCGGCGATGGATGTCCTGGTGCCGGGGATTGGGGAGATCGTGGGAGGGAGTCAGCGGGAGGAGCGGTATGATTTGCTCAGGACGACGATGGAGAAGGATGGGTTGGATTTGGAGGCCTATAGCTGGTATTTGGATCTTCGGAGATTTGGCAGCGTGCCGCATGCGGGGTTTGGATTGGGGTTTGAGCGGATGCTGATGCTGGTGACGGGGGTGCAGAATATCCGTGACGTGATTCCGTATCCGCGGACGCCGGGGCATTGTTTTCCATAATTGCTTCAATTCGGTGTAATTAACCGGGGTGGGAGGGCGTAGTGGAAGTGGCCAATTTGCTGGCCAGCATTACCAATTAACCTATTCTAGATCCATGGAACCAACTGCTCTCGATTCTACCCGCCGGACTTTCATTAAAACTGCCGGAGTTGCTGCTGCGGTGACGACTTTACCAGTGGTTTCCTACGGTCAGGTGGAGGGGAGTTCAGAGCTCAAGGTGGCCTTGGTGGGTTGCGGTGGACGAGGCACAGGAGCGACGACCCAGACCTTGAAGAACGAAGGTGTTAAGCTGGTGGCGATGGCGGATGCGTTCGCCGACAACATTGAAAGAGCCTACGGAAATTTGAAGGCGGCGTTTGGCGATAAGGTTGATGTGCCGGCGGAGCGGAAGTTTTCCGGATTCAGTGCTTATCAAGAGGCGATTGACTGTGCTGATGTGGTGATTTTGACGACGCCTCCGGGATTTCGTCCGGAGCATTTCGAGTATGCGGTAGCGAAAGGAAAGCATGTCTTCATGGAGAAGCCGGTTGCTACTGATGCCGGTGGTATTCGGAGAGTGCTCGCGGCGGCGAAGGAGGCCGATGAGAAGAAGTTGAAGGTGGTCTGTGGATTGCAACGGCGTTATCAGCCCAATTACCTGCAGACCCACGAAGAGGTCATGGGTGGTCTGATTGGTGATGTGATCTCAGCGCAGGTCTACTGGAATAGTGGTGGGGTGTGGGTGCGGGAGCGGAAGAAAGGGATGACGGAGATGGAGTATCAGATGCGGAATTGGTACTACTTCAACTGGCTTTGCGGTGAGAACATTTGTGAGCAGCACGTGCACAACATCGACGTGGCGAACTGGTTCATGGGTGGGCCTCCCAAGAAGGCGCAGGGGATGGGTGGACGTGAGGTCCGCATTGGAAAAGATTTTGGCGAGATTTTTGATCACCACTATGTGGAGTTCAATCACGGAGCTGACAGATACACGAACTCGCAGTGTCGTCACCAGAAGGGGGCGATGAGTCGGGTGACTGAAGTGATCCGGTGCGCGAAGGGAACTGCTTATCCTGGTAAGATTGTTGATATGGATGGGAAGACGATCTGGAAGGCTCCGGGAGTTGAGAAGGGTCAGGAAGCAAATCCGTATCAGATCGAGCACAACGAGCTCTATCGATTCATCCGGCAGGATATTGCGAACAATGATGCATATCGGACGGCTGACAGCACGATGACGGCGATCTTTGGTCGGATGGCGACCTACTCGGGCAAGGAACTCAAGTGGGAGGACGCGCTGAACTCGAAGGTTTCGATCATGCCGAAGGAATACGGCTGGGATAAGGATCCCGGGCCGAAGCCGGGGCCGGACGGTATCTATCCTTGTCCTGTGCCCGGGAAGACCAAGGTTTTGTAGAAGCCCGGAACCCGGAACCCGGA
>JAPKDA010000058.1 GCA_028822695.1 Akkermansiaceae bacterium
ATGAAGAGTAAGATTGTTGGAATGGTGGCCTTGATGGGCCTGATGCCGTTGGGAGCTGTGACTCTTGAGGAGTTGGCGGCGCGGATGGACAAGACGGAGAAGAAGTTGGAGGCGTATGAGGAGCGTTTTGGTCCTTTGGAAGAGGGAGGCGGGGCGCCGACTCCGGCGTGGACGCCGATGAAGAGTTCGCAGCCAGCGCCGGCGGGTTCGCGGAAGGGGGGGATGGCGGTGTTGGATGATGGGGCATCGATCGACGGATCGTTTGGGGTGGGCGGCGGTGGTTATACCGATGGATTTAAGGGTGGTGGTTCCTCTTGGTTTGAGAACACGACCTTGGGTGGTTACGGGGAGATGCATTTGAATCTCGGCGACAAGGAGCAGATCGACTTTCACCGTTGGGTGTTGTTCCTGAGTCACAAGTTCAATGACCGGATCAGTTTCCACAGTGAGTTGGAGGTGGAGCACTCCCTGGCGGGTGACGGGAAGCCCGGTGAGGTGGAGATCGAGCAGGCATACATCGAACTCGACATGGGGAGGGGCCTGCATGCCAAGGCGGGTCTGTTCCTGTTGCCGGTGGGAATTCTCAACGAGACGCACGAGCCGAACGCCTTTTATGGAACGGAGCGCAATATCATTGAGAGTGAGATCATCCCTTCCACCTGGTGGGAAGGTGGTCTTGGTTTGACGCAGACTCTGGACAACGGGTTTTCCTGGGACCTAGCGGTTCACTCGGGATTGGATGTGCCGATGGCGGGAGAGAAGAACCAGTTCCGGATTCGGAGTGGTCGTCAGAAGGTGGCCAATGCTCCGGCCATGGAGCCAGCGGTGACCGGTCGGGTGCGTTACACGGGTGTGCCGGGGCTCGATTTGTCGGTCTTCGGAAGCTTCCAGAACGATATCACTCAGACCGACGGATCGGAGGATAACCAGGCTTTTCTGGCGGGAGCAGCGGCTGTTTACCAGCGGGGAGGATTCGGGTTGCGGGGGCTCTATGGGGCCTGGAACATCGATGGAGCGTCGTTTGAGGCGGCGGACATGGACCATCAGTATGGTTATTACATCGAGCCCTCCTATGCTTGGTCGGTGGGAGAAGGGTCGTCCCGGGTGGGAATCTTCGGTCGCTATAACCACTACGACGCGGCGAAGGGAGACGTGGCGCAGTATGATATGGGCCTGAATTACTGGCCGATTGACAACGTGGTCTTTAAAGCAGACTTCTCCCACATCGATAAGAAAGGGTCAGATACGGAGGATGTCTTTAACTTTGGAGTTGGTTATAGCTTTTAAATTACAGAACACGGTTTCATGCCGGAAGTGGGCAGGGTACGGTTTGGTCCGTATCCTGTCCGTTTTGGCGTTCTTGTTGGGTGGGGTGGAGGCCTCGGGGACCGTGTATCAGAAGCCGTCGGAATTCATCGCGGCGAACTTTGGCGGGAAGCTGCCGACGACGCGGGCTTTGAAGTTGAGTGGGACGCATCAGGCGATGATGAAGCGTTTTCTGGGGCACAGCTACAAGCCCTCGACGGTTCGCTACTGGGCGCAGGGGGGGGCCTTTGTGGTGATTCTCGAGGAGGTTGGGAAGACGCAGCCGATCACGACGGGGTTTGTAGTGAAGGGGGGGAGGATCGAGCAGGTGAAGGTCTTGATCTACCGGGAGAGTCACGGGTTTGAGGTCAGTCGGAGTTCGTTCACGAAGCAGTTCCGGAAGGCGGGATTGAAGCCGGATGGGAAATTGGATCGGCGGGTGGATGGGATTGCGGGTGCGACCTTGTCGGTGCGGGCGTTGAGTGGTTTGGCGCGGGTGGCGTTGTATTTGGATCGAGTGGCCCCGAAATGAGTAAACCACCACCACGCAGGGGACAGTATTGGGCGCGACGTTGGCATCGTTGGCTCGGGGTGGTGTTCATGTTGCCGTTACTGTGGTTGACGGTGTCGGGGTTGGCGCTGCGTTATGCGGAGGAGTTGGGCTTGGATGAGGCGATGGTGAGGTCGGGGTGGGTGTTGCGGAAATATGGGATGGTGCCGGAGGGGGAGGTGAAGGAGGGGGCTGCCGGGAAGAAGATGGTGAGTGAATGGGATGAGGTGTTGTTCCTCGAGGGGGATGTGTTGGAGGAGGTGGGCGTGTTGAAAGGGGCGGTGGAGTTCGGGAACGGGGTGATCGTGGCGACGGAGGACTACCTGTTGGTTTATGATGCGGCGGGGGAGTGGGAGCAGAAGTTGGGGGAGGAATCGCTGCCGGGGGTACCGGTGGAGGGGCTTGGGATGACGGCGGATGGATTTGTGGTGGTGAAGGTGGGGGGGAAAGATTGGAAGTTTGATGGGGAGTTGATCGGGGCGGTGGAGGCGGCAGGGGAAACGGTGGCGTGGAGTGAGGTGAGGGCGAGTGATGGATTGGGCTTGGAGGAGGCGATTGCCGAGCAGGCGGGGATTCCGTGGTCGCGGGTGATGTTGGATTTACACAGTGGGAATCTGGGGGGGACAGCCGGGAAATTGCTGGTGGACGTGACCGGGGTGGGGATCATTGTATTGACCTTGATGGGATTCAAATTGGTCTTTCGGAAGTCGCGGGGAGGAACGGGGGAATGAGGCGACGGGGATTTTTAAAATTGGGCACGGTCGGTGGTGCGGGTTTACTGGCTGGTTGTGGTCGGGAGCCGGAGTTGGCGGAGTGGTCGTGGCGGGGGGTGTTATTCCGGTCGCCGGTGAGTTTCAAAATGCGGGGGGTGGAGGATGCTGAGGCGGAGACCTTGACGGTGGAGTGTGTGGCGGAGATGACGCGTTTGGAGGCGATGTTCTCGCTGCAGAATCCGGAGTCGGCGTTGACGGAGTTGAATCGAGAGGGGGTGCTGAGGAAGGCCCCGAGGGAATTTCTGGAGTTGGTGAGGTGGGCCGTCGCGATGGCGGAGCGGAGTGCGGGGGTGTTTGATCCGACGATTCAACCGTATTGGAAATTTCTTCACGAGGGAGCGAAGGGAGATCGGGAGGAGGTGATGGAGTTGGTGGACTATCGGAATGTGATGGTGACTGAAGATCGAGTGGCGTTTGCGCGGAGCGGGATGGCGATGACCTTGAACGGGATGGTGCAGGGGTATGTGACGGATCGGATTGTGGGGATGCTGAAGTCGGCGGGGGTGGAGCATGCCTTGGTGAATCTTGGGGAGTTTTCGGCGATCGGGACCAAGGCCGAAGGGAAGCCGTGGATGTTGGGGATTCGGTCGGGCGGTGCGGACGGTAAAGTGGTGGATGAGGTGGAGTTGGAGGATGAATCGATGGCGGTGAGTTCGGGAGGTGGGTATCGGTTTGGGAGTGGGAATCACTTGGTGCATCCGGAGGGTGCGTATGCGCCGGAGGGTCGGGTGGTGGCGGTGAGGGCACCGCTGGCGGTGATTGCGGACGGATTATCGACGGCCTGTGGGTTGATGAAGACCGAGGCGGCGAAGACGTTGGTGGGTCGGGTGGAGGGAGCGTATTTACGGGTGTGGGAGAAGGGTGGGACGGGTGGGTGGCGGGAGGTTTAGGCGCGGAGTGGCTGGTGATCGTTGCGCAGTTTTCAGTTTTGAGGAGGAGAGAGCTGTGAATGGAATTTCGAAGAAAACGGAGCGGTTGAGAGTTCGTTCCTCACTCTGCGACCGTAGTCCAAATAGGTGGGAGTGCGCTTCCTATTCGAAGTGGGAGAGTGGTTCGACGAGGGGGGCGGGGAGGGGGAATTTGCGTTCGTAGATGCCGGGGGCGAGTTCGCCGGCGCTTTCGTAGGCCATGCGGAGCATTTCGTATTTGGCGTCGAGGTTGTCGATGTAGTGCAGGGCAAATGCCTCGGGGGTGCGCGGGAGAGTTGGTGAGCCGAAGGCGAGTTCGCCGTGGTGGCTGGCGATCAGGTGGAGGAGGTGGAGGCGGACTTGTTCGTTGGCGGGTTCGAGTGAGACCCAGTCCTTGGCGGCGTCGGAGTCGAGGAGGCTGTGCCAGAGTTTGTTGGCGAGTTCGATGCCGAGGGGGATGTGGCCGAGCATTTCGCCGTAAATGCTGACGTTCTGGGCGAAGCCGCTTTCGGGGTAGTTGTTTTCCCAAAGTTTGCCGCAGTCGTGGAAGAGGACGCCGGTGGTGATGAGGTCGCGGTTGAGTTTCGGATAGACTCCGCAGATGGCGGTGGCGGAGCGCATCATTTGGGCGACGTGTTCGATGAGTCCGCCGCGGCGGGCGTGGTGGTTTTTCTTGGCGGCGGCGGCGCGGCGGAAGCGGTCTTCGAATTGGGCGACGAAGGAATCACAGAGGCCTTTGAGCCGCGGGTCGCGGATTTCGGAGAGCATGCCGACGATGTCGGCCCAGTCTTTGTCCTGGCGTTCGCGGGTGGCGGGGTCGCCGGAGAGGAATTCGGCTTCTTCGGATTTGTTGAGGGGGCGGAAGGACCAACCGCTGCTGTCGATGCCGTATTGGTTCTGGGTCCATTTTCCTTCGAGGCGGAGGGGGGTGCCAAGGGCGAGGGATTGGGCGGCTTCGAGTTGGCGGTGGTTGCTCCAGACTTTCAGGGTGAAGGAGGCGGTGGCGTCGGCGAAGGTGAGTTCGAGGTAGGGGTCGCCTTTTTTGGTGGTTTTTTCGACGCGGGTTTGGAGTTGGGCGTCGATGGCGGCGGCCGTGGGGGTGTCGCCAGCTTGTTGTTTGAGATCGAGAATGGTCATGGGAGGGCGGGATGGTGAATGGGGAAGGGGGAATGGAGAAGTCAGAAGTCGGGGGTCGGAGGTCGGGGGGAGTGGCCTGCGGCTGCGCCGGAGGGGTTTAGGGGCGACCGGGACAGTCACCTTACTGGCGCGGCGGGACGCCGCGGGAACGGCCTGCGGCAGGATACCGCAGCCACGAGGGCGACGGATTTCCGACTTAGCAGAGGCGGAGCATGTCGCGGATGAATTGTTTCCAGAGGAAGAGGAGGCCGCGGAAGGAGTAGCGGAAGTGGCCGTCGCCGGTGAGGGTGATGATGCCTTTGTTGATGTTGTGGTCGATCTGGCGGCGCATTTCATCCTCGATGTCATGCTCGGCGGCGTCGGGGTCGGGGATGCGGAGGGAGTCGCTGGGGACCCTGCGTCTCTCGAGGAATTGGCGGTGGTCCTTGAGGATTTGGTGGAAGCAATTGCGTTCACAGGGGACGTGGTTCCAATTGACTTCGGGGTTGCATTTGAGGGTGGGGGAGAAGGGGAAGTTGGTGGTGCGCCAGACCTGGCCGCTGCTGTCTTTGGAGGTGATCCCGATGAAGGCGAAGGCGACGTCTTCCTGTTCACAGAGGCAAACGGTGGCGATGGCTTTTTCCTCGGGGTTCCAAAAGATGCGAAAGAATTGCTTCATGCCGGCCCATTCCCAACCGCTGTCGGTGGCGTGCTCGAAGCCCGCCTCGTCCATGGCTTCGATCGCTTCCGGGGCGTTGGGGAAAAAGTCGTCGGGTGGTGGGACGCGGAAGCGGAGGCGGTTGTTGAGTGGGAGGCGGAGGCGGCGGATGCGGGTGAGGAGTTCGATCCAGGGGAGGAAAAACCAGGCTGCGACGCCGGCGAGGCCGATGAGGATGTTTCTGGTGAGGAGGTAGGCGCCGGTGAAGCTGGCGACGAGAAAGACAAGGGCTCCCAGTTTTCTTGCGCAAAAATGCCTGCATGAGCGCAAGGCGACGGCCAAGACCAGCAGGCCGACGACAAGAATACATTCCCTCATTTCAGATGCGTAAGTGGGTGAAGAGGTCCTTCGCTCGGGGGGAGGTGAAGGAGCTTGAGAATATGGGGGAGGAACTTGGCGAAATCCAGAGGTACTTTCGCGGGGGACCTGTGCTGTGGGCTGGTGCTGGGAGGTTCAGAGGGCTAGATTTTGGCCATGGCAGTTGAACCATACGAGGGCATTTGGCCCGGAATTCCGGAGAGTGCCTTTGTGGCGGCGAGTGCGGATGTGATCGGGAGGGTGACTTTGGGGGAGGATTCGAGCATTTGGTACAACGCGACGCTGCGCGGGGACATCAATGAGATTGTGGTGGGGCCGAGGAGTAATGTGCAGGACCAGGCGGTGTTGCATCTCGCGGATGACTACGGATGCTATCTGGGGGAATTGGTGACGATCGGGCATAGTGCGGTGGTGCATGCCTGTACGATCAAGGATGAGGTCTTGGTGGGGATGGGGGCGATTATTTTGGATGGTGCGGTGATCGGGGAGCGCTCGATCATTGGGGCGAATGCGCTGGTAACCGGTGGGATGGAGGTGCCGCCGGGTTCGCTGGTGTTGGGAAGTCCGGCCAAGGTGGTGCGCAAATTGGATCTTGAGGAGCAGGCCGGAGTAAAGCACTGGGCGGAAAAATATGTGAAGGTGAGCAGGAAGTTCCTCGCGCGGGAATGGGATCGAGGCTAATTTTTTGCAGATGGATTTGGTCAGAGTTGAACCTGTGGCGTTGCTTCCCACCCAGGCGGGGTGTGCGGTGTTTCTGGGCGACGGGACGAAATCGATCGTGTTTTACATCGAGCCAGCGATCGGAGCATCGATTAATGCGGCGCTCTCGGGTCAGAAGCCACCGCGGCCCCTGACGCACGACTTGATGATGGATGCGCTGACGGCCTTTGGCGCTTCGGTTCAGCGGGTGGTGATCGTGAAGGTTGAGGAGGATGTCTTTTTTGCGCGGTTGATTTTGGAAGCGCAGAACGAGATTATGGAGAAAAAGATCGTGGAGCTGGATGCGCGGCCGAGCGACTGCATTTCCCTGTCAGCTCGGACGGGAGCGCCGATTTATGTGCTGCGTTCGGTGTGGGAAGGCTTGAGCGACATGACGAGCGTCTTGGAGGAACTGCGGGAGAAGGGGATGGATTTGGAAGGCGATGATTAGGGGGGAATAAATTGTTGAGGTGGGGCTCGGGGCTGGGGCGTGATCTTTTGATGGTGGTAAGCTGTGCGGCTGTGGGGAGGGAGGATTCTTGGGCTTCGCCGCGGGGTTTAGGCATGACCGAGACGGTCACGCCACAGTTATGGCACGGTTGGGAAATTGTTGCGGAAAACGCGTTGCGTGGGGGGCGTTCCTTTCTAGGGTGGGGCACAATGGCTGCCGAATCTGCGACTACGCTCCCTGACTATTTGTCTGAAGAGATCCTTCTTCATCCTGAAAGGCGGGAGTTTCCGCCGTTCGACTTGGTGACTTTGTTGAACACGGTGTTCAAGCCGACAGAGGGGTGTCGGGTGTGTATTCTGACGGATTTTGATGATCCGGCGGAGAAGATGAAGGGGTTTTCGTTTTTAGAGGAAGAGGGTTACGAGGCGCAGAGGCATGCGTTCCACAAGTTTCATGAAGGGCTGAAGAATGGCGGGCATAAGGCCTTGGGGACGTCGGGTGGGGAGATGTTTGCGCACAAGTGCACGCATGGCTCCAATCTGGATTTGCCGGATGAGGTTTGGAATGCGGAGGGGAAGCAGTTGTCGTTCGATGCGGATATTTATTCGAAATACGACATCATTCTTCACGTCGGAACATTTTCGGCGACGGCGCCGTTGACGGCGAAGTGCAAGGAGTTCGGATTTCGCGGAGCGACGATGCATGGGATGAACGAGGTGATTCTGAGTTCCGGATTGGCGGTGAATTACGAGGAAGTTTCGGCGGATGCGGAGCGGGTGCGGAAGGCGATGACAAATGCGGACACGGTGGAAATTGATTTTGGATTGGAGGACGGACGGATTCTGATCGCGTCTCTCGAGTTGGGTGGTCAGGATGCGCAGAAGTCGCACGGGCTTTGCCAGGGGACGACGCCGGACGTTGCGAATTTACCGGCGGGGGAGGTCTACTTCGTGCCGCGTGATGCGAATGGGCAGTTTCCGATGAAGTATGAGGACGGGACGCTCGGGGTGTTGGAAGTGGTGGATCGGGACGTGAAGAGTTCGACGTTGATCGAAGGGGATCAGGCCACGATCGATGCGCACAATGCGCGGCTAAAAGATGATCCGATGACGGGGACTTTGGGAGAGCTCGGCTTTGGGACGCAGGTCTTGCCGGTGTCGTATCAGGACATTCAGGATGAGAAAGTGCTGGGGACTTGTCATCTTGCGACGGGGCGGGACGACCACCTCGGGGGAGACATTGTGCCGGAGATGTTCAAGAAGCATGAGAACAGCACGCACGACGATATTCTCTTTGCGCCGCACAAGACGCCAAATTTCAATGTGAAGGAAGTGCGGATGAAGCGAGGGGATCAGGAGGAAGTGATCATTGAGAATTTTCGCCCGAGCCGTTACATCATGGATGCTCTCGCGGGGGATCGTTGAATGATGAAGCGCTATCACAAAGTTGAATTGCTGGATGCTGAAGAGGCGCAATGTTGTTGCGGAACGGTGCGTCGGGCCTTTGTGGATGTGGAGGATGCGCCGGCGTCAGTGCATTATCTGAAGGTGAAGGATGAGCCGACTTCGCATTGGCACCAGAAGACGGCAGAGATTTATTTGGTGCTCGAGGGTGAAGGTCACCTGGAGCTTGATGGGGAGATGGTGCCGGTGAAGCCGATGAGTACGGTGTTGATTCGGCCAGGGTGCCGGCATCGGGCGGTGGGGAAGTTGACGATCATCAACATTCCGGTTCCGAAGCATGACAAGGATGATTTTTTCTACGAGGATGAGGCAGTGAAGGACGGCGAAGCGCCGGTGCATTGATGACTGAAAATATTTACGAGACGGAGAAGTTGGTGTCGGAATACTTGTTGTTCCACTACGGGACTGCGGAGCAGGTTCTGGGTTGGGAGGAGGGGCCAGTGTCGGCGTTGGGATTTCCGGAGCGGATCGTGAAGCGGTTTTCGGAGGGGCGGGTGGCGAGGGCTTTGGATCTGGGCTGTGCGGTGGGGCGCTCGTCGTGGGAGATGTCGCGGGATGCGGATGAGGTCTTGGGGATTGATTTTTCGCAGGCCTTTGTGGATGCGGCGGAGGAGATTGGGAGAGCGGGGAAGGCGACGGCGCGGCGATTGGAGGAAGCGGCGTTGGCGACGGAGGTGGAGGTGAGTTTGCCGGAGGGCGTGGGTGAAGCCGTGTTTGAGCAGGGGGATGCGATGAATTTGCGGGACGATCTGGGGGATTTTGATCGGGTGTTGGCGGCGAATTTGTTGTGCCGTCTGGGCGATCCGGGGAAGTTGTTGGAGAGGTTGCCGGACTTGGTGAAGTCAGGCGGGGAGCTCGTATTGACGACGCCGTGCACGTGGTTGGAGGAGTTTACGCCTCCGGAAAATTGGCCGGAGGCGGGGACGCTGGAGTGGTTGAAAGGGGAGTTGGGTGGAGATTTTGAGCTGCTGGAGCAACACGATGAGCCGTTTTTGATTCGGGAGACGGCGCGGAAGTTTCAGTGGACGGTGGCTTTATTGACCAAGTGGCGACGGCGTTGAGGATTTTTCGCTGGCGGGATGCCGGGGGAAGGGGTTGCTTGGGGAATGATCAGATTCGGATTGTTCTGTGCGTTGGCGATTTCGGTGCAGGCCGCACCTTTGGTGGTGGATGATGCGAAGTTGATTAGGCAGGTGCAGAAGGAGCTTGGAAAGATTGGAGATGACGGCAAGGAGATGTCCGGTGAGGAGTTGGCGAAGGCGGTGAAGGAGGCTCCGAAGACGTGCGAAGTGGAGCTGAAGGGGGACTTGCCGACGAGTGCGAGTTACGCGAATTTGACGCGGAGTGTGTTTGCGCTGACCTCCGTCTACAAGTGTGAGAAGTGCGACAAGTGGCACGTGGGCGGGACGGCATCAGCGTGGTGCCTGAGTGAGGACGGGGTGATGGTGACCAATTATCATGTCCTCGAAGGAGCGAAGGGGGCGGTCTATGGGGTTGTTTCGCGGGATGGTGAGATCTGGCCGGTGACTGAGGTGCTTGCGGCTGATCAGGCAAACGACCTTGCCGTGTTTCGCGTGAAGGGGGAGGGGTTCCAGCGACTGGCACTGGGGAAAGTCGCGGAGGTGGGGGACAAGATCCGGGTGATCAGTCATCCGAATCGGAAGTTCTTTCTGCAGACCTCAGGGGAGGTGGCGCGGTATCATGTGTCTCGAACACGGAAGTCGAAAGCGGGGTCGGTGCGGATGACGGTGACGGCGGACTATGCGAAGGGATCTTCGGGAGGGCCGGTGTTCAATGAGCGTGGTGAGGTGGTGGGGGTAGTGGCGAGTACGCAGAGTATTTATTATGCGAAGGATGAGGATGGGGATCAGGAGAATTTGCAGATGGTGGTGAAGGATACGGTGCCGGTGGGTGCGGTGAAGAAGATGTTGGACGTAGAATAGAACCCGGAGCCCGGAGATGGGAGTTGGTGGAGATTCTCACCACCCCTCCCGGGGTTCGGGAAGTTGGAGAGCGGAGGGAAGGGCGTTCCGCCCGCGATATTTACTGGGGTTGAGAAGTCGGCGGGGACGCCGCCGCTCCCCTAGGCGTTGGGGAGTTTGAATTCGTCGCGGTAGTGTTCCCGGTCGAGGGCGTTGGCTTTGTCGGCGAAGTTACCGACGAACTTCTCGGTCTTGGGATCGATGGTGAGGGGGACGCCGAGGCGGGGGTTGATGTTCTTGAGGCCGTTGGCGGCGAGGTGTTCGCTCATACGGGCGAAGGCTTCGGCGACAGGGGCGTTGTCCTTGAGGGCGGCATTGATCTCCTCCGGGTCGGTGGCTTTGCCGAGGTTGAGGGAATGGGTGCCGTAGTGGGCGAGGGCGGCGGAGAGATGGCCGTTTTCGGCGCCGTGGAGGGCGCGTTGCTTGCCGGAGAAGCAGGCATCGACCCAGTTGTGGATGTGGTCCTGGCGGCCTTTGAATTTTTTGATCTCCTTGCCGTCCTTGTCTTTCACGACGCAGCCGGCTCCGTGACCGCCGGTAAGGGTGCCGCCTTCGTATTCGATGACGTTGCCGATGTTGACGCCTTTGTATTTGTCCATGCCCTCCTTCCAATCGAGACCTTTGGCGGGGAGGCCGCGGACTTCGAAGAGGATGGGGGCCGGTTTGGCGTCGAGGTAGAGGATCTGTGTGTTGGCGGTGTCGCCGTCATCGTCGTAGCCGAAGCGGCCGCCGAGGGAGAGGGCGCGCTCCGGGAGTTGCATCGGGTCGCCCAAGGCCCAGCGGCAGACGTCGAGTTGGTGTGGTCCCTGGTTGCCGAGGTCGCCGTTGCCATAGGGGGATTGCCAGTGCCAGTCGTAGTGGAACTGCTTGCGCATGATCGGCATGACCTTGCGGGGTCCGGACCAGACATCGTAGTCCACGCCTTCCGGGGCCTTCTGTGCTTCGCTGACTTTGCCGATCGACTTGCGTGGTTTGTAGCAGAAGCCACGGGCGAGGGTGAGTTTGCCGAGGTGACCTTCCTTGAGCCAGGCGAAGGCTTCTTCCCAGCATGTTTCGGAGCGGCGTTGGAAGCCGTGGGAGATGATTACCCCGTAGTCCCGTTGACCGTCGGCGAGTTTACGGCCTTCCCAGATGTTGTGGGAGACGGGCTTTTCGACGTAGACGTGCTTGCCGTTCGCGGCGGCGGTGAGGGCGATGAGAGTGTGGGTGTGGTTGCAAGTGGCGATGGTGATGGCATCGATGTCCTTGCTTTCACAGAGCTTGCGGTAGTCGGAGAAGGTTTCGACCTTGATGTTGTCCTTCGCGAGCGCTTTCTGTTTGCTCGCCAACTGGGCGGGGTCGATGTCGCAGAGGGCGGCGAGGGTGGCGCGGGGGTGGGATTTGATGGCGTTGATGTGGGAACTACCGCGGCCTTTGACGCCGACCACGGCGACACGGAGTTTTCCATTGGCTCCGATGGCGGAGGCATGGGGGGCGAGGAGGGACCAAGTTCCGGCGAAGACGGAGGTGCTAAGGAAGTTGCGGCGTTTCATGAGTTTGTGGAGTGGTGTGCTACTTGCTCTTAGAGAAAGACTTCATGGCATTCTCGAGTCCGGCGGAGTCGGTGGTGCCGTGGTGGAGGAGAACGCGGTGGCGGAAGGTGAGGGACTCGCCTTTTTTGAGGGTGTGGTCGCCGAGGTGTTTGTCCTTCTTCCTTTCGAAGTCGTGTTGACCGAAGGGGTTTGCAGCGACGAGGCCGTAGTCCCGGGCGTGCCACCAGGTGGGGTGGCGGAGGTTGGAGGGGTGGTCGAAGACGGCGACGACGGCAGGCTTGCCGGAATAGTCGGGGCCGGAGTAGGCGACCCAGGCGGCGCGTTTTCCCCAGCAGTCGTTGTTGGTCTCTCCGTTGCTATTCAGGATGGAGCCTTTGGCTGCCTTACCTTTGAGTCGGAGGGAGGGCGCGAGGCGGAGGGCGAAGGAGCCTTCCTTGGTGTCGCCGAAGACGGCGTCGGCGTTGGGGGCAGAGAGGATGGAGGTGACGTCGATGGTGCGGGTTTTGCCGGAGGCGGTGATCGTGTAGGAGCGGACCTCGGTGAGGTGGACGGTGTCGCCTTCCTCCCAGGAGAGGTTGACGGAAAAGCTGGCGGATTCGGTCAGTCGTCCGGTGGAAGTGGCGCTGGAGGTGGTTGGTCCGAAACTCTTGTGGACAATGGTGCCCTTACGTTTGAGATGCTGGGCCCAGAAATCGACGCCGTTGACGAGGCCGTGGGTCATCCACATGGAGATGTGGTGCGGGTGATCGGACTGTTCGTCTTCGCCGGCCTTGGTGAGGGGGTAGTTGCGGGTGAGGCCGCCGCCGGAGGGGCTGATGAGGGGGTAAAGGCAGGGGACTTTGTGGTCGCTGCGGTATTCGGTGAAGAGCTCGCCGGCGATCTCGACGCGAAGGCTGGCATCCTTGATCTCGAGTTTGATTTGGGCCCCGAGGGGGGTGGCGGCGAGGAGGAGGCAGAGGGTGAGGAGGCGCATGGGTAGAAATCTACGGAGACTGGGGGCTGGATTTGACAAAAATCGGGCTTGGTTGGAATAATTCAGGGCGGGAGGGGCTCCCATGTGCAATACCTCGTTGGAGGAAGCGCCGTGATGACTGAATTTGAAGAACTCGTTGATGCGCATTACCAGCCGCTTTATCGGTTTGGGTACTCGCTTGCGAAGAATCCTGATCGGGCTGCCGACCTTGTCCAGCAGACCTTTGTGATTTGGGCTGAGAAAGGACACCAGTTGAAAGATCGCAGCAAGGCGAAGACGTGGCTGTTCACGACGCTCTACCGTGAGCACTTGAGTCATGCCCGGCGCTCGGCGAAGTTTCCGGAGAGGGACTTGGAGGATTCCGAGCATTTGCTTCCCTCGAACGAGCCCGATGTGGAACGGCATTTGGATGCCCAGCGGGCCTTGGAGTTGTTGGAGGGGTTGGATGAGACTTTTCGTGCACCGTTGACGCTCTTTTATCTCCAGCAGAACTCCTACAAGGAAATCGCCGCAATCCTCGATGTGCCGATCGGGACGGTGATGTCGCGGATTTCCCGTGGGAAGGATCAGTTGAGGAGAAAGATGACGGCCGAGCCGGCAAGTGCGCCGACCAAGATTGTAGACTTTAACCCTGACGCCCTGAAAAAGAACAATGGATAAAGAACAGGCAAAATTCATACTGCAGTGTTTCCGCCCTGACGGCGGAGATGCTCTCGATACTGATTTCGCGGAAGCCCTGGAGCTTGCCACGAAGGACCGGGAGTTGGGTGAGTGGTTGGTGAAGGAGCGGTCCACCGATGCGGCTTTTGCGGCTGCGCTCGAGAGTGTGGAGATTCCGGATTCTTTGCGGGAGAGTATTTTCGCGTCGTTTGAGGGGGATGCTTCGGAGGAATTTTCGGAATTGGATGCGGCCTTTGTGGGTGCGCTTGCTTCGGTGCAGCCACCGGAGGGATTGCGTGATCAGATTTTGATGGCGATGCAGGCTGAGGAGGAAAATATTGTTCCTCTCCGTCAGGCTCCGCGTCGGGTGAGGAGTTGGATGCGTGGTGCGGCGGTTGCTGCGGCGTTGGTGCTGGGTGCTTTTGTGGCGGTGCAGATGACGAGTGGGCCGCCGAAGATTACTGGAGCGATTACGGCTCATAATGTGGAGCAGTACACGATCCAGGCATTGGGCAAGGTGGGTTTTGGTTTGGACCGGGAGGATGAAAATCCGGTAGATTTGGTCAATTGGTTGAACGATCAGGATGTTCCGACGCCCGAGGCTTTGCCGGTTGGTTTAAGTCAGGTGCCGGGGGTCGGGTGTAAGGTTCTTGAGTTGAATGAGAAGAAGGCGGCCCTGATCTGCTTCAAGTTGGAGAGCGGTGATGTGGTGCATATGGTGACGTTGAACCGTGAGGACGTGGGCGGTGCGCTGGCTTCTCTGGCTGAGGCGAAGAAGAACTGCCATGGCTGCGAAATCAGCGGTTGGTCCTCGATGGCTTGGGGTGACGAGGGCAA
Organism: Akkermansiaceae bacterium; assembly: GCA_028822695.1. Taxonomy (GTDB): domain Bacteria; phylum Verrucomicrobiota; class Verrucomicrobiia; order Verrucomicrobiales; family Akkermansiaceae; genus JAPKDA01. Next base: position 14,286 of record JAPKDA010000058.1, read on the forward strand.
AGCCTTTGTGATCGTCAGCAAGATGAAGCCGGAAGAGTTGGCGAAAGTGTTTTAGGGGGATGATCTCGGCTATGGAGACGTTGGTTGTTTTGGTTCTCCCACGATCAAGACCCCCAACATCGACCGCATGGCGAAAGAGGGGACACGCTTCACCAGCTTCTATGCGCAGACTGTTTGTGGTCCTTCAAGGACGGCATTGATGAGGGCTTGTTATCCGCTGCGGGTGGGAACCTCCCGAAATTCGGGGAATCCCCACCCGGTGGTGCATCAAGAAGAGGTCACGATCGCCGAGTTGTTGAAGGGGGCTGGGTATACTTCCGCGGCATTCGGGAAGTGGGATCTGGCCGGGCATAGCCAAACAAAGTACCAGCCCGAGCTCCTCCCGACCCGCCAGGGCTCCGACTACTTTTTTGGCGCGCCGACCAGCAATGACTCCATCGTGCACCTTCTTCGCAATGACAAGGTTGTGGAGAAGAACGCGAAGATGGAAGGCCTGATGCGGCGTTTTACGGATGAGGCCATTGGGT
>JAPKDA010000059.1 GCA_028822695.1 Akkermansiaceae bacterium
GGTCGCTTGTGCCGTCGCGTTGCCTGCGAGAAGGGCGATTGATCCGGCAAGTAATGCCGCTGTCTTTAGTGAGGTTGCTTTCATTTTTGTTTTATTAACGAATTTGGGTCGTTTTTCTCAGTCTTTCAACTGGGGGGTCTTGGTTATTTGTTGAGTTTCCGCAGGCAATCCACTTGGAGTCTATTTTTCGGAGGCCCACGTTGTCAACTTTCTTTTTGGTTAGATTGTTAAAAAAAGCTACGGAGAACCAAAGGGCTCCTGATCGGGCAAGTCATTAAATGCCAGCATGTTACAGCAGATGATCCGTCAACACACACGCCCCCCCCCCTAACACCCCCCCCCCCCGATGACGGATTTGGCCGGATAATGGTCAATTTCTTGGGCGGATCCGAGACGGGGGTCCCGGAAACTGGCCGGAAACCCTCTCCTCGGGGCCCGACTCCTTCTCTTACCAGCAGCTCATTTCGCGAAAGAGCTCCAACCGAGCCAGAAGCTCCTCTTCCGGAAGCTTCTCCAAACGATGCGTTGAGAAGGCCTCACAGGTGTAGCTGGCAACCACTGTCCCTCTAACAATCGCGTCCCGGATCTCATTGAAGGAGAAGTCCAAATGACCCAGCGAAGCAAGGTATCCGGCGAGTGCTCCAAGAAACGTATCACCTGCACCAGTCGGGTCGGCGACCTCTTCTAACGGAAATGCACTGAAGCGAAACAGTCCGTGGTGATCTTCATTCGGTCCAAAAAGAATCGCTCCAAACTCACCAAGCTTGATGACCACGTAGCGCGGTCCTTTGGCGCGAAGGATCTTCCCTGCTTGAATCAGGTTGGTGGTCCCGGCGAGTTCACGGGCCTCCCCTTCGTTGATGACAAAGAGGTCGATGCCCTTGAGCACTTCCTCAAGTTCTGCACGGGCAATGCCGATCCAGAGGTCCATCGTGTCAGCCAGGACGAAACGCTCAGGAGCAGTACTTTGTTCCAACATCTGCTGTTGGTTCTGAGGCGACATGTTGGCGAGAACCATGATTGGAGCGGAGGCCACCTCTGGGGTGAGGGACACAGTCCAGTCTTCCAGAACGTTCACCGCGACGTTGTGGGTGGTCCGGTCGTTCATGTTCTCGTGATACTCGCCACTCCACGTAAACGACGCGCCGTCGGAGCGAGTGATGCCGTTGAGGCTCACGCCATGGCTTTCGAGCATTTGCAGATGCTTCTCGGGAAAGTCGTGACCAATCACCCCCACCAAGTGGACCGGACTGGTGAAGTAGCTTGCGGCGAGAGAGGCGTAGGAAGCAGAGCCACCCAGAAGGTTGGTCTCTTCAGCAGTGGGCGTCTTGACGTTATCAATGGCGATGCTGCCGCCAACGACGACAGGAAGTGGTTCGGACATGCGGGGAAGATGCGTCTCGGAACGATTTTGGGAAGACTTGAATTGCCGTTTAGTCAGAAGCCCCCGCAAGCAGGCACTTTGCCCGCCGCACCTCCTCGGCAACATCTGCCGCTCGCAAAATCCCCGACACAATCACCACTCGTCTGGCTCCTGCGGAAAAGATCTCCGGGAGGTTCGCGATCTTGATCCCTCCGATGCAGAACATCGGAATCCGGCACCCCACCGTTTCCTCGGCACGGGCCAACTCCTCGAGCCCGATCCCCGGGCGGCCCTCCTTGGTGGGCGTGGGAAAGAGCGGACCAAAGCCAATGTAATCCGCGCCCCCCTCCATCGCGGCCTTCGCTTGCTCGAAAGAATGGGTGGACCTCCCCACCAACATCGTCTCGCCCACCATCTCGCGCACTGACTCCAGGGACCCGTCGTCCTGACCGATGTGCACCCCCTCCGCCCCCACCTCCGTGGCGATCTCAGGATGGTCGTTGACGATGAAGGGGATCCCCGCCTCTCGGCAAATCGGGCCTAGCCGCCGGGCAAACTCGAGAATCTGATCCGCCGTGCAGCCCTTGGCCCGCAACTGCAAGAGGTCCACTCCGCCGGTCAGAAGCTCCGCCGTGACGGCCTCAATCCTGTCCGCGGACACGTAGCCCAGATCGACAATGCCGTAGAGCCGTGCGGCGGCGAGACGCTCGCGAAGGGTCATGGCCTCAAAGAGCTCCTTCCTCACGGCGCTCTTCCAGATAACGTCCGACCCAGGCAATGTCGTAGGTTCCGGCAATGAAATCCGGATGATCGATGACGAGTTGCTGGAAGGGGATGGTGGTCTTGATGCCCTCGACCATGAACTCCGCGAGAGCCCGCTTCATCCGGGCAATGGCCACCGACCGGCTGGAGGCCGTAACAATGAGCTTGGCGATCATCGAGTCATAGTAAGGCGGCACGGTGTAGCCTGAATAGACGTGAGTATCGACCCGCACGCCCTTCCCTCCCGGAGCATACCATAGGCCGATTTTTCCGGGGCTGGGGGCAAAGTTGTTGAAGGGATCCTCCGCATTGATCCGGCACTCGATGCTGTGACCACGGGGAGCCGCGCTTCGCACATGGGAGGAAAGCTCCTCGCCAGCGGCGACGCGGATCTGCTCCTTGATGAGCTCGCAGCCCATGACTTCCTCCGTGATGGGATGCTCCACCTGAATCCGGGTGTTCATCTCCATGAAGTAGAAATTTTCCGCGGCGGCATCGACGAGATACTCAATGGTTCCCGCGTTCTCGTAATTGATCGCGCTGACAAGAGCGACCGAGGCCTCGCCCATCCGCTCCCGCAGCTCGGGGCTGAGCAGGGGGCTCGGGCACTCTTCGATGATTTTCTGATTCCGCCGCTGCATCGAACAATCCCGCTCACCGAGATGGACATGGTTGCCGTGGCTGTCCCCCATGACCTGGAACTCGACGTGGTGCGGGTTGATCACCAGTTTTTCGAGGTAACAGTCGCCATTCCCAAAGGCCGCCTCCGCTTCATTGCTCGCTGCGCGAAACTGGTCGATGAATTCGTCTTCCGACATGGCCGGACGCATGCCTCGGCCACCACCGCCAGCCGTCGCCTTGATCATCACGGGAAAACCAATCCGCTTGGCTTCCTCGAAGCAATCTTCCCCCTTCGAATAGAGATCGTCGGAACCCGGGGTCACAGGCACTCCGTTGGCCACAGCAGTGGCCCGGGCAGTATTCTTGTCGCCCATCATGCGGATCAGATCCGCGGAAGGCCCGATGAACTTGATATTGCAGCTCTCGCAAATCTCCGCAAACCGCGCGTTTTCGGACAAAAATCCGTAGCCCGGGTGAATCGCATCCGCCCCGGTGACCTCTGCCGCCGCGATGATCCGATCCGGCTTCAGATAACTATCCCGGCTGGCGGCCGGTCCGATACAGACCGCCTCGTCGGCCAGCTGCACGTGCAGGGAATCGACATCCGCCTCGGAATACACCGCCACCGACTCGACTCCGAGCTCGCGACAGGCGCGGATGATGCGTAGGGCGATCTCACCCCGGTTCGCGACAAGTACTTTGGAAAACATAGCGTGTAGGGATGTCCGCAGGCCCTTACTTGATGCGGAAGAGGTCGTCTCCGTATTGAACGGGAGTCCCTTCCTCGACACAGACCTCGGAAATCGTCCCACCCTTCTCGGCCTTGATCTCATTCATCACCTTCATGGCCTCAATGATGCAGAGCGTCTGGCCCTCGCTGACTTTGCTCCCAACACTGGTGAAGGCCTCCTCGTCCGGGGAGGGCTTGCTGTAGAAGGTTCCCACCATCGGGGACGTCACCGCCTCGCCTTCTTGAACGGGAGCGGCTGCTTCAGCGGCCGGCGCAGGAGCCGCGGCTGCCGGTGCCGCGGCTGCCGGTGCGGCGGCTGGCATCATACTCATCATCTCCTTCAGCGCCTCGAGATCAGTGCCTTTCTTGAGCTTGATATTGAAGTCCTTCTTTTCGAGATGGAAGAGGGAGAGACCATGCTCATTCATGAGCGTGACGATTTGGCGAATTTCTTTAAGGTCCACGGTGGCTTGTTTCGGTTGCCTGAAAGACTCGGGGGCAGGACAATTTGCGTCAAGCGCAACCCGCAACCGACAAATCACCTTGGCTTGTTGAAAGCGGGCATGCCAAAACACCTCCGTGAGCGACATTTCCACCCCTGCCACCCCCCTGCAAAGAGCCCCTGAAGACAACGAATTGCTCCCCACGGACTATTTTCGGCGTTTCGAGAGGGCAGAAATCTTCCCCGATTCGGCTCCGTTGGAGGTCGATTTGGGCAGTGGAGACGGATCTTTCCTCCTCGCCATGGCCCAACGCTTCCCGGAACGGCGCTTTCTCGGGGTCGAGCGCCTCCTCGGCCGGGTGCGCAAACTCTGCCGCGGAAGCCACCGCGATGGACTGACCAACCTCAAGGTCCTCCGCCTTGAATCGATTTATACCGTCGAATGGCTCCTCCCCCCCCAATCCATTTCCCGCATCCATCTCCTCTTCCCCGATCCTTGGCCAAAAGCCCGCCATCACAAACGCCGGGTCGTGCAAGCGCCCTTCCTCAATGCGGTAACCAACGCGTTGGTTCCCGGCGGTGAGCTCCTCTTCCGCACTGACCACGAAGAATACGCCGAGTGGGCCCTCGAACAGCTCCAGGGCTTCGACAAACTCGAACTCGTCGATTGGCTCCCTGCGGATGAGTTCTACGCTGAAACCGACTTTCAACGACAATGGGCGGCGGCAGGACGACACAAAGTCCACAGCCTCCGGGCTGTCACGGCTTCCTGAGGGTCTCCGTCCGACCGTCATCGAGAAAGGAGCGCAGCCTCAGTCCATCCCCGACCGCTTCGATAGCCACCGCCCCGGTTTCGTTCTGTCGCCAGAGACTGATGCCATTTCCCTCCAGCCAGTCCGCCCACCGCGCTGGAATCCTTTCCTCGATGGGGAAATGTCGATGCGAAGCAACGATCACCTGCGGCGACACCGCCTCCAGGAACTGATCGCTGCCCGAGAAGTCCGTCTGATGCCGGCCCATGATCCAAACATCGCTTCGCAAATCCACCCCACGCGCCAACAAACGCTGCTCGATCTCGAAGCCCGCATCGTTGCTCAACAAGATCCGCCAGCCCTTCCAGTGAATCCGCAACACCAGACAACGGTCGTCGGCCAGGCTGCCCTCCCCCTCCCCCGGCGAGTAGAGAACTTCCAACTCCGCGCCGTCCGCCAAGGGATAGCGCGATCCGGAGTCTGCGAAAAATTCCTCGGCAGACTCCACCTCCGCCACCTCGCGAAGTTCGCGAAAGGACGGACTCAGGGCCTCCCGCACCGGTAGAAGAATCTGCTCCACCGGCCACGCCCTGACCGCCCCGGGAGCTCCGCCGCAATGCCCCCCGTCGGGATGACTCACGACCAGCGCTCTCGGTTGCACGCCAGATTTGCGCATCGCCGGAAACACCACCCGCCCGAACTCCCGACGCCCTCCCGTGTCGATCAACAACCCCCCATCCCCGCCGAAATACGCCGCCCCGTCCCCGTCGCGCAGATCGAACACCAACAAGCCATCTCCCCACCAGCGCCCCTCGCCCACCTCAAAGTGACTCCCCGGCACCGCCGCGAAACTCCGCGCCAAGTGATGCGCTCCCGTCACCAAGCTTCCATTCACCCGGTTGATACCCACCTCCAGCGGCTCCCAAATCACTCCACCCAGGAGCCCCACGATCGCCAAACCCAGAATCACAAAGACCATCGGCACCAACACCAAACTCGCCACCACCGCTGCCGGGGTGACCAATCCGAAATGCCCCCACATCAATGGTAAAGATCCCAACCACGCCGAAAAGGACACCACAGCCAAGGAACCCACCTTCTCCCGAGCGACCCCCAAAAAGCTCTGCGTCCGCGTATACAACACCCGCGGCAAAAATGGATCCCCCTGCCACCATGGCCGCGCCAGTCCCAAACACATCGGGCTCACGACAATGATCGAGGCCACCACCAGATAGGACAGCTGAAATCCCGGCTGCTGCCATTGAAACGAATCACCCAGCAAGACCAACGGCAGACTGGCCAACAAGGCATTGCCGAGCACCGGATCACGACGCACCACAAACCCCGCCAGGAACACCGTCGCCATCAAGGCCGCTCTCATCGCGGGAGGACGCAGTCCCGTCACCATCGCATACCCCCACATCACCCCCAACACCACCCAGATCCCCCACCAACGGGGCACACGTAGCAAGCGCAACAACCCCCACGCTAACAAACCAATCATCCCCACATGCAAGCCACTCACCGCAAAGACATGCATCGTTCCACTGTGTCGAAAGGAATCAAACGCCTCCATCTGATTCCCATCCCGCTCCCCCAGCACCAAGGCACGAATCAACGCCGCTTGCAGGCTCCCTTCCTCCAAACCCATCACGATCCTCTCACGGACCACCCCCCGGAGATCCCAAGCCACCCGGCGTGGCCACATCATCATCGCTCTCTCATCGAGCACCTCCATCCGCTCCACCCACAGCTCCCCGCCCAAGCCGCTCCTCCGCTGCATTTCCACACGATCCAGCACTCCGGGATTTCGGGCAGCCTCTGCAAACCGCACCCGCCCCGTCACCCGCAAGCAGTCGCCCGGCCGGACCTGCATCGGCAAGCCACGCAAACCCAATCGTCCGCCCACCCCTTCTCCGCTCCGGACTTCCACCATCGCCTCGGGATGAAATCCACCTGGCTCCCGAACTTCCCCGACCACCACCTCCAACTCGAGCCTGTCCCCCGGCACCAGCCGCGCTTCCAGATCTCCCATGTTCTGCAGGCGCGCTCCATGCATTCCCCACATCAGCAACCAGCCCAGCAGGGCGAGCCCAACCTGCACCGAAGCACCGCGCCAAACCAGAAAGGCCCCGGGAATCAACAGCGCCAACATCCAGCCGGGACAGCTCCACACCGCACAGAAAATCCCCGCAAAGCAGCCCAGCACCAACCCGGCCAGCGGCACCCGTGCCAGTAAACTACTCGTCCCTGGCATCACGTTCCCCCATCCTGTGTTTTAAACGACCCCCAACTCCCGCAAACGGTGAGTCGCATTGGCGGCATGCCGCGTTTCGGGAAAAAGCTGAACCACTTGCTCCAGCAACTGGATCGCGGTCATCACATCCTCCATCCCCTTCTCATAAAGCTCTGCAATCCTGAAGAGGAAGAAGGCCGCATTGTTCACCGACCACTCTTGTGATTCCAGCCCCTCCCTCAAAGTGACAATCGCCGCTTCGGGATCCTCAAGGTTGGCGTTCTGAATCTTGGAAATCTCCACCCATGGAAACCGGTCATCCGGAGTTTTTTTGGCCGCGTCCCGATAGACCTCAATCGCTCCCACATAGTCGCCCTTCGCAAAGAGGACCCGCGCATCGTGGAAGGGGTCATTCTCCTCCTCCGCTCCAGATCCGTACATCTCTCGCGTGGCACGGTTCACCACCTTCGGCAACACGTAGCCGATGAACATCGCCGCAGCATAAAGACCGATCACGAGGAACACGATGCCGCGAATGAGAATCTGCCCCGCTACACCCAGGCCCTCTGGCTCTTTCTGATTCACCGGCACCAACTCACCAAAAAGGTTTTCCTTCATCTCCACCTTCTCATCGACAGGAAGGACCGGTTTTTCAGCCGTCTGAAGCCAGACAATGGTGCCCAGGCAGGCGAGGGCAATGAAGATGCAGAGGTGGGTGATCCCTTTTTGAGTCATTAAGAAGCGCGGTGGTCTTCAGCACCCTTAACCCAATCTTCGCATTTTCCTGCGAAATTTTGCCAAAATCGCGGAGTTTACGCGGCGAAATACTTTTAACCCACTGGTAATCAGCGGTTGGATATTCCTAGAGCCCGATGCCGCGCCTTCCCAAGGGAACTCTAGGTACTGATAGGCCCTCCAGCCGATCAGTGCGAAACTTGGGTTAACATCCTCCTTCGCCACCTCGTGGCGATGGGAGTCCCTTTGCCCTCCGTGGACCTTTTTGTCTGGTTCGATCATATTATTCCCAGATTTTAATCCCTCCTGCCAGACTCTAACAAACTACGACCCCGCCCAATCCGAACAAAAAAAAGCCACGAAAACTCGTGACTTTGATCATTCGGTAATATGGCCGTCAGGTCGTCTCTCCGGATAGTTTCTAGCTGGAAATACCCCACAGGGCTCCTCCAGAACCTACTTTCCGTATTGGATCTGCGGAATTTCGTTAAACTGTGGCAGCGGACGCAACGGAGGGGTTGGAGCCTCACCGGAGCAGCAACCGCAGGAGCTGAGACCCCCAGAAATTAGAGCCACTGCGGCCAATGCGAGAATCGTGGTAATGCGCTTCATGTCGGGATGTTGCTAAAGGTTGCCCGGTCGGTCGTCGATCCGAATTCCGAAAAAAATCCAGCACGGGCCCAAGTCGGGCACCGTGCCGGATTATGAATTGTTTACTTCCCGAAATCAACCGGTCCAGGGACCGGAAGAGGCGCGGTCGGACCAGAGTCCGAGCTGCAGGAAGAAAGCGTCAGGCCAGCCAGCGCTCCGAGAACGGCAATAATTTTTGCGATTTTCATGATGTTACAGTCAATTGATTCTCAATGACGCTCCGATTGTGGCGGGATTCGCCAACGACGGAAGCATTATTTTCCGACGCAAGGAATCGGGGCAGGAGCTTCTTGAGAGCAACAAGAACTGGTGAGCAGCGCGCCGGCTGCCACCACCGTCAGGGCAATGATGTGTAAGGTCTTCATAGTTTGTATTATTTGATCGTGAAATCCCTTACTAACAGGGGCTCCACAAAGACAAAGCATACCCTGCGCCAAGCTGCAATCAAGGACGATTCCTCTGAAATTTTCCTGTATTCCGGGCCCTCACAGTTGAAACCCGAAATTTCTCCGATAGACTCCGCGCCCCGCAATCCTCAGGACGCGGCCCAGAACCATGTCGACAGAACCACATCTTGCCATCGTCGGAGCGACCGGAGCAGTCGGCGCCGAAATGCTCACCTGCCTCGAGCAACGCAATTTCCCCCTCTCAAAACTCACTCTCCTCGCCTCCGCACGGTCCGCCGGAAAGACCCTCCAGTTCCGCGGCGAAGGCATCACTGTGAAGGAGCTCACCAAGGACGCCTTCTCCGAGATCGACATCGCTCTCTTCAGTGCCGGCGGCCGCATCTCCGAAGAGTTCGGTCCCGCTGCAGCTGCTGCAGGCGCCGTCGTCATCGACAACTCTTCCGCCTTTCGGATGGACCCCGACGTCCCCCTCATCGTTCCTGAAATCAATCCCGACTCCGCGGCCAATCGACCGAAGAACATCATCGCCAATCCCAACTGCACGACCATCGTCACGCTCATGGGACTCTTCCCCCTGCATCAGAAGTTTGGCCTGAAAAGCATCATCGCCTCCAGCTACCAGGCGGTCTCCGGCAGTGGCGCACAGGGAATCATCGAGCTCGAGAGCCAAGTAAAGGCTCTCGCCAACGACGAGCCTTTCGAGAAGAACGTCTACCCTCACCAGATCGCCTTCAACGTGATCCCGCAAGTCGACTGCTTCCTCGACGACGGCTACACGAAGGAAGAACAAAAGATGCTCAACGAAGGCCGCAAGATCCTCGGCCTCGACGGACTCAGTGTGACCTGCACCTGCGTTCGCGTTCCTGTCTACCGCTCCCACTCTGTCTCGCTCAGCGCCCAGTTCGAAAAGTCCGTCACCGTGGAAGCCGCCAAGGCCGCCTTCGATGGCTACCCCGGCATCCGACTCTGCGACGACCCGGAACAAAACCTCTACCCAACGCCTCTGGACACTACCAATAAGGACGATTGCCTCGTCGGCCGCATCCGCATGGACCAAGTCCTCCCCAACGCCCTCGCCCTCTGGGTCGTCGGCGATCAGGTCCGCAAAGGCGCCGCCCTCAACGCCGTCCAAATCGCCGAACTCATCTGACCAATCGGCCCCAGCCGATTCAATCTGTTCCCCCTAATAACGGATAACCAATAACTTCCGAAAATGTCCGACCTTAAAGTCTACCTCCGCCATCAGCAACGCCGCGTCGATGCCGCTCTGCGCAACTCCATGCCCCGCGAATCGGTCCGCCCAGCCACCATTCACAAAGCCATGCGCTACCCGGTCTTCGCCGGAGGCAAACGACTGCGGCCCATCCTCGTCCTCGCCGCAGCCGAAGCCTGCGGTGGCGATTCCGATGCAGCACTTCCCGCAGCTTGCGCAGTCGAGTTGGTCCACACCTACTCCCTCGTCCACGACGACCTCCCCTGCATGGATGACGACGATCTCCGTCGCGGCCGCCCCACCACCCACAAGGTCTTCGGCGACGCCATCGCCGTCCTCGCTGGCGACGCCCTCCTCACCGAGTCCTTCGCCATCCTCGCGCAAATGAAACCCTGCTCACGCTACCAAGCGCAGCACTACATCACCGAACTCGCCCAAGCCGGCGACAGTCGCCGGCTCATCGGAGGCCAAGTCCTCGACCTCGAAGGCGAAGGCAAGAAGCTCACCAAGCGCGACCTCATCCGCATCCACGAAGCGAAGACTGCCGCACTCCTCACCTGCTCGGTGCGCCTCGGAGGCATGGCCGCCAACGCCACCCCGCACAAACTTCAAGCCCTCACCGATTTCGGCTACAACCTCGGCCTCGCCTTCCAAGTCATCGACGACATCCTCGACGTCACCCAGTCCACCGAGAAGCTCGGTAAAACCGCCGGCAAGGACGCCGCCGTCGACAAGGCCACCTACCCCGCCATCCTCGGCCTCGAAAAGTCTCGGAAGGAAGCCAAACGCCTCACCACAAAGGCCCTCGGCGCCCTCAAACCCTTCCGCAAGCAGGCCCTCCACCTCGAGGAAATCGCCCACTACCTCCTCGACCGGGAGTATTGAGCCTCAAACGCTCAGCGGACGACACATCTCCATCAACACCGGATCGACCGTCGACTTCCCTTCCGCCACTTCCTGCACCGGCACCAGGTCAAACCCCGATCCACTACGGTAGACCACGATCTTCCCCTGCTCCCCACGGTGCAGCGCATTGACCGCCTCCATCGCAAACTTGTAGCCCATCACCCGGTCATAAATCGTCGGCGACCCCCCCCGTTGGATGTGACCCAGCACGGTCATCCGGGAATCCACTCCCAGGTTGTCGTTGAACATGCGCGTCAAGTAATCCCCGACCTTCACTCCCTCAGCCACGATCGCGAAGACGGAGTGCCGCTCCACATGCAGCCGGTTCTTCAACCGCTCCGTAATAGAATCCAAGTCATACTCGAACTCCGGGACAATACAAACCTCTGCTCCGCAGGCCAGCGCAGCCACCATCGCCAGATAGCCACAATCCCGACCCATCACCTCCACCACGAAAGCCCGCCGCATCGACGTCCCGGTGTCACGCAGACTGTCAATCGCGTTGACGATCACATTCGATGCCGTGTCGACCCCAAGACAGTATTCCGTCACTGCGATGTCATTGTCGATCGTCGCGGGAATACCGACGAAGGGTATTCCAAAATCCGAGTAAAATTGATTCAGCGCCCGAAACGATCCGTCTCCTCCCACCACCAGCAATTTGTCGATCCCCCGCCGGGCAAGATTGTCCTTGGCCCGCTCGCGATGCTCTAACTCTAAAAACCTCTTACTCCTGGCCGTCCTCAGCATCGTCCCACCCCGACAAAGCATCCCAGACAAATTCACCTCCTCCGCCGGCATGATGCTGTCATCGATCAAGCCCTTCAACCCGTCATAGATCAAATAGGGTTTCATCCCCAGCGCCACGGCGCGCTCCACGGCGTTCCGAACGGCCGGGTTCATTCCCGCCGCATCCCCTCCCGAAGTCATGATTCCAAGGCTACTCATCGCGGTGGGATCACTAGGCGCAGTTGCCGTGCCAGACAAGCCCGAATGGCCCTCCTTCAATCCCGGCGACAGCCGCCTCCGATAGGGGACGATCGCTCCGCGGCGCCCGGTGGCTACACCGCCGCAACCCGAGAATTCACCCGATTTGCCTCACCGCTCCCGTCTCCGGAATCCCGCCGCGAATGAATCATCTTCGGCAAATCCATCCCTTCCCGCTACTTCTTCCCCCCCAAGATCTCCAACATCGCCTCCCCGAAGCCCTTCCCCATCCGGTTGAACCAAATGGCACTGCCCAAGTAGTGATACCCGTGGTCCGAACCCACCTTCTCCCACTCCGGAACGTTATCCCTCCACGTCGGGTAAAGCGCCTCGGCCGCCTTATCGACCAACACATCCGTCCGCACCGCCTTCACGTTCCCTTTGAACTCCGGCACCTTCTCCATCGCCATCTGCGCATCCTGAATCACCTTCATCGCCCCCTTCGCCTCCTTCGATCCATTCTGCCCCATCACCCCGATCACAAAAGGCATCTTCGGCACATTGAAATCCTTCCGCACATCCTTGATGAAGTGCGCCATGTTCGACTCATACTCCGCCTCCGCACCGTTGTACTGATCGTTCCATCCCTGAAACCAAACAAAGCCCGTGATCTCCAGCGTCCTGCCCTTCAGCGAGGGAAACATCGTCTCATAGTTCTCCTGCGTCTCCTTCACTTCCTTCAACATCTCCCGATAGGACGGCCCATACCCCGCCTTGAGATCCCCCATCGTCGGCAGCGGATCGTTCCGCTTCTTCTTCTCGTTGTTCTTCGTCGTCCGCTCCTGCGCCTTCTTCAACTCTGCTTCCAGATCATCTTCCGAAGGCAAGCCCACCGACGGCGAGCGAAACTTCTTCACCAACGAATGGCCGCCCCACGCCGTCTTGATCAACAAGACCGGCTCCTCGAAATGATCACCCATCGTATTTCCAAACTCCAACTCCGCCCCCGTCCGATCCGGCGAGCCGTAACCAATCGTCAAGCCACCGTGACGGCCCAAATACTTGATCATCACATCATCCCGCACGATCCACTCCCCGTCCGTCCGCAAATGCGCAAACTGCTCCTTCGTCTTGGCGTCCGTCGCCTGATGCTCCAGCAACTTATTCTGCGCCTTCCCCTCCATATTCGACTGCCCTGCCAGGATAAACACCTTCACCGGCGCTTCAGCCATCACGGGAGAGAACACCGCAGCCACACCAAACAGACCAGCCCACAGGGATTTTGGAATTTGCATTACTGATCTTCGGCCCAATCGACCCACTTCTTTCATTTCACTGGCCTCACCAACAATTGAACGATTAATAACGGTTGATATTACCGACGTAATCTCACTCCAACACCACCCACCACGGCATCACCCCCGTCCTCAAGAACTCCCATTCTCCACGGGCCTCAGGGCAGTTAAGCTAAGGAAGCTGGTGATCGAAGTTCAGGAACCCACAATCGGCCAGAGCGCGCCTGACTTTGCCCCGCCCCGCGTCTATGTTCCTGCCAGCGCCACCGATCATGCCCACCAAGCCCGATAATCCGAAACCACGACTCCCCCGTCGCCGGCGGATCCTGAAATGGGTCGGCAGATTTCTTCTGGTTCTCATCATCCTCCTCATCGCAGGCCTCTTCCTTCTTCCGAAAATCGCCCCCCGACTTCTGGATCGATTCGAGGTCGAAGTCGTCGAAGTGACCTGGAACACGGCCACCCTCAACGATCTCTCCGCCGCCAACGCTGGCTGGCTGGCCCGCGCCGACACGATCCTCGTCCCCTACTCCCCAGATATCGACCGCGATGACGTTGGAAACTTGATTGAGCAATTTCGTCGAGAGACTGGAACCTCATATGAGACGCTTGCCGAGAAAATCGGGGTCTGCTCAGACACGCTGGTCAACCTGAAGGACGAACGGGATCAACCCGCTCACAGAACCGACAGTAGGCTCAAGGCCTTCGCCGAGAGCCTCGAATCCTAACCTCCGCCATGGCACAGAAAAATCAACTCTCCGATCAGCTCATCAAAGCCGCCAAGAAGCTCCGCTCCGAAGTCAACAAGCTCACCTTCGCGGAGCCTGTTACCCATGTTTACAATCCTCTCGACTACGCCTGGGAGGCACACCAGCTCTACCTCGAAAGGTTCGGCAACTCTGAGAAGCGTATCGTCCTCTTGGGAATGAATCCAGGGCCGTGGGGAATGTCCCAGGTCGGGGTGCCCTTTGGAGAAGTTGAGGCAGTCCGAGACTGGATGGGTATCGAGACGCCCATTGGAAAACCCAAGAATGAGCATCCCAAACGTCAGGTGGACGGATTCTCCTGCACACGATCCGAAGTCAGCGGCCGCAGACTCTGGGGTCTCTTCCAAGATCGATTCGGAAAGGCTGAGCACTTCTTCGCCGACCACCTCGTCCTGAACTACTGCCCGCTCGTGTTCATGGAAGAATCAGGGCGCAATCGCACCCCGGACAAACTCCCTGCAGAGGAAACCACTCCGCTACATGAAGCATGCAACCAGCACCTCCAAACTGTTCTCAGGATTCTAGATCCAGATTGGGCCATCGGAATCGGCAAGTATGCGGAAAACTGCCTCCGCAGCGTTGCTCCGGAAGATCTAAAAGTGGGAACAGTCCTTCACCCTTCCCCAGCCTCGCCTGCCGCGAACCGAGGTTGGGCCGAGGCCGCCTCGAAACAGTTGCTCGATCTCGGAATCTGGTCGTCCTAAGAATCGACCGGACCTTGGGGCAACTCAACATCCGCTTTGTAACATAGCGGACGCTGGTTCACTTGCGAACAACGGAGAGCGTGTCTGTCCCGGACCCACCTCGGTCACAATGACGTGATCGGCGTCTCCGCCAGGCACGCTCCTTCACGTCGTGAAATTGTCATTCCGAGCCTCTTTCATGCCTCCGAAAAAATCCATTCTCCGACCATCCCGAGAACTCACTTATTTTCCACTCCCGTCGTAATCCAACAAAAACAGGACGATGAAAATGGGCGTATTTTACGACGTCCGCTCG
>JAPKDA010000174.1 GCA_028822695.1 Akkermansiaceae bacterium
CCTCCCTCTCCCCGCAACCACAGTTCCTGCTCCTCCTCCTACTCCTCCTCCTCCTACTCCTCCTCCTCCTACTCCTCCTACTCCTCCTCCTCCACCTCCCCCGGCGCCGATACCACGGCCCACCCCGGAGACACCACCTCTTCCACCAACACGGTGCGAGCTCCACGCCCTCCAGGCAAAAATCTCACCTTCAAAATCATCGGCTTCATCACACCCCGTTCCTTCCCCAAAATCTCGATCAGCTGGTCATGCGTATCAGAATATCGCTCAACATACCCAAAGAGAAACCCCGGATCATCCCGCTCCTTGATCATCAGGCTCACGTAACGATCCGAATCCGAAAATTCAAAGGAGTAGTATTCGTCATACTCTACCAGGACACGGAACTCCACCCCCTCCGTCGGGCGCTTTTCCACAAACTCGTCCAGAGTCATCACTTGATACGCAACCTGCGATTCCCAATCCACCTTGACCTCCCCATCCTGGGTCTCCTCCAACAACAACATCACCGTTCCACCTTTCTTCAAAGCCATCTTCAAGAAAACAAAGGGATAGTTACCCACGGCCACCGGCTCGAAATGATAAACCACTCCCGCACTCGTCGGAACCAATGGCTGGGCCTTGTAGTAGTCCTCCATCAGCGGACGAACCCGGGCAGGCATGCGGACATACTTCAGTTTCTCCTCCACCGTTTCCGCCTCAAGATAGGCTTCGATCACGTTTTGGATCTGATCTGCCAACCCCGCCGCCTCGATGTTGTTTTGTCGCTCCACCTCCAACATCTCCGCAACCTTCGCCACCTTGCGATCCAGATTGCTGTCTCCTTTGGGGATCTTCCACAATGCCACCACCAGCACGCTCACCACAAAACCGATCAACACGACCACCCAACCGATCGGCACCTTCGGAATCTTCGACCGGCCTCCCTCCCACAGCTCCTCCAAGTCCTTCACCTCCTCCACCACCCCATCGACCTCCGGTGTGTCCGACTTCAAATCCACCGCCAACTCCGTCCTCGACCCGGAAGGCCAGCTTCGCTTCACCCGGGCCGGACGCCCCACCTTCAACCGCTCGACCTTCGGTCCCTCCTGCACACCCTCGGAGTCTAACCGAACCACCTCGTCACCCCCATCCCCGGATTCTTCCGGCACGGCCCGAATCCCCGGAAAATCGCGCTTCGAGCGATGATCTCTCTTCTTCCGCATAGTCCTTAGAACAACAACTTGCACCGAAATGTAGGTCGACGCAACCCCCTAGCCCCGGTACAACCCCCTCCAGATGACGGATCACCGCCAACCCCGTGTCCTGATCACCTCCGCGGGTTTCGGCGACGGACACAATAGCGCCGCCCGAAACCTCGCCTGCGCTCTTTCCGGACATGCGGAGGTGCAGGTCGTCGACCCCTGTGCCAAAGGTGCCCCCTGGGTCAACGAACTCATCCGCTCCAGCTACCGCTTCACCACCACCTACGCCCCGCGTACCTGGTCAAAAATCTACAACAGCGTCGAACGGAGGGACTTCTCCAAAGACACCCTCCCCCTCATGCGACGTCCGGAAGCCGCTCTCCATCGCAGCCTCCAGGAGTTCCGCCCGGACGTCGTCGTCAGCACTTACCCGCTCTACCCCTACTTCCTCGAACGCTCCTTCTGCAAAGACATCCCCCGCTGCCCCGTCGTCACCGTCGTCACCGACTCCATCAACATCAACGCCGCCTGGCGCAACGCCCCCACCGATTACTGGCTTGTCACCGATCCGGAAACCAGACGCCACCTCATCGATTTCGACATCGCCCCACGCCGCATCGTCGAGACCGGGTTTCCCGTCGACGATCGCTTCAGCAAGCTCAACCCCATCAGCGCCGACGACGACGCCAAACCATTCCGCGTCCTCTTTTTCCCCACGCCAAAACGCCCCACCGTCCGACGCGCCGCCCGGGCCGTCCTCGACCACGCCGGATGGCCCACCGAACTCACCATCGTCCTCGGACGAAACCTCAGAAAACTCTACAGCCGGGCCCGCGAAATCCAGAAAGCCTACCCCGGCCGCGTCAAGATCAAAGGCTGGACGAAGAAGGTCCCCGAACTCCTCTGTAACCACCACCTCGTCATCGGCAAAGCCGGCGGCGCCACCGTCCACGAGGCACTCGCCGCACGCTGCCCCATGCTCATCCACCACCTCGTCCCCGGCCAGGAGGAGGGCAACCTCAACCTTCTTAAAATCATCGGGGGCGGATCCCTCGCCGACAGCCCCGATCGCCTTTCCGCCTCCCTTCGCGACCTCCTCACCGACCACGCCGCCCTCTGGCGTCAACAAAAACGCCGCCTCACCAAACACGCCTGCCCCCAAGCCTCAGCCACCGCCGCCAACTTCATCCTCAATCTCGTCGATTCCACCTCTAAAGAAGAATGATACGAATCTGGGTTTCTATTCCCCCACTCCCGACTACAATCCGGGCAGTTCTTCCCCCTCTCCATTCAACAATTCGACGTTCTCCAAAAAATCATGCGCCCAAAAGCAGCCCTCGTCGACATCGGCAATGTCCTCCTCTCCTTCGACTTCGAATCCGCTCTTCTGCGCCTCGTCCCCGAGGACACCTCCGACCCCCTCCTCCGCGTTCACTCCCTCCTCGAACGCAAAGACGAGTTCGAATCAGGAGAACTCGCTGAAGATGAATTCATCAGTTGGGCCTCTGGCAAACTCGACTTCACCGGTAGCCCCGGCACATTCCGCGACACCTGGCGTTCCATCTTTCAGCCCATCAAGCCCATGTGGGAGGCCATCGCCGCCATGAAAACCGCCGGGCTGCGCCTCTTCCTCTTCTCCAACATCAACGTCATCCACGGCCCCTGGGTTCAACAAACCTACGCCGTCATGAACCTCTTCGATGGCCGCGTCTTCTCCTACGAAGTCGGTTCTCTCAAACCCGAAACCGCCATCTACGAAACCGCCTTCCAACTCCACAACCTCAAACCCGAAACAACCCTCTACATCGACGACCTCCCCGAGAACATCGCCACCGGCCGCGAACTCGGCCTCAGCTGCCACCAATACGACCTCCACAACCACCCCACCTTCGGATCTTGGCTCACCAAACAACTCGCCTAGTTCTATTGTGGCTGTGGCATCCCGCCGCACCAGTAAAGTGATCCGTCCCGGTCGCCCACCAATTCCCTCCCGGCCTCAGCCGGCTAATCTCCTCTCTCCCCGTCCGGGTTCCGGGTTCCCATCCC